>CAIYDY010000316.1 GCA_903925015.1 uncultured Acidobacteriia bacterium
CCGACTTCTGGAAGCCGTTCACCACCCCGGACAGAATTCTGTTCACCACCGGGGACGGCTTGTACTGGGGCGTGGCGAAGTTCTCCGACGTCGCGGCTATCGTGGCAGCGGCCGGCAACGACACGACTCCCAACCTCGCTTGGGTCTCGGCGGGCGAAAACGGCACCGACAGGGGTGCCACCATCACAGGCAACATCCTTTACCGGGGGGCGGGCAATCCGGAGGATCCGTGGATCACCCTCAACGGCTCGTATTGCGCCAACAGCTGCAATGAAATGCTGTGGGGGGAGAACGGCTATGTTGGTTCGCAAACGACCCTGATGGCCGCCCACGGCGGAATCCAGGTCTACGTGCGCAACCTCACGGCGCAGACTATCAGTTTCGGTGCCGCGCCGTCGCCAACCGTTTACGGAACGAACGTCACGGTCAGCGCCACCGGCGGCACTTCCGGCAACCCGGTCACCTTCACCTCCGCCACGATCGGCGTCTGCACCGTTTCCGGCACCAATGGCGCCACTGTGGCTCTGATCGCCCTGGGCACCTGCACCATTACCGCCAACCAAGCGGGCTCGGCCGCCTATGCGGCAGCGACGGCGGTCAACCAGAGCTTCACCGTGACACAGGCGGCGCAGACGATCACCTTCGGGGCAGCGCCTTCGCCTGCCGTCTACGGGACGAATGTGACAGTGAGCGCGACGGGCGGAGCCTCCGGCAACGCGGTGACCTTCACCTCGGCCACGACCGGAGTCTGCACGGTGTCGGGCACCAACGGCGCGACAGTCGCTCTGATCGCGGCCGGCACCTGCACCATCAATGCCAACCAGGCGGGCAGCACGAACTACGCGGCGGCAACGCAGGTCCAGCAGAGCTTCACGGTGACGAAGGCGGCGCAGACGATCACGTTCTCCGCGCTTTCAGCCCAGGCATATGGGAGTGCCCCGTTCACGGTCAGCGCCACGGGCGGCGCTTCCGGCAACCCGGTCACGTTCACCTCCGCCACCACCGGCGTCTGCACCGTCTCCGGCACCAACGGCGCGACCGTGGCTCTGATCGCCGCTGGCACCTGCACCATCAACGCCAACCAGGCGGGCACCTCGAACTACGCAGCGGCGACCCAGGTTCAGCAAAGCTTCACGGTGACGCAGCTGGCGCAGACGATCTCGTTCGGGGCCGCGCCCTCGCCTTCCATGTACGGGACCAGTGTGACGGTCAGCGCCACGGGCGGAGCCTCGGGCAACCCGGTGACGTTTACCTCGGCCACGACGGGCGTCTGCACGGTATCGGGCACCAATGGCGCGACCGTGACGCTGGTTGCCGTGGGCACCTGCACCATCAACGCCAACCAGGCGGCGAGCACGAACTACTTGGCGGCTACGCCGGTCCAGCAAAGCTTCACGGTGACCCAAGCGGCGCAGGTCATCCAGTTCGCGGCCACCGTGCCTCCGGTCGCGCTTCCCGGTTCGGGCAACTTCACGCTAAGTGCGACGTCGAACGCCCCCAGCCCGGTCTTCACCTTCGGCACAACCTCGGCGGCGAGCATCTGCACCGTCTCGGGCACCACGGTAACGGTGGTTGGAGCGGGGACCTGCGCGCTGTCGGTAACGGCGGCCGCGACAGCCAACTATTCCGCGGTGACCACCGCGGTCACGCAGAACCTGCTGGTCACGGCGACAACTGGCGTGGATAGAACCGCCGACGTCGTTTACGGCCAGGGCGGCAGCTTCACCTCGACGGTCTCGAGCTTGGGCGGGACCACCGCCAACAGTCTCAACCAACCATTCGCAATCGCGGCGGACGGCGCAGGCAACCTGTACGCGGCCGACTACGGTCAGAACCGGGTGTTGTTCTATCCCGTCGGCAGCACCACCGCCACGCGTGCCTACGGGCAGGGCGGCAGCCTCACCTCGAATGGCTATGGGACAGACGCCAACAGTCTCAAGGCCTCGCGGGGGGTTGCGGTGGACAGCGGCGGCAACGTCTACGTAGCCGACAGCGATAACAATCGGGTGTTGTACTACCCCGCCGGCAGCACCACCGCCACGCGGGTCTACGGGCAGGGCGGCAACTTGAACTCTGCTGGAACCGCGAACCTCGGCGGGGTCACCGCCACCAGTCTCAACAGACCGATCGGGGTCACGGTGGACAGCGGCGGCAACCTCTACATCACCGATACGTATAACAATCGGGTCTTGTACTACACCGCCGGCAGCACCACCGCCACGCGGGTCTACGGGCAGGGCGGCAGCTTCACCTCGAACACCGCGAACCTCGGCGGGACCAGCGCCAACAGTCTCAACGTAACGTACAACGTCGCGGTGGACCGCGGCGGCAACCTGTACGCGACCGATTCCAGCAATAACCGGGTACTGTACTATCCCGCCGGCAGCACCACTGCCACGGCGGTCTACGGGCAGGGCGGCAGCTTCACCTCGAACACCGCGAACCTCGGCGGGCCCAGCGCCAACAGTCTCAACTTTCCAACCGGTATCACGCTGGACACGCGCGGAAACCTGTTCGTAAGCGGATACAGTAACAACCGCATCCTCAAGTTCAACAGCGCCTTCCCGGCGGCCAACCCGCTGGATGGAACCTGGACCCAGGTCGGGAACATGTCCTACGTCACCAATGCCATGTTCGCCGGCGATTGCAACCTGTCCGCGACCTGCAGCTTCAGTGACGGAACCGACTTCTGGAAGCCGTTCACTACCCCGGACAGAATTCTGTTCACCACCGGGGACGGCTTGTACTGGGGCGTGGCGAACTACTCCGATGTTGCGGCCCTCGTGGCAGCGGCCAGCGGCGACACCACTCCCAATCTGGCTTGGGTCTCGGCGGGCGAAAACGGCACCGACAGGGGTGCCACCATCACAGGCAACATCCTTCACCGCGGGGCGGGCAATCCGGAGGACCCGTGGGTCACACTCAACGGCTCGTACTGCGCCAACAGCTGCAATGAAATGCTGTGGGGCGAGAATGGCTATGTTGGTTCGCAAACGACCCTGATGTCCGCCCACGGCGGAATCCAGGTCTACGTGCACAATGTCACGGCGCAGACGATCACCTTCGGGGCCGCGCCCTCGCCGGCCGTGTACGGGATGAATGTCACGGTCAGCGCCACCGGTGGCACCTCCGGCAACCCGGTCACCTTCACCTCGGCCACCACCGGCGTCTGCACCGTTTCCGGCACCAATGGCGCAACGGTTTCGCTGATCGCCCTCGGCACCTGCACCATCAGCGCCAACCAGGCGGTTACGGCAGTCTACACGGCGGCAACGCAGGTTCAGCAGAGCTTCACCGTCACCCGGGCGACCCAGACCATCTCGTTCGGGGCCGCACCCTCGCCGACCGTGATCGCCACGAACGTGACGGTCAGCGCCACGGGTGGCGCTTCCGGCAACCCGGTCACTTTCACCTCGGCCACAACCGGCGTCTGTACGGTATCGGGCACCAACGGCGCCACGGTGGCGCTGATCGCGGGAGGCACGTGCACCATCAACGCCAACCAAGCGGGCACCACCAACTACACGGCGGCAACGCAGGTCCAGCAGAGCTTTACGGTGACCCTCGTGCCGCAGACGATCTCGTTCGGGGCGCTTTCCAATCAGCCCTACGGGAGTGCCGCTTTCACTGTCAGTGCCACGGGCGGCGCTTCCGGCAACCCGGTCACCTTCACCTCCGCCACCACCGGTGTCTGCACCGTTTCGGGCATCAACGGCTCCACGGTCACGCTGGTTGCCGGGGGAACGTGCACCATCAACGCCAACCAGGCGGGCACCACGAACTACGCTGCGGCTCCGCAGGTCCAGCAGAGCTTCACGGTGACGCCGCTGGCCCAGACGATCTCATTCGGCACAGCGCCCTCGCCCTCCATGTACGGGACGAGCGTTACGGTCAGCGCCACGGGCGGAGCCTCGGGCAACCCGGTGACGTTCACCTCGGCCACCACCAGCGTCTGCACCGTCTCCGGCACCAACGGCGCGACGGTGGCGCTGATCGCGCTCGGCACCTGCACCGTCAGAGCCAACCAAGCGGCCACCACGAGCTACACGGCGGCACCCCAGGTCCAGCAAAGCTTCACTGTGACGCAGGCTGTGCAGGTCATCCAGTTCGCGGCCACCGTGCCTCTGGTCGCGATTATCGGTTCGGGCAATGTCACCCTGAGTGCGACATCGAACGCCCCCAGCCCGGTATTCACCTTCAGCACCACCTCGGCGGCTAGCATCTGCACCCTTTCGGGCACCACGGTAACGCTGGTTGGAACGGGAACCTGCGTGCTGTCAGTCACGGCGACCGGGTCAAGCAACTATACTGCCGTGACGACCCCGGTCACGCAGAACCTGCAGATCGCGGGGACAGCCGCCCCGGATCCTACCGCCGACGTGGTTTACGGGCAAGGCGGCAGCTTCACCACGACTGCCGCAGCCGTCGGCGCTGGCGGTCTCAGTGGTCCATACGGAGTGGCGGTCGACAGCGCAGGCAACCTGTACGCGGCCGACAGACTCAACAACCGGGTCCTGTTCTACCCCGCTGGCAGCACCACCGCCACACGCGTCTACGGGCAGGGCGGCAACTTGACCACGAATGGCTATGGCACCGACGCCAACGGTCTCAACGGCCCGCAAGGCGTCTCATTGGACAGCGCCGGCAACCTCTACATTGCCGATAACGTCAACAACCGGGTCTTGTTCCATCCCGCCGGCAGTACCACCGCCACGCGGGTCTACGGGCAGAACGGCAGCTTCACCACGACCCAGGCCGGGGCTAGCGCCACGAATCTCCACGGACCGGCGCATGCCCTGACGGACAGCGCCGGCAACCTCTACATCGTCGATAACGGCAACAACCGCGTCTTGTTCTACCCCTCCGGCAGCACCACCGCCACGCGGGTCTACGGGCAGAACGGCAACTTCGGTGGGGGTGCCGAGAACGGCGGGACCGGCACCAGCGCCAATACTCTCAGCCATCCGGCACAGCTTGCGCTGGACGGCAGCGGCAACCTCTATGTGGTCGATACCGGCAACCAACGGGTCTTGTACTATCCCGCCGGCAGCACCACGCCCACGCGGGTCTACGGGCAGAGCGGCAGCTTCACCTCGAACGCGGCCGGGACTGGCGCCAACAGTTTCGAAAATCCGCAGTCGATCGCGCTGGACCCCGGCGGCAACCTGTACGTAGGCGATGGCACCCACCAACGGGTCTTGTACTTCCCCGCGGGCAGCACCACTGCCACGGCGGTCTACGGGCAGGGCGTCAATTTCGGCATCACGCTGGACGCGCGCGGAAACCTCTACGTCGCCGACTACTACCGCAACCGCATCCTCAAGTTCAACAGCACCTTCCCGGCGGCCAACCCGCTGGATGGAACCTGGACCCAGGTCGGGAACATGTCGTACATCACCAATGCCATGTTCACGGGCAATTGCAACCTGTCCGCGACCTGCAGTTCCAACAACGGGGTCGATTTCTGGAAGTCGTTCGCCGCGCCGGACAAACTTCTGTTCACCACCGGGGACGGCTTGTACTGGGGCGTGGCGAAGTTCTCCGATATCACTGCCATTGTGGCAGCGGCAGGCGGCGTCACCACTCCAAATATCACCTGGGTCTCCGCCGGCGAAAACGGCACCGACCGGGGTTCCACAATCACCGGCAACATCCTGTACCGCGGAGCGGGCAATGCCGAGGACCCGTGGGTCACACTCAACGGCTCGTACTGCGCCAACAGCTGCAATGAAGTCCTCTGGGGCGAAAATGGCTTTGCTGGCTCGCAAACGACCCTGATGCTCTCCCACGGCGGCATCCAAGTCTACGCGAGCAGTCTCCTGGGCCAGACGATTGCCTTCGGTGCCGCGCCTTCCCCGGCCGCGTTCGGGACGAACGTCACCGTCAGCGCCACCGGCGGCGCCTCCGGCAACCCGGTTACCTTCACCTCCGCCACCACCGGCGTCTGCACCGTTTCCGGCACCAACGGCGCCACGGTTGCTCTGATCGCCGGGGGCACCTGCACCATCACCGCCAACCAGGCGGGCAACACCAACTACGCGGCAGCGACGGCGGCCAACCAGACCTTCACGGTGACCCGGGCGGCGCAGACCATCACCTTCGGCGCGCTTTCCGCCAAGGGCAACACAGACGCGGCGTTCGGTATCTCGGCGACGGCAAGCTCCGGCCTCGGGGTTTCATTCTCCTCGCTCACCACCTCGATCTGCACTGTCTCCGGCGGCACGGTGACTCTCACCACCACCTCCGGAACCTGCACCATCCAGGCCACCCAGGCTGGCAATTCGAACTACGCAGCGGCCTCGGCCGTCAACCAGTCGTTCACCGTCACCCTGGTTGCGCAGTACGTCACCCTGCAGACCAGCCCCGCCGGCCTCCAGGTGAGCATCGACGGCGGCGCGGCCCAAACCGCTCCCTACTCGGTTCTCCTGACCGCGGGCAGCCACACCATCGCCACCGTCGCCACCCAGGCCGGAACCGCAGGCACCCAGTACGTGTTCTCCGGCTGGAGCGATTCGGGCGCTCTCAGCCACTCGATCACGGTCTCCCCGGCACCCACCACCTATACGGCAACCTTCGGCACCCAGTACCTGCTGACCACCTCAGCCGGACTCAGCGGCACGGTCACCGCAGGCGGGTACCTCAACGCCGGCACCAGCGCGTCCATCACCGCGACCCCCTCCTCCGGGTTCACCTTCAGCAACTTCACTGGAGCCACCACCTCCACCAGCAACCCGCTTTCCCTGCTGATGGACGCCCCGAAGTCGGTGACGGCAAACTTCTCCGCCATCGGAGCGCCGCTCCTTACGGCCATCATCGCGGCCAAGGCGGATGGCGCGCTGCCCAACGAACGTATCTGGACCCTGCAGGTCACCAACTCCGGCACTGGAGCCATCACCAACGTTCGCGTAACCAGCGTCCAAGTCGTAGCGGTCAGCCCGGCCACCGCTTCCGTAACGCTCGGCAGCACCAACTACCCGGCGGCGCTCGCGAACCCCGCGCTCAGCCCCGGCCAATCGTCCACCGTTCCCGTATCGGTGATCTTCCCGGCCTCACCCACCGCGCGCATCCAGTTCCGGATCAACCTGGCGGGTGACAACGGCTACACCAACTCGATCACGCTCAGCAACGTCGTCCGCTAACACAGGAACACTCGAGAGACAACCATGAAAATCCTAAAATACATGCTTCTGTCCGCTCTCCTGGCCACTGCGGCCTTGGCGGAAACCAACTTCACTGTCAATCCCACGCCGCTGAACGGTAACGGCGGCGGAATCAATGGCTGGGGCTTCACACTCAACAACGAAACGTCCGGCTATCTCTCGGTGGACAGCGTTCAGTTGTTCAGCCTCGTGGATACCCCCGTCTACCGCTTCGGCCCGTCCAGCAACTTTACCGAGCTCTTCGCGACATACCAGTTCAATGCCGCCAACATCCTGATCGGCCCGAACTCGGTCTACACACTCGCCTACAACGGGTCGGACCAAGGTCTTGCAACTTGGAACTTCCCCGTCGGCGATGCCTACGGGCACCTGCTCTCCAACGTCTTTCAGATCCAGTTGAGCTACTCGCTTTTCGACGACAACGCTTACACCAACCAGATCGGCGCGGGAACTCTAACTGCCGATGCTCAGATCGAATATACGCCCGAACCCTCCACCTGGCTCCTGCTGGGGACCGGCATTGGCCTAATCGGTCTTCGGCGTCTGCGTTCCGGTCCGACTATCGCCAGCTAGCGGCCCAAATTGCCAGCGTGTGTTGTGTTCCTGCCCCAACTTATTTCCAGCTTGCAAGGATTTGTGGGGCAGGATGGCATCCTGCGGCCGGGTCGCCGACCCGGCCACGCGCCAGGAGGCGCGAGGTTCCCCGAGCCTCCTGTTGGATGCCCTTCAACTTGCCGTATCTGCTCATTGAAACAAGGGAATCATGATAGAGATGTTAGTTTCCGACCAGTTCCCCACATCCGAACAGTCGACGGCCGAACGGTCCGCGCCTCCGTGTCCGAAGTGCAAACACACCGCAGTTCTACCCGTCGCGCAAACAGTCTTCGAGGCGATTCTCTCATTCCAGCGTTTCCAGTGCAGCCGTTGTCAATATCGGCGCCGTTCCCAATTCGGGTGGACGGCCATCCCCAAAGCACTTCTGGCTCTCGGGCTTTTGGGTGCCGCCGTTTATCTCGTACGGTCGCCACGATTTCTCAATTACGCCTTGTCTAGCAGGAGCTCGGTGGGCGAAACCGAAAGACTCGCCCAAGCCCGGGCCGCCGCCGGAGGGCAGGGTTCCACATTTGAACAAATGATGAACCGCAAGCCCAAGGCGACTCTCGACAACGCCGAGATCCGCCGGCTCTGGCGCGCCGATGTGGGCACCAGCGTTGTGCTTCAGATGATTCGGACCTCGAACGGCTCCTATGACGTGAGTACCAACGCCATCATCGCCCTAAGGGAGGCCCGGGTGGACCAGTCCATCATCCTCGCCATCATAGATGCAAACTACAATTCGCGTTGACACCATGTTCACAAACATTAAGTCCAAAGCGGCAGCATGTCGACTGGTCGTGGCCTGTCTCTGCATCCTAGTCTCAACAGCCTGCTCCGGCACCCCCGAATCTCGTGAAGCGGCCCGCATGAAAAAGGGCAACGAGGATTTTGAGAAGGGGGATTACCGCAAAGCTGTCATCGAGTTCAAGATTGCTTCGCAGAACATGCCCACCCATGCTGAGCCGCTGTACCAGCTGGGTCGCACCTACCAAAAGCTCGGTAACGTCGCACTTGCATACCAGAGCTTTCAGAAAGCCCAGACCGTTGAACCTGGCCACGAAGGGGCGCGTCTGCAGGTCGCCATGTACAAGGTGGGCAGCAACAGGCCAGAGAATCTCGAAGAGGCCAAACCGGTCCTCCGCCAGTACCTCGCGGCTCACCCGGCGGACACGGAAACCATCGGAGCTCTGGCCCTTGCTGAGGCGAAGTCCGGCAACAAGGGCGAGGCTCTTCGCTATCTCCTGCTCGCCGCCGATAAGGACTCCGCCAACACCCGGCCAGCCATGGTTGTGGTCGCGTGGTACGCGGCAAAGAACGATCCTGCCGCAGCCACCGCCATCACCCACGCGCTCACCAGCAGCCATCCCGCCTCCGCCGAACTGGCCTCGCTCCGTGCGGAAGTGGCTCTTTCCGCGCACGATTCCGCAGATGCCAACGCAGAGATCGCGCGCGCGCTGACTCTCAACCGCGGTTCCCGCCAAGCACTCCAGCTGCGCCTGCGCCAGGAACTTGTCGCTGGCAACACACTCGGGGCCGAGGAGACGGCCAAAGCACTCTCCCAACTTCCTGAAAAACAGCTTTGGTCCGCCTGGGCCCGCATGCTCTTTAGCGAAGGCAAAGTCGATGAGGGTATCGCCGAATTCAAACGGGTTCTCGCGGAGCATCCCGGCGACCCAAGTCTCCCGGACCAGTTCTCCGCCCTCCTCCTCACCGCCGGACGCCGCGCCGAAGCCGCCGCTGTCATCTCTTCGACCCTCTCCCGTCTACCCAAAGACAAAACAGCGCTCCTCCAGCGCGCCTCGCTTGCCATCGACAACGCGGATCTCGAAGCCGCCTCCCGCGATATCAGGACCCTCCAGGAACAGAAGGCATTCTCGGCTCCCCTCAGCTACCAGCAGTCCCGGCTCTTCGCCGCCCGAGGGAACGTTCATCGGCAAGGCGAACTCCTTGTGGAAACCCTCAAACTCGATCCCCGCCTTTTTGCCGCCCGCCTCGACCTTGCCCAACTCCTCCTGAGCCTCGGAAATGCCAAACAGGCCCTCGAAACTCTCAATCAGGCTACCCCCATCGAACAGGGGTCCGTTGAGCATGCCTATGCCCGCAACATTGCACTCACGGAAGCGGGGGACTACCCGGCGGCCCGCAAGAGCATTGATGCGTCCCTCGCAAGAGCCCGCAATGCCGGCTTTCTCTACTCGGACGCACTTCTGCGGTCCAAGACCAAGGATCTGCCCGGGGCCCGCAAGTCGCTCGAAGCGGCGTTCGCGCTGACCCCCTCCCATCCCGCCGTTCTCAGTCTTCTGGGTGATGTGATGTCAAAGTTGGGCGAGCTTCCCCGGTTCCAGGCCATGTTGCGGGAGGCTGCCGCCAAGAATCCGCGCGTGCCGGAACTGCAAACCACCCTCGGGCGTCTCCTTGCCGCGCAGGGGAATCAGGCCGAAGCCCGTGCCGCCTTCACGGCCGCCGGAAACGTCCCGGATGCAATCTTCGGCCTCGCCCGTCTCGATATGGATGCCGGCGCTTTCGATGCCGCCAGGCAGCGGCTCCTCGATCTCACCAAGACCCGTGACAATGCGGCGACCCGCATGCTCCTCGCCGAAGTGGAAACACGCAAGGGCTCGGCCCCCGAAGCCATCACCGCCCACTACTTGAGAGCCCTCGAACTCGACCCCTCCAATTCACAGGCCATGAACAACTTGGCCGATACACTCGCTTCACGCCTGAACAAGATGGACGACGCGCGTTTCTGGGCTGAGAAAGCCTTGGCTCTCGACCCCGACAATCCCCTCAGTGCCGACACCGTCGGCTGGATCTACTTCCGCCAGGGCAAGACGGAAGCCGCCCTGCCATTTCTGGAGCGCTCCCTGAAAGCAAAGGATCGTCCCACCGCCCACTACCACCTCGCCGCTGCCCTCGCCGCCACCGGCGACAAAACCCGGGCTCAAAAGGAATACGCCCTGGCCCTGAAGCAGGACCCCAAATCACCCGCGAGGTCGGAAGTCGCCCGCCTATTTGGCCAGTAGGAGCGAATCAAGCCAGCATTACCAGATGACGGCCACTCCGTAGCGGGCCAGAACCGTGTCCCGGCTAACGAGAACACGATTTTCACAAGTTGCTTGTGCCACCAGGATCCGGTCAAACGGGTCCTTATGAATCGGAGGGAGTTTGGCCAGGGCCATCACATGGGTCGCACGGATGGGTAGAACCGTGATGCTGCTCCCGGTTACGTATCGACCCCACCAGGCAAGCGGGTCGGGGACGAGTGCGTCGTTCTTTCCGATTTTAAGAACCAGTTCCCAAAGATTCGCCGCGGAAGCGACCACGTCACCTTGCGGCAGGAGCTTGATTCCCTGTGGGCCGAGGTTCTGGGGTGCGGCCAGTGCCCAGACCAGCGTGTGGGTGTCGAGAAGCAACTTCGGCTGGGCAGGGCCCGTCATACTATTTGCCTTCCGCCCATGCCTCGGCCTCGTCGTCAGTCATCGGTGCCCACCATTCATCCCCAGGCGGGACCAGGTCGTCGCCTCGTGCAATACCCAGGGGGAATCCCCCGCCGCGCGTCTTGATCAGGTCGGCAACCGGCTTGCCGTGCCGGGCTATCGTGACCGTTTCCCCTTGCTCCACAAGCTCCAGCAGATGTGACAGCTGAGTCTTCGCTTCATGTACGTTAATCTGCATGTCCTCAGTTTAGTCCTTTTTGTGGACTAATTGCATCGGAACCGTCAAGGCTCCGGCTACCGCACCTCACCCGCGTCATCTCGCGCATCAATGGAACCTACGTGTGCTCAGCGGATTGCAGTTTGCGCGAGGAGAACGTGCGAGCACGGTTGGAGCTTTTGGTGCAAGAGATACAGAACATAGACGCCGCCGGCCAGTAACCCGGTCATAAACTGTATTTCCATTTAAATCAACAACATCCATCACCTTCGGCTCGTTTTGCCCCTCGCTCCGTGGCATACTCCACCTCGGAGGAGCCCTATGCTCTCGGAACGACAACTCGCAGCCAACCGTCACAGACCGCCACGCACATTTCTTGAGAATTTATTGGCCCCGCATGGCTCCGTTTTGGCTCCGTTTTGGCTCTGTTTTTACCCGCCTAATCAAATGGAATCAATAACTTGGGGGTTCCAAGCACGCAGAAAATGGTGGCGTTGCTTTTTGACCCCGACCTAAGGACGGACGCCGGGGTCCAGTTCCTGCATCAGCATGGCCCGGGCAATCTGCCATTGGCGTTTGACCGTGCTGACAGATAGCCGCAGGACCGAGGCGGTCTCCTCCACGCTGAGTTCCCCGAAACAGCGCAACTCCACCAGATGGGCCAAGTGGCGGTCACGTTCGGCCAAGCGGGTCAACGCTTGGTCGAGCGCCAGCATTTCCAGTGGCTCCACCCGGACCACCGCGTCGCCCTTGAGGCGAAGCAGCGCGTCGGTGTCGAGTTGGCGACGTCCCGCCAAGCGGGCGCGGGCGTGGTCGAGGAGGATCTGTCGCATCGCCACCGCCGCGCAGTTGATGAAATGGGCCCGGCTCTGGTAGTTTTGCTCCCGGGCGGCACCCAGCTTGAGCCAAGCTTCATTGACAAGGGCGGTCGGCTGCAGGGTGTGGTTCGCGCGCTCGCTCCGCATCAGGCGGCGGGCAATCTGTCGGAGGTGGGTGTGGACCGCATCCAGCAGACGCTGTTGCACTTCGGGATCGCCGGCACCGTCCGAGATCTGCTTGAGCAGACGGTTGACTTCCTCGTCGGGTGTGGAGGTTTCGGGAACCACTCGGCCAGAATACCACAGCCTCGCTCGCCGCTCACGCTTGGATTAGCCAAATCGGCGGATCGAAACGGCGGTACAATCCGTCGCGCAGACCCTCCAGGGCCGCAGCGGGGGCGCGGCCCGACCTTGCAGCATCCACAACTTCGGCGAATCCTTCCACAATATTCCGGGCCGCAACCGTGGTCCGGTCGAGTTTCAGGCCTGCCTTTACCAGGTGGTCCCACGTGAGGAAACGGTTGCGGATCATCAGATACTGGGCAACGGCGACGCCAATATCCGTGGGAATGTACTTCGCGCCCAGGTGGTTCACCCGGATCACGCTCGCGTGGAGCGAGGCGATGAAGCCGTAGGCCGCACCTCCACCGTGGAAGAACCGGGCGTCCGGAAGCCCGGCTTTTTCAATAACCAGACGCCGGGTCAGAGCACCGTCCAAATCGCAGTATTGGGCAGGGGCGAATTTGCGTCCATTGGCGAAGGAAATCTCCCCGGGAATGGGCACCAATTTGGCCGATCCAACATCCCAGACAGCCTCCCCGGAAGATCGACCGCTCGGCAGCTCCTTGCGGATTTCGATTAGATCCCCGGCGTGCTGCCACGACAGCATGGTCTGGAGGCAATCCGGATTCGGCTCGAACCGGTCGGTCATGGTCCAGACCCAGCCGAAATCATGGCGGCAGTGCATCCACTGCATGCCAGCCCGGAAAGCCCCCGTCTCGCCGGAATTCAGGGGCAGGGTCATCACTTCAACTTGCGGAAATTCAGCAGCCAGCACCTCGGCGCTGCCGTCCGTTCCGGCGTTGTCGACAACGTTGTCGACGACAAGGATGCAGTCCGGCAGGCGGGTCTGGCGCAGAAGCGCCCGAAGGCAGACTCTGAGACGGTCCTTTTGGTTTCGGGTGGCGACAACGGCGCAGACAGTGTTGGACACGCTCAAATCCGCCCAAACTTGGCGACGGCCTCGCGGATCGACCTGAATTTCTCGATGAACGGGATCATCGTGTGTTCGGTGTTGTCCAGTTCCTCTGCGCGCTTCAGGATCTCGGCGGCCTTGGCCCGCGGGATGACAACGACACCGTCCTCGTCCGCGGAAATGATGTCCCCGGCGTTGACCAAGGCTCCGGCGCAGGTGATGGGCACATTGACCCCCGCAAACCGGTAATGGTTGACCGACGTGGACGGGGCAATGCCGGTGCTGAATACCGGGAATTGCAGTTTCTTGATCTGCGGTGTGTCGCGGACGGCGGCGTCGATCACGGCACCGGCGAACCCCCGGGCCTTCATCGCGGTCGCCATCAGGCCGCCGATGCCGGCGATATCGCCCCCGTCATCCAGTTTCATCACGTAAACGGACCCCGGGGCGGCGGCATCGATCGCGTCCAGCATACCCTGCGAGGCCTTTGAGCCGTCCTTATGCTCCTCCTTCTTGAGCAGCACCGTCACGGCCGGACCGACGAATTTGGTGGTGAACACGGGCCGCATGCCGTGGTGCATGTACATCTTCTGGCCATAAAGCTGCTCAATCGCATCCGCCACCGATGCCACCTCGACATTCTTGAAGCCCTCAATCAGCGGGTCGCCCGCCGGAGGCTGAGCCAGGAGGAAGGCCACGGAAACAACTGCGGCGGCGAAGACGGGAACCGAAACTCTCATCGGTTTCCAGCTTACTACCTCAAAGGTCGACAGTCTCGCCCAGCTGTTCGCCGATCACATCCCCCATCAACTGCAGCAAACTGCGGCCATCGGGCAGTTCGAACGCGGATGAGGCCGGATTCCAATCCAGCTTGAAGCTCTTCACGCGGGCCGAGACCCAAATCTGGTGGACGGGTGAGTTCGGGCTAACCACAAACTTGGCCGGCGGGTCGTCGAACTCAACCGCCAAAGCCCCTTCCTTGCTATCGACATCGAAATCGAAATCCTCGGAGGTCCGTTCCAAGGCCCGGCGGAGGGTATCCATCGCGCCGTCGCAAGCTGTCCGAAATTGTTGGTCGTCCATAGTAGTCCTTACTCTCCACGGAGGGATATGCCAGTCAGCGCCAGGGTCATCCCGATCACGACGATGGCCGTGACCCAAGCCACGGCGTTATACAAGGGTGGATTCACCCACTCCTTCATCAGCCCCTTCTTATTGACGAGGATGATCATAAAGATGAGAATGAACGGCAGCAGCATCCCGTTCAGCACCTGGGACAGCAGGATCATCCTTACCATCGGGAAATTCGGCACCAGGACCACCCCGGCCCCAACCACGATCAACAGGGTGTAGAGCCAATAGAAGATCGGTGCTTCCTTCCAGGTGCGGCTCACGCCCGATTCAAAGCCCAACCCCTCGCACACCGAGTATGCAGTGGAGAGCGGCAGAATGCAGGCGGCGAACACCGAGGCGTTCAGCAACCCGGCGCTGAACAGCAGAAACGCATACTGGCCGAAGGGCTTGAAGGCAAGCGCGGCCTCGCTCGCGTCCTTGATGTCCGTCGGATGGCCCCGGTAGGCCCCGGCGCAGGCCACGATGATGAAGAACGCGATCACGGAGGTCATCACGCAACCGACGATCACCTCAACCCGCGATTCCCGGTACTCCTTGGCCGTAATTCCCTTCTCCACGACCGCAGCTTGCAGATAGAACTGCATCCAGGGCGCGATCGTGGTCCCAACCATCGCGATCAACATCGTGATGTAGCCGCCGTCCAGCATCAAGGTGGGTCGAATGCTGGTGATCAGGGCCTCGTGCCAGTCCGGCTTGACCAGAAATCCGGCGATTACGTAGGAGATGTAGATCACGCAGGCGAACAGGAAGATCTTCTCGACGCTGGCGTAGTTCCCCTTCACGGCGAGAAACCAGACTAGGACGCCGGCCAGCGGCACCGAAATGTATTTGGAGACGCCAAACAAGTCCAGCGCGGTGGCTACACCGGCGAACTCGGCCACGATATTGGTGAAGTTCGCCATCACCAGCAGGAGCATGATGCCGAAGGTGATTCGTAAGCCGAACTCCTCGCGGATCAAATCCGAAAGACCCTTGCCTGTGACGGCCCCCATCCGGGAACACATCTCCTGGGTAACAATCAGCGCCACCGTAATCGGCAGCAGCGTCCACAACGGCAGGTACAGCCAGCGCGCGCCGGCTTGCGAGTAGGTATAGATGCCGCCGGAATCGTTGTCGACAACGGCGGTGATGAAGCCCGGCCCCAGCACAGCCAGGAACACGAAAAAATGGCGCTTGAGGCGGGCGAGCAGATCTCTCATTTCTTCTTCCTCAAGACAGTAATCACATCGTCCGCCGTAATGACCCCGGCCAAGGTGCCGTCCTTTTCGAGGACCGGGAGGGCCAGCAGATTGTACTTGTCAAACAATTCCGTGACTCGGCGCTCCTTCTCCTGCGGAGCGGTGGAGATCAGCCGCTCGTATGCCAGTTCGCGCAGCTTGGTACCCCCATCGGCCAGAAAGAGGCGGGCAAGCGGGACGGCCGCCGTGATCCGTCCATCGGGACTTTCCAGAAACAGCAGGTGGGTGTTCTCGAGCAGGTCTTCGTGGGTGCGCAGTTGGACCATCGCCGCATCCAGCGTCATGTCCTCCGGCAGCACAATGGCTTCCGTGTTCATCATGCCGCCTGCAGTGTGTTCGTCATATTCGAGAAGCTCGCGGACATCCTCCTGCTCCTCTTCCATCTCTTCGAGAATTTCCTCGGCGGATTCGTCGGCCAAGTCATAGAGGGCGTCGGCGGCCTGGTCGGGCGACATTTCCTCAACGATGTCCGCCGCGACCTCGGGCTCGAGCGCCTCCAGAATGCTGGCCTGCATTTTCGGATCGATCTCCGATAGTGCCTCGGCCGCAACCTCGCTATCAATGGTGCCCATGATGGCCTCACGGTCGGCCGGGCCGAGCTCCTCCATGATGTCCGCCAAATCGGCGGGGTGGAGCTTTTCCAACTTTTCGTTGGAAATGTTGAGACGGAGGCGGCGAAGGGGGTCCGACTCCAGGATGTTGCAGAAATCCCAGCTGATCGAATTGGGCGAGATCGGTTGCTGCACCCGGCGGACGAAGGCGCTCGGCAGGACTCCCTGCACCAATCGGCGGAAAATGCTGCGGAGGCCGATATCGACTTCCATGACGGACAGCGAATCCCGGTCGTCCTTGCGGATTTCGAAGGTAACGTCGTTTACGCGGACGACCTTGCGACCGTTGACGTCGATGATCTGCTGGTCCAACAAGTCGCGCTGGATGCGGAGCATGTACTCGTCCGAATGGTAGGGGTACAAGCGCTCGTTGGAGAGCTGTATCCCCTTTTCCAGTGAGATGGAGGTGATTTGGTCGTAGCGGATGGAGAGCCAGGCGCCGCCGTTGCCAACCAGGAAACGGTCCACGCGGGAAGGGTGGATGAGGGGAACGATGGCAGCATCCTTCACACGTCCGATACGCCTGTGTTTCAGGTCGTATACGGGCATGCCGATCAATTCGGTGAAAAAGAGGAAGGAGAAGTTTTCCGCTGTCATAGCGCCATCCGCTTGGAACTCCGAACAAGAGGCGGCGCGCGGAGGCCCGTGTGGGTCTGGCGAATGGAACGGACTGGCTGCGCTCTACATCTGGTTCAGGACTGCCTGAACCAATATGCCGCACAGGGCCCCCCTATTGCAAGGGAAAAACGCCGCCCGCGGCACACGCTACCGATACTCGATGGAGAACGGGGCCATTTGTAACATTCCTCCGCGCATCCAGACGCGGAGGCGGCGATCCGCCCACGCGGCCGCGAGGGGTGCCAAACCGGTTCGCGAAAACACGCCCGAGAGGCGGGCGGCAACATCCTGGTCGCCCGAATCGGACGCCGAGGTGTGCAACCACATGTCGAGGAGACTCCGTTTCCCGGGGAAAGTGACCAAGTGAACTTTGGCTGTGGCTGGAATTCCGGCCTTCTTGCGCACCAACTCCACGGCGCGGTCTATGCCCCCCAACTCATCCACCAGCCCTTTGGCTTTCGCTTGGTCGCCCATCCAGACCCGACCTTGCGCCAAGGGCTCGATCTCGGCGAACGGACGCTTGCGGGAGGCAGCAACCTTGCCCACGAAATCGACGTATGTGGCGTCAATCCCGTCGCGCAATTTGGTGCGGGCGGCAGCGGACATGGGCTGGTCCTCGGACTCCATCAATGCCAACTTGCCCCGGCTGACGAAGTCCTTCGAGAGCCCAACCTTTTCATATAGGCCGCGCAGATTCGGCTTGGCGAAGACAACGCCGATGGAGCCGGTTTCAGTTCCGGGATAGGCCACAATCGGATCGCCGGACATGGCCATGTAGTATCCACCCGAGGCCGCCGCGTCGGACATGGAGATCACGACAGGCTTTTTCCTGTGCAGTTCCTGCATGGCGCGCCACATTTCATCCGACGCGGGCACCTCGCCGCCAGGCGAATCGATGCGGACGATCACACCTTTCAAGGTCGAGTCATCCGCAACCTTCTTGATCATGCGGACAAATTGGCCGGATTCGAGACCGGAGTCATCTGTGGAATCGGAGTCGCCCCGGCTGATCGCGCCTTCGGCAACAACAAAGCCGATCTTGTCCGGGGAGCCGGCATCCGGATCGGGCGAGGAGACGTAGTCGTGCGCGGAGGACTTCTTGATCTCCTTCTGCTTGAGTGCCTTTTTGAGGTCGGTCCACATTTCGTCCTCGTATTTGATCTCATCGACCAAGCCCTTGGCCTTGGCCTGGCTGGAAAGGAACGGGCCTTCGTCGATGGTGGCCCGGATCTCGGCCTCGGACCGGTTCCTCCCCCGGGCGATGGCCGCCACCAAGTCGCCAAAAACGTTGTCCGCGATCCCGTTGATCACTTCCCGTGTCTCGGCGCTCATGGAGGTGCGGGTGTAGCTGTCGCCAAAATCCTTGTATTTTCCGGCGTGCTCCACTTCCACCTGCACACCAAGCTTGTCGAGCGTACCCTTGTAATACATCAACCCGAGGGCGACGCCCTTCACGTTGAGCCCGTCGGAAGGCCCGACGTAGATTTTCGACGCACCGGAGGCCAGGTAGTAGTCGCGGCTGGTGGGGGTTCTGAGGTAGGCGTAGACGGGTTTGCCGGATTTGCGGAACTCATCCAGATCGTGCCGGATCTCCTGCATCTTGGCCCAGCCGAGGCTGGCACCTTCCGGTTGGAGCACGAGCGCCTTGATTTTGGGGTCCTTGGCGGCCCGGCGCAATACGGACCAAATGTTTTGGACGGTGAGCGTATCCTTGTCACCGAGGATCGGCAGCGGAATTTCAAGGGGGCTGCGCTCAGGGATTTCGCCCGAAAGCCGGAGAACCAGGGTCGAGCCATCGGCCACCGCCGCCGGTTTCGACTTGAATGATGCCAACGCCACCAAGCCGCCGACAAAGAGCAGGATCACAAGGACCACACCGCTCAGGACTCCAAGAAGATACTTTGCCATTTTGCTCTTCAGTCTGACCTTAGCATGTTTGCCCAAGCATGCCACAGAATCGCTTCCGCCGTTTCGTGCGCCCAACGCGCTACCATGCTGGAATGTCCACCCGCCTCCTGTTGCAGTCAGCGATGCTGTTCGCGGCACTTGCCGGTCTAGTTTCGGCACAGACGATTCCAACGCCCGAATCGGTGCTCGGCCACAAGCCGGGGGACGATTTCTACCTTGCCAGCTACACCGAGTCGCGGGATTACTTCCGCAAACTCGCGGCGGTTTCGGACCGGATCAAGCTGATCAACGTGGGTAAAACGACCCGTGGTCAGGATTGGGAAATCGCGGTGATCTCGTCACCCAAAAACCTGGCGAATTTGGATGCGCAAAAGGCGATCTCGCAGCGGCTGGCGCAAGGCCGGGGTCTGGACGACGCGACCGCCAAGGCCCTGGCGCGCGAGGGCAAGGCGATCGTCCACATCGACGGCGGACTCCATTCGACCGAGGTGGCAGGGGCGCAACAGTCCATCCTGCTCGCCTACAAGCTGCTTTCGGCCCAAGGGGATCCGGAGGTGGACGCGATCCTCGAAAACGTCATCCTGATGCTTTGGCCGACGCTGAATCCGGATGGCCAGAACGAGGTGGTGTCCTGGTATCGGCGCAACGTGGGAACGCCGTACGAGATTTCGCCGTTGCCGGATCTGTACCAGGAATACGTGGGCCATGACAACAACCGCGACGGCTACATGAACAACATGCTGGAGTCGCGGGACGTGACCAAGACCGAGCTGGAATGGGCTCCGGTGGTTTTCTATTGCCACCACCAGACAGCCCCGTTCCCCACCCGGATTTTCATCCCTCCATTCACCGAGCCGATTTCCAGCAACATCCATCCCTTGATGGCCCGCTGGTTGAATGCGCTGGGGATCGACATGGCCGCATACCTCGACGGGCACGGGCTGCCGGGGGCAGTTCACAAGGTGGGCTTCGACAACTGGTATCCGGGCTTCCTCGATTTCACAGGCATCTTCCGGAACTCCATATCCTTCTTTACCGAAACCGCACTCTACGCGTACGCGACCCCGCATTTCTACTCCGTCAACGACTTTCCCAAGGACCGGCAGGGTCTGAGAAGCGAAGTCTTCTACTCCAGCCCGTGGAAGGGCGGCTGGTGGCACCTTTCGGACGCCGTCAATTACATGCTGGGCGCGTCGATGAGCGTTCTCGACACGGCGGCGAAGTATCACGAGGTGCTGCTTTACAACCGCTACCAGGCCGCACGCGACAACATGGCCAAGTTCCGCAAGGAGCCTCCGTTCGCCTACGTGATCCCTCATGAGCAGAAGGATTTGCCGACGGCGGCTATCCTGATCGAAAAGCTGCTGACGAACGGCATCGAAGTCCATCGGGCCGCGCGTCCGTTTGCCGCCAACGGTCGCGAGTACTCCGGCGCGTGGGTGGTTCTGATGGACCAGCCGTTCGCGCCGCTGGTGAAGGAATTGTTCGAGGTCCAGCAGTACCCCGACCTCCGCACCACGCCCAACGGGCCGCCGATCCGTCCGTATGACGTGGCTGGATGGACGCTCCCGATGCAAATGGGCGTCGAAGTGGCCACAGTCCTTGTGCCGTTGAATGACGGCCAGCGCGCCGCGCTGGAACCGGTGCGGAGTGCGGCATTGCCCGCCGGCGGAGTTTCGGGCACGGGTAGCGCTTTCAGCCTTTCCCGTGACACCAACGCAGCCTACCGGCTGGTGAATCAAGCATTTGCGGCGGGGGCCAAGGTGGAGACCTCCGGGAACGATTTCATACTGACCGGGGAGAAAGTGCCGGACCTGGCCCGCGCGTCATCCCTGACATTGAAATCCGTGGCCAAGGCACCTGCGGATGCCGTGTCCGTCAAGAAACCCCGCCTTGGACTCTACCGCCCTTGGCAGCCGGTCATCGACGAAGGTTGGACCCGCTGGATTTTGGAAGATTACGCCTTTGCGCCCGTCACGCTCCGCAACGGCGACATCCGCGCCGGGCACCTGCGGGAACGGTTCGACACGATTCTGATTCCCGACACATCCCAGCGCACGATCCTGGATGGTTATGCGGTCGGCGTGGTGCCGGGCGAGTTTTCGGGTGGCCTGGGAGAACCTGGATCCGCGGCATTGCGGGATTTTGTGCGGGAGGGGGGGCACGTTGATCGCATTCAACAACGCTACGCTGTTCGCGGTCGACCAATTCCATTTGCCGGTTGCCAACGTACTGGCAGGGTTGACGCCGGACCAGTTTTACTGTTCCGGGTCGCTGCTGCAGGTGGAGTTGCGCGATCCTGCGCATACGGCCGTCGCGGGATTGCCGCGCGAGCCCAACGTGATGTTCGAGCTTGGTCCGGCATTTGAGACGCGCGCCGGTTTCCGGGGCACAATCCTGGCTGGTTATCCCAAGGACTCGAATCCATTGGCGAGCGGTTATCTGCTCCATCCGGAGCGAATCCAGGGCAAGGCTGCAGCGCTCGAAGTGTTCTATGGCGAGGGGCGCGTTTACCTGTTCGGGTTCCGCCCGCAGTGGCGGGGACAATCGCACGGAACGTACAAGTTCTTCATGAATGCGATCTTCGACAGTCCGGCCGCGGCGAAACCCACGTCGGCACCGAAGACCTCGGCGGCGGCGGGAGCGGCTGATCCTTGGCGCGCGGTTGTGGCACCGGTCCAAGGGGATTTGGCCGTCCTGCTTGGACTGAATCGCGCTTTCCATTCGGCCAGAGGCTCGGCGGCAGTTGAGGAACGGGCAAAGTTGACCGCCGCCGTGGACAAGTTCGAGCGGGAACGTATCTTGGAGGTGCAGGACAGCGCGGGCGCGCTGGACGAGGCTGGTCGGAAAAAGGCGGCGGCTCTGGTGAAGGCGATGCGGACGGCCGCGGCGGATTTGCGCTCCAAGGAGATGGAGGAGTCGCTCGACGGGGCCGGTTTGGCGGAGCGCTACAAGGTCGAGTAGTTCAGAACCGCGACAGAAAACCCAATCGCGGCGCGATGGCGAAGTTCAGCTGGACGAGGACGATGAATCCGATACTCGCCCAAGTATCAAAAATGCACAGCAGCGCACCGAATGCGTAGAGCGATTGCGCCACAACGATCCGGCGCTCAATAGCCTTGCCGACTTCCGCCGGTGTCCCTTGGGTGACCAAACCTGCGCGGCTCGCGTATTTCCAACTCACCAGCAGTACGCCCCCCAAGAGGAAGATGTTCGCCCAATAAAGCACCAAGGCGGTGCGGTATTCGATGTACTCGGCCAGTAGGAGGGTGGAGAACGGCAACAGCGTCACGAAGAACAGAAATGCGAGCTGGATCCACGACAGGTGTCGATTGGTATGTGCGAAACGGCTGAGTTGGGCCTGCTGTCCAGTCCAGAAGATGGAGAGTGTCAGAAAACTCATCAGACAGGTGACGATCTGCGGCAGCATGGCTCGGAGCGCAACCCACAATTGCTCCTCGCTGTGGATGGTAGCCCGGGCGGGGACGTGAAGGTCCAAGACAAGCAGCGTCATGGCGACCGCAAAGATACCGTCGCTCAGCGCTTCGACCCTCTCAACACTATCGCCTGCGATTCGGTTGTAGGTGGGTTTCAATCTACTTCAGGGTAACGTAAACCGGATTCGGTGTATGATTCGGGAACCGCATGAACAAGAATTCGTCCGTCCCCCCAATGCTCTACGCCTTGTTTGCGGCAAGCGGATGCGCCGCGCTCATCTACGAAGTGGTCTGGATGCAGATGCTGGAGTTGGTGCTCGGCTCCACAGCGGCGTCGATGGCCGTACTGCTGGGCGTGTTTATGGGCGGGATGTGTTTGGGGAGTTTGCTGCTGGCCCGCTTGGTGCCACTCGGCTGGAATCCGATTCGGGTCTATGCGGCAATGGAAGTTGCAGCGGGTGTTCTGGGAATCGCCGTACCGCTGGTACTGCCGTTCGTGCAACACATCTATGTGGCTGCGGCTTCGGACGGGTCATGGAACTTGGGATTGCGGGCCCTTGTATGCGCCGTCTGCCTGTTGCCGCCAACCGTGGTAATGGGGGCGACGCTGCCTGCAATTTCCCGTGCGGTGGGCTCTGCCAAATCCGGCGGATTGTATGCGGCAAATATCTTCGGCGGAGTGGTGGGATGTTTGGCCGCCGGTTTCTGGCTGCTGCGGGTCTTCGACATGACAGTCGCGGGAGGCGTGGCCGTCGGGATAAACCTGATGGCCGCGATGCTGGCGTTGCGGGTCGGCGGGCAGTTTGGCGGTCGAACGAGAGATGTATCCGGTTCCGTGGGAGGGACGCCGCAGTGGCAGGTGCTTACCGCCATCGGCCTCTCCGGCTGTACCGCCCTCGGGGCTGAGGTCGTGTGGACCAGGTTATTGGCGCTCAGCTTGGGCCCAACGGTATACACATTTTCGATCATCCTCGCAGTCTTCCTGATCGGCATGGGTGGCGGCAGCGCTGCGGCGACCCGGCTCGCGACCCGGAAGGCGGATCCACAATGCTTTCTGGGCTGGACACAGGCCGCGCTGGTCCCCGCCATTTGCTGGGGTGCGTGGATGGTTGCGGACGTGCTTCCCTATTGGTCAAAGGAGCTAGCGCCCACGTCCAGTCCCTGGGCGGGATTCGGAGTGGACTTCCTCCATTGCGCTGTGGCAATCCTGCCAGCCGCTTTTCTATGGGGGGCAAGCTTTCCATTTGCGCTGGACAGCATGGCGGACGGGCGCAACGCCGACGCCGGGGTGTCTGTCGGCCACGTATATGCGGCAAATACATTAGGGGGAATTCTTGGGGCCGTCGGATTCAGTGTCGTGCTGGGTGGTTGGATTGGTTCCGGCAATGCGGAGAAAATTTTGGTGCTGATCTCCGGCTTGGCAGCCGTATCGGCGTTTGGCGTAGGCGCGTGGCGTTTCACGGCACCGGTGGTAGCGGCGACCTTGCTAGGTGCGGCGCTGGTCCCGCAGGTTCCATGGCAACTGCTGGCGTTCGGTCGCAGGATGCCGGTGGAAGTGGGCCCCTGGAAGATGTTGTATGCGGCCGAGGGCGTGAATTCGTCCATCGCGTACACGCAATGGGTGGATGGCCGGCGATATTTCCACGTGGCGGGCAAACGGGAGGCGTCAGACATCCCCGCCGACATGAAGGTGCAACGGATGCTGGGCCACATGCCGGGGCTGATCCACCGGAATCCGGAATCGGTGCTGGTGGTGGGATGCGGTGCCGGGGTGACGGCCGGATCGTTTGTGGTGCATCCCGAGATCCGGCGCATCGAACTCTGCGAGATCGAGCCACTCATTCCTCCGGCTACGGCACGGGTCTTCGCAGCCGAAAACCACGACGTGATGAAGGATCCGCGCACCCACATTGTGATCGACGATGCACGGCACCACATGCTGACCACGGCGCGCACCTTCGACATCATCACCTCCGACCCGATCCATCCCTGGGTGAAGGGTTCCGCTGCGCTCTACACGAAGGAGTATTTCGAGATGGTCCGCGCGCATTTGAAACCGGGCGGGCTGGCAACGCAATGGGTGCCGCTCTATGAGAGCGACCTCGCCGTGGTCCAGAGCGAGATCGCAACCTTTATGGAAGTGTTCCCGGAAACCATCGTCTGGGGCAACTACGACTTGTTCGACCAAGGCTACGACGTGGTCCTGATGGGTTCGATGACGCCGATCACGATTGACGTGGACGCCGTCGAGGCCCGGATTCAGGCTTCACCAAGACTTGCGGAGTCGTTGCGCAGCGTGGGCTGGCGTGGTGCCGTCGATCTGCTAGGGGCCTACGCATCCCGAACGTCCGATCTGCGGATCTGGCTGAAGAACGCCCAAATCAACCGCGACCGGGGGTTGCGATTGCAATATTTAGCCGGGATGGCATTGAATCAAGGGCGCGCGGGCTGGATCTACGGCGAGATGGAACGCCGGAGCCCGTTCCCGAAGGACCTTTTCACGGGGTCGGCGGAATCCGTCGCGGCGGTGCGGAAGGTGTTCGACGAATGGCGGACGAGCCAGTTTTAGTCTCGCGGTTGAAATCTTTCGCTAGGAGGCGAGACAACGGGCCCCGGTTCGCGCTATACTGGTCAAGTTGTGATTGGAATCCTTCTTACTTTCGTGCACGTGGTTGTGTGCTTGTTCCTGATCATCGTGGTGCTCCTCCAGAGCGGCAAGGCGGCCGATTTGGCCGGTGCCTTCGGCGGGCAGGGTTCCCAGACCGCATTTGGTCCGCGGGGCTCGGCAACGCTGCTTTCGAAAGCGACCACGATCTCGGCGATCTTGTTCATGGTGACATCGATTTCCTTGTCGATTGTTGCAACACGTGAATCCGGTGCTTCCAGCTTGCCAGAGTTGAAGCGTCGGCAGACCCAGGGCGCTCCGGCTGCTCCGAAGCCTGCCGCACCGGCTCCTGCGAAGAAGTAGTTTCCAAGCACGAAAGGTCACCTGCGGAGGTGGCGGAATTGGCAGACGCACTAGCTTGAGGTGCTAGCGGGAGCAATCTCGTGGGGGTTCAAGTCCCCCTCTCCGCACCAAATTTTGAATAGATCAAATGGCTTCCCGGAAACGGGAGGCCATTTGATTCTCTTAGAGCGAACTGGTGATCGTCTATTCGCAACTGGCTTCCATTTCTGCGTCGTTCGACAGTCTCAAAACTGGGCGATTTGGGAGAAGTCCTTGCATAGGACCATTTGACGAGAGGACCCCTGTACTGTTTCATCGCCACAATTCAGAGGCGAGCCGACACTAAGATCCCGCCGTCTTGCGGAGTTGATACCTCCGTAGCCGAACGTCATGCTAAGGAATTCGCGTGACAGTGTCGGCGACCCTGCCGAAGGCTGCCAGCTTGCCCACAAATGCTGGGCAATTACGGAGCCAGTGGCCCTCCCTTGCGGTAGCCGCTCGGAAAGTCGCACCGCCCGACTCAATCCGGATAGTCCGTCTTCGACCGGACCACACGGATCCAATGGTCGGCGAACGCGTGGTGCGCCTCGGCTGGTTCCACGCGCTGCATGTGGCAGGACGTGCACCGCTCCCTGCCCACTGGACATAGCTTCTTCTTCAGCGACGTGTTCCCATTGTTGTGGCAGGCGGCGCATTTGGAATCGTAATAGCGGTAATCCTCGACCAGCGCGCCGTGCGGATCGTGGCAGGCGGTGCAGGAGATCCGGGCGTCGTCGAGCGAAAAGCAGGGGCTGTTGGAGAGCCGGTAGGACGGGAACCGGGCGTTGTTGATTCCCTTGATACCCATCAGCATGACGGACTCCCAGGTGCGGTGGCAAGCCCCGCAGAACTCGCCGCTCTCCTGCGGTGCCAGCGCCTTCAAGGAACGGATCGTCCCCGCAACCATCTTGCCGGCAGTGGCTGCTGCCACGTGCGCAACGCCGGGACCATGGCAGGCTTCGCACTGCACCCCACTTTCGAAATGCGCCAACTGGAGCGTGCCGCCGACCCTCGCTCCCGTCGTGTGGCATCCGAAGCAATTTCGCGGCTCGCTGCCCGACATCACCCGCCCGGCGGCCACCAGCAGACTCGACGGCTTCGCGTTGATCGCCCCGACCGTCAGATCCAAGCCGCCGAGCTTGGCGTAGTAGCTGACCCGCGATTCGTAGAACTGCCCGTCCACCTGGAAGACATAGGTCTGGCCAGCCTTGCCCTGGCCGAAGGCATAGAGCAGCGGGGTCTCCAAGGTTTCGCCGCCGCCGATAACTCGGTAGAGCACTTTGTCCCCGACACGCCGGATGTCATAGGAATAAGGGGCGTCGCGGAAGGTAAAGTGCACGCTCCCTGCAAGAATCTTGCAGTCCGCCACTGGCTCCAAAGCCCGCGACATGCTGCTGCCAACGAATTTGGCCGTCTCTTTAGGGTGGCAGACGGCGCATTGGTACGCCCCAGCGAACACCCCGGACGTGTTCCAAAACCCGGCGGCGGTGGGGGTGGTCATCGCGGGCGTGGTCTGGGCCCAAACGGAAAATGCCCCAGCGAGCAGCAGCACGGATCCCGCAGTCAGCCTTGGCACCCTTCCATCTTATGGCAGACGGGAACGGGAGGTCGTTCCCTGACGGTCGCGGCTCGGAAACGGCGCGAACGGGCAAGCGGACAAGAAAATGAAATTTGGCCGCTCGTCCTCGCAACCGAAGGCTGGGGGCAAGCCTGCTATATTGTGCTAATCGCCGAAACGCCTTGCCATGACTGAGCCGACACAGCAAGATCCAGACGCATTTTCACGGCCCCTTTGGTCCGTACCCATCCAGCACGAACGTCTGGCGGAGTTAACCGCCGATACCCGGGACAGCCGGAAGGAACTGCCGTTGAAACGCGATATCCGATCCCTTGGAATTCTACTGGGGAAGGTCTTGGTTGAACAATGCGGCCCCGAGCTCTTCGAAACCGTGGAATCGTTGCGCCGGCAACTGATTGAACACCGCGAGCATGCTGATCGAGGGCAGGGTGACCCGCTGATCGCGAAAGCCAAGGAACTGGTTGCCTCTCTCGATACCGAAACCGCAAATCGCGTCACAAAGGCGTTCGCCATCTACTTTGAGTTGACCAATCTTGCGGAGACCAATCATCGCAAACGTCGGCGACGGGCCGCGCAGTTGCAGGCGGACCAGAAACCTCTACCCGGCACGTTCCACGGAACCCTGTTGCGTTTGAAAGATTGGGGCATCTCCGGGGAAGCAGCGCTGGAAGCCCTCGGCAGCATATCCGTGGAACCGGTGTTTACGGCCCATCCGACGGAATTCGCGCGCCGTGCCGTACTCACCCGGCGCGCGTTGATTGCGCAAAACCTGGAGAAGCTCGATGAGTTGCCACTCTCGGACGCAACGGCCGTTCGCTGTCAGGAAGCCATCCTCGCCGAGGTAACGGGCCTCTGGCAGACTGACGAGATTCGGCTGAAACGTCCAACGGTGTCCGATGAGATCCGCTTCGGCTTGGAATATTACCAGCTATCCCTCTTTGAGACCGTGCCAAAGGTGTACGACGAGGTCGTGGAATCCTTCAGACGCGTTTATGGTATCCCCCTCGATTCGTCACGCCTGCCCGTTTGTGTGCGCTTCGGCTCGTGGATCGGCGGGGACAGGGACGGCAATCCGTTCGCTACAGCCGCCCGCACCTGCGAGGCGCTAACCCTCGCGCGGCAGACAGTTCTGGATCACTACCTGGCATCCGTGCGCAGCCTGATACGCCGTCTACGAGTGTCGGTTCGCCAGATCCCGGCCTCCGCAGCCCTCCAAACGCAACTCGACAGCTACCAGCAGTCCCTACCCGAATCGGCTGAACTGCAGCGGACTTCCTCAACCGAATGGTACAGGCGTTTCCTTACCTTCCTGCACTTGCGGCTCCGTTTGGCACGTGAAGGCTCGGTTTCACCCGCTGCGTACCAATCGCCCGCCGAATTCGGCAGTGATCTGGCGCTGATTCGCGAGAGCCTCATGCAAAATGGAGGCGCGAGGCTGGCGCAGACCCTGATGGACCCGCTCCTGCTGCAATTCCGGCATTTCGGTTTCAAGCTCTATGTGCTCGATGTCCGCCAGCACCGGAACGTGCACGAGGGCGTCTTGGCTGAGATCCGGGAGAAGAGCTCGGGGAATACGGACGCGCTGGCGGGCAGTTTGACCGACGCGTCGCGCGAACTGTTCGACACCATGCGCACCATTGCGCAAGAGAAGTCACTGCGCGGCGGCGACGTGATTCGCTGCCACATCATCAGCGGAACCGAAAGCGATGACGACATTCTGAACGTGGTTCGTATCGCCGCTTTGGCGGGGGTGCGTGTCGCGGGATACGGCGATGACCCAGGCTTGATGCCGGTGCCGCTGTTCGAATCCATTGACGCACTCCGGCGCGCTCCCGAGATCATGCGCAAGGTCTGGTCCCATCCGGAGTATGCCAAACTCCTCGAATCCTGGAACGGCTGGCAGGAAGTGATGCTGGGCTACTCGGATTCCAACAAAGACGGAGGCATGCTCACCAGCACTTGGGAGTTGTACAAGGCCCACCACTCCTTGCACGAGGCCGCACGGGAGTATGGCCTGAAGCTGAGGGTGTTCCATGGACGCGGTGGAACCGTGGGACGCGGCGGAGGTCCCACGCACCGCGCCATTCTGGCGCAACCGCCGGGGGACTTCTCCGGTGCCATCCGCATTACCGAGCAAGGGGAAGTCCTGAATTGGAAGTATTCAGACCCTGTGCTTGCCGAGTGGAACCTAGAAGTGATGATCGCGGCAAGCCTGGAAGCGTTGGTGCGGCCAAGTTCGGAAGCGGCTCCTGCGGCAGCCGAGGTGCTTCAATGCATGGATGCCATGTCCGCCGAGGCGTTTGCCTTTTACCGCCGGAGTATCGCCGAAGACCCCGAAGTTTTGCGCTACTTTGAAGAGGCGACGCCGGTGAATGAGCTGGAACACGCGCACATCGGCTCACGGCCCAGCCGACGCGCAGGTAGCCGCAAGGTGGAAGACCTCAGGGCCATCCCGTGGGTTTTTGGCTGGATGCAAAGCCGCCACGCGGTTCCGGCTTGGTTCGGCGTCGGTTATGCGGTCGAAAGCTTCATGAATCGTGGCACCGCCGAAGTGGAACTTCTGCAGGGAATGCTGAAGCAGTTCCCGCTGTTTGCCGACATGTTGAGCAACGTGGAACTGGCCATGGCCAAGGCCGACATGTCGATTGCCGAACTGTATTCGGGGCTGGTTGGCGACGAGCAGATCCGCACGCGGGTTTACGGCATGCTGTTGAGCGAATTTGAGCGCACCAAACGGGTGATCTTCTCGCTCAAGGGCACGTCAACGCTGCTGCAACGCAGTCCTGTTCTGGCCCGCTCCATTCAGTTGCGGAATCCGTACGTGGATCCGCTAAGCCTGATTCAGGTCGAACTCCTGCGCCGAAAGCGGGCAGGCGGTGTTGACGATAGGATCGACAGGGCGATTGCGTCGACGATGAACGGCATCGCTGCGGGGCTTCATAATACGGGATAACCGCCCGAGCTAGGCTCGTCGGCGTTGCCGGTCGCGTGCTCGATCAGCGTCTTAACCAGCGGATTGGGAAACGTACGGCTCGGTGTGATCGCATAGAAACGTTCCTTGACCGACGAAAATCGGTACCGTTCAACCAGCACGCCCGAACTCAATTCATCCTGTACCACGACTTTGGGCACCAGCGCGACGACGTTCAAGCGCAAGGCAAGGACACGCAGCATGGCCATGTCGTCGACTTCGGCCGCGATGATCGGCCGTAGACCCGCCTGGTCCATGATCAAGTCGAATGACGCCCGGACCTCGCTTTCGAGGCTGGGCAGGAGCACCGGAGTAGTCCGCAAGTCATCCGGGAACCGGAATGTTTGGCCAGCGGCGGGCCGGCCAACCAGGCTGAGGTCCTGCTCGGCCAACAGATGGCTGTGGTGTCCCGTATCGGCATCGCGGCGCAATGCCTGGTTGGCGAGGACAACGTCCACTTCGTGGTTTCGAAGCTGTCCGATGAGGTCGCGCACCGTGCCGGAGCGCAGGACAAGTTGGACGTCGTCGCTGCTGCCGAGAGGCTTGAGAAATTCCCACTGGAAGTTGCGCGAAAGGGTGGCAACGGTTCCCACACGCAGCACCTGGCGGGCAACCGGTGATTGGTGGCGGAGGGTATCCACAAGTTCATCGCCCGTTCGAAAGATGGTATCTGCGTAGCGAAGCGCCATCTGTCCGGCTTCGGTCAATTGGAGTTTGCGGTTCTGGCGTACAAACAGGGGATAGCCGAGACTTTCCTCCAGATGCCGGAGCTGGACGCTCAGAGCGGACTGTGCAATATTGAGTCGGGCCGCAGCTTTGGTCAATCCGCCTTCGTGGGCGATCGCGCGGAAATAGCGCAGGTGGTTGTAGTTGAGGATTGCGTCTCTCGGCAACATCTCTTAAATAGAACGATATCATATAAATCTTCTATTTGTGGAAAGAGTCTCAAGGCCGCTAATCTAACGGAAGAATGCAAATCACAGGTACAAAGCAAAACCGGGCTGCAGCGGCGGGCGAGATCTATCCGCTCCTTTGTTTCGGCGGCGCACTGGCGGCGTTGCCGTTTTGCGACCGGTTGACGGGGGTGCTGCTGATTCTCAGCACTTTTCTATTCGCCGTGATTTGCCGGTACTCCCGGCGGTACCTTGACGGCGACCCGGGCCAGCCACGATTCTACTTCTGGATCTGCACAACGGGGAGCTGCGTACTGGTCTTGATCGTGGCGCAGAACCTTCTACTATTCGCGTTCGCGTGGCTGGCGACGAGTCTGAGCCTCCACCAACTGCTGCAGTTTTATCCGGAACGGCCTGGCGCGCTTCTGGCGGCACGCAAGAAGTTTCTGATCAGCCGGTTGGGCGATTGCGCGCTGGTTGGGGCATTGTTTCTAACGTACCAGGTATTTGGCACCTGGGACTTCGGCGAAATGTTTGCGATGGCGCAGTCGATGCGTGCGGGGGAACAGATTTCTACATCCGTAAATCTGGCAGCCTGCCTACTGGTCTTTGCGGCAATGCTGAAATCCGCCCAATTTCCCTTCCACAGCTGGCTGCCGGACACGATGGAGACCCCGACGCCGGTTTCGGCGCTGATGCACGCGGGGATTATCAACGCCGGGGGAATCTTGGTAATCCGTCTAAGTCCAATTATTTCAATGTCTCCGACGGCGATGACGGCGCTCGCGGCAGTGGGCGCTTTCACCGCTCTATTCGGATCCGTGGTGGCGCTCACACAGGCCAGCGTGAAGAGATGCCTCGCGTTTTCGACCGTTGCTCAGATGGGTTTCATGATGCTGGAGTGCGGATTGGGCGCATTCCATCTGGCGTTGCTGCATCTGGCGGCGCACTCGCTGTACAAAGCCTACGCGTTTCTTTCCTCCGGCAGCGCGGTTTCAGTGAAGCCCAAGAAAACGCAACCACGGGAAACGGAACAGGCGACAGGGGTGGCCGCGCTGGTTGCCGGTCTGGTACCGGCGGCGACGGCATGGGCGACGGGTTCGCGATACTTCGACCAGCCCGTGCTGGCTGGGATATTCTTCATCGGCATTGCCCAACTGTTGTGGGGAGCGAAGCGGGGGTGGCACGTGGTCACGGGAGTCATGGCAGGGGCTTGCCTCACGGCGGTGTACCTGGGACTGGAGAGAGCGGCTTCGACTGTGGTGAAGCCGGTCCAGATCCCGGACAACCCACTATTGTCCGGCACGATCCTAAGCCTCTTTCTGCTGACAGCACTGCTCCAGAGCCAGTTGCCGCGCATCCGGAGGACCGTCGTGGTGAGTACTTTCTACATCCACGCCCGGAATGGGTTTTACTTCAATACGCTGGCGAACCGCCTGACGATGGCGCTGTGGCCGGTGCAATTCAACGAGGGGAGTCGATAATGCCGGTACAGTCTTTGCCGTCTATTGAAACCACAATTCCGACCAGCGTGATAGACGCTGCCTGCGGTCGGATCCCGCCACTGTGGCCGTTACAGAATTTTGTAGCGGTGAATCCATTCCTCGGCTTGACGGGAAGGAGCTTCCCAGATGCCGCAAGACTGGTCGATGCGGTGGGACACGGCCCGATGCTGATGACTGCGGACTACTACCGGGAGCAATTCCGTACAGGGGCCATCAGCACGGAGCAGATTGCGGCCGCATTTACGGATTACACCGGCCTCCCACACCCCGAGGACGCGGCAAAGTGGCTGGATTCGGAACTGGGCCGCCCTGAGGAGTCGATGCGGATCCTGACGGTGGCGGAATGGATCGACCATACGACGAGAACCCAGTGGGCAGGGTTCGTGACGGATGAAATCTCGAAGTGGCTCTCGTCCTACTTTGACTGTGGCCAGAGCCGGTGGGAGATTCCGTGGAGAGACGAATCCCCATATGGGGCGTGGAGGCGGGCAGCTTCCATCGACTTGAACCCGGAGGCGTTTGGTCTGCGGGGTTTCCGGTCGCTGGTTCGGGCGCTGCCGGAATCGGAGTCCGCCGCGATCCAGCACCTGCTCTTTCTGCTGGGCGTCAAAGGCTCGGAAGTGGAGGATTTCCTACACCGCCAGTTGATGAGCGTCTTCGGTTGGAGTGCATGGTCGGCCTACCAGGATCGGCAAGCGCCGGGACAAACCCTGACCCGACAGGTGCTGGCGATCCGGTTGGCCTATGATGCGGCCCTGCTCGGAGTCGTGGAAGGCTACGATGCACAGCACAGAATCAGCGCGCCGTCCTCATTCACGACCGCACGGTATGTGGCTCAACTGGCTGCGGAAGGCACATTCCGGTCAACACTCGCGACGAAGATTGCCACCGCACCAGTCGGAAAGCCTGGGACGTCGAGAAAATGCCTGCAAGCCGTCTTCTGCATCGACGTCCGGTCCGAGGGATACCGGAGGGCACTGGAAGCGCAGGCCGAGGGGATTGAAACCATAGGATTTGCAGGTTTCTTTGGCATGGCGCTGGAGTTCCAAGGTTCGGCCCTTTGCCCAGTGCTGCTCTCTCCCGGGTACGAAGTGAAGAGCGGGACGACGCAGGATGGCAAGGGCTGGATGTCCGGCATCTGGGCCGGGGCATGGGAAAAGCTGCGGGGTTCCGCCTCCGCCTGCTTCCCCGCCGTGGAAACTGGTGGGCTCTGGTACGGGGCGGCGATTGTGAAACGGCTCCTCGGGTTGGCGGACACGACTGTCGACACCCAAAACCTGGAGTGGCAGATTCCGCTGGAGTCGCGGGTCCGTCTGGTGGCCGATGCGCTGCGGAACATGAGCGTCAGCGTGCGGGATCTCGCCCCGATTGTTCTGATCTGCGGCCATGGGAGCAGGACGGACAACAATCCGTACGGGTCGAGCCTCGATTGCGGTGCCTGCGGCGGACACAAGGGCGACGTGAATGCACGGTTCGCCGCAGCGCTGATGAACGACCCCGAGGTTCGGGAAGAACTGAAGGGTAGGGGGATTGTGATTCCGCCGGACACAGTCTTCGTTGCGGGGCTGCATGTGACCACTACGAACGAGGTCGTACTCTATGACACAGAGTTGCTGACGCCCGCGCAGTCCGAACAGCTGCAAGCCTGGCTGCGCCACGCATCGAAGTCGCTGGGCAGCGACGGGGTGAAGCGCAGCCGCGACTGGTCCGAGGTGCGGCCGGAATGGGGACTGGCGGGCAACGCGGCATTTATCGCCGCTCCACGATCCCGCACGCGCGCACTGGATCTGGGAGGACGCGCGTTCCTGCATGACTACGACTCCACGGCGGATACCGATGGCTCCGTCCTGAACCTGATACTAGCCGCTCCAGTAGTGGTGGCCAGTTGGATCAATCTGCAGTACTACGGGTCTACGGTCAATAACGGATTGTTCGGCAGCGGCAACAAGGTGCTCCACAACGTGGTGGGGACCTTCGGAGTCTGGGAGGGAAACGCAGGTGACCTGAGGACCGGGCTGCCGATGCAGTCCCTGCATGACGGCCGGAAGTGGGTGCACGAGCCGCTGCGGCTCCAAGTCTTTGTCGAAGCGCCGAGGGCAAGTATTGATGCAGTGCTTGAAGCTCATCCTGAGGTGAGGGAGTTGGTCGAAAACGATTGGATACATCTGATTGCGATGGACGGGGATGCCTTTTCCGAGCGCAAGCCAGCAGGCGTGTGGCGAAGGATGGGCGTATGACGACGCACCTGCAAGCCCTCGAAGCGGAGGGGATCTTCGTCCTGCGCGAAGTTGCGGCAGAGTTCGAGCGGCCGGTTCTGTTGTTTTCCGGCGGAAAGGATTCCATTGTCATCAGCCATCTGGCCCGCAAAGCGTTCTGGCCGGGGTTGATTCCCTTCCCCTTGATGCACATCGATACCGGGCACAATTTCCCCGAGACACTGGAGTACCGTGACCGGTGGGTTGCGAAGGTCGGGGCCCGGTTGATTGTGCGTAGCGTTGAAGATTCGATCCGCCAAGGCCGGGTGACGGAACAGAAGGGACCCGATGCGAGCCGCAACTCCCTCCAGAGCGTGACTTTACTCGACGGCATCCGCGAGTTCCAGTTTGACTGCGCGATTGGTGGCGCCCGCCGGGATGAAGAGAAAGCCCGTGCCAAAGAGCGATTCTTTTCCCTGCGGGATCCGCTGGGTCAGTGGGAGCCACGGAATCAACGACCCGAGTTGTGGTCCCTCTACAACGGACGGAAAAACCCCGGGGAACATTTCCGCGTGTTTCCGATCAGCAATTGGACGGAACTGGATGTCTGGCAGTACATCCAGCAGGAGGGCGTGGAACTACCAGAGATCTACTTCACCCATGAGCGGGAGTGCGTGGAGCGCAACGGGACTCTGCTGGCAAGGTCAGAGTATATCGGCCTGAAGCCGGGGGAGCGGTACGAGACGCGGCGCATCCGATTCCGGACAATCGGGGATATGACTTGCACGGGGGCCGTGGTGTCGGAAGCGTCGAGCATCGGGGAAATCGTCAGCGAAATCGAGACCAGCCGGGTGAGCGAACGTGGCGGACGGGCGGACGACCGCGTGTCGTCTGCGGCGATGGAGGACCGGAAAAGGGAGGGGTATTTCTGAGAGGCGGCATTGGGCACCGGCCTCAGTCGCCGCCTGTCTCCGTTAAGATGGAGGAACCAAAGTCGAACTGCGATGTCCCCCGAGCGTTGGCGCGAAATCGAGGATCTCTACCACGCGGCACTTGATCGCGAGCCCGCTGCGCGCGAGGCCTTACTGGCCGGATCGGATGCGGAGTTGCGGCGCGAAGTGGAATTATTGATGGCTCAGGGTTCGGACCAACCCGCCGTGGCTCGCCAGGCCGGACTCGACCAACTGATTGGGCGGACCATTTCACATTACAGAGTCATTGGGAAGCTGGGCCGCGGTGGGATGGGCGTCGTCTACAAAGCCCGCGACGTACGGCTGGACCGCTTTGTCGCTCTCAAGTTCCTGTCCGACGATCTCGCGTACAACGCCGAGGCCCTCTTGCGATTCCGGCGCGAGGCCCGAGCGGCATCCGCATTGAACCATCCGAATATCTGTACGATCCATGACATCGGGGAGCAGGACGGCCATCCTTATTCTGGTCGTGGAGTACCTGGGCGGCGCAACGCTCAAGGAGCCCATTTACGACTCCGGACGGGGCAACCAGGCGATGGACATGGAAACTCTGCTCCCACTTGCCATCCAGATCGCGGAGGCACTGGACGCCGCCCATCAGGCTGGAATCGTACACCGGGACATCAAACCAGCCAACATCTTTATTACGGGGCGGGAGCACGCAAAAATCCTCGACTTCGGGCTGGCGCAGCAGCTGACACCGGATACTGCCAACATGATCACGGCCACCATGGCCAAGATGATTACGGCCAAGGGGGCTGTGATGGGGACGTTTGCGTACATGTCCCCGGAGTAACTCCGGGGCCTGCCGCTGGATGCGAGGACGGATTTGTTCTCGTTCGGCATGGTGCTCCGGGAGATGGCCACGGGCCTGAAACCGTCGGCCGTGCTATCGAAGCCGACGGGCGTTTCTGCGGAGCTCGTCAAGCAGGTAAGAGCAGAATCCGCCAGCTTCCAATAAGTAGACGAACCTGGCACCATAATTCTGTTAGCCGTTGACCTATAATCCCCACATGCGACTCGCTTGGTTGACCGACATCCACTTGAACTTCGTCCCACTCGCTGGCCGTATCAAGTTCTACGCCGCCATCCGTAACGAAAAGCCCGATGCCATCCTTCTCGGCGGTGACATCGGGGAATCAGACACCCTGGTTCCCTACTTGGCCGAGATGGAAAGGGAGCTCGACCTCCCCATCTATCTCGTGCTCGGCAACCACGATTTTTACCGGGGCTCCATCGCAGTTATGCGCAATCAGGTGGCGACCGAATGCGCACGCTCGTCGCGCCTCAATTGGCTGCCCCTGGCCGGAATCGTCCCTATTAACTCCAACACTGCTCTTATTGGTCACGACTGCTGGGCTGACGGCCGCCTCGGCGACTTCTTCACTTCCGACGTCCGCCTCAACGACTACCAGCACATACGCGAACTCACCGGCCTAACCAAACAGGCCTGCTTCGAGCAACTAAACGCCCTCGGCGATGAGGCGGCCGCCTACCTTCGGATGCGAGCCACTGAAGTCCTCGCTTCTGGACGCGACGTCCTGATCCTTACCCACGTCCCACCCTTCCGTGAGGCCTGCTGGCATGAGGGTGGGATCTCCGACGACAACTGGCTGCCCCACTTCACATGCAAAGCCGTCGGCGACGCGTTGGTCGCCCTCATGCGGGAACACCCCAACCGAACGATGACCGTTCTATGCGGCCACACCCACAGTGCCGGGACAGCCAAAATTCTGCCCAACCTAGTCGTCTACACCGGAGGTGCCGACTACGGAGCGCCCCGAGTCCAAGCCGTCTTCACTCTGACGGACTGAGCCGCTACCCACCGAGCTGCTATTTCTTTGAAGGGCTATCGTCGGCCTTCAAATCGCCTAGCGCATATTGAATTCCGGCCCGGATATGTTCCAACATCGGGGTCATGGCATAAACACGCGCGCTATGCCCGTGACCCTCATAGAAGACTCGTCCCTGTCCTTCGCGTCGGATGTAGCTGAGCGCGTAGTCGCCGTCGGTGCGTGGATTCGGTTCCTTGGCCTTGTCGGCAGCGCTCATTTTGTCGTAGTCAATGCTCGTCAGCATGTGGACATTGGTCCGGGAGAATGAATCCTGTGCGAACGTGTACGTTTCGTCGTGGATCTCGAATTCCTGCCCGTGGAACATCGACGTCAGCGGGCTCTTCGGATCATCGATTTTCACCGTGATCAGTTGCGGGTCCGACCAGTGGAACTTGAAATAGCCACCGATCAGCTTGTTGAATTCCGGCCATTGCAGAACCGGAGCAGCTTCGCCGCCGCGTCCCCCGGCACCCGCGCGTCCACCGCCACCGGCCGGACCCGCCATCACAACACCCGCAAAGCGTGCGTTGAAATCCGCAGTACTGACCTTACCGGCTTTTTCGGTATCCAGCTTGTCAAACCAGACGTCGGCCAACGAGGCGAGCTCGGCGCGAGTAAGACTCCGGTCGTTATCCTTGTCTCCCTGCGCCAGAAACTGGGTAGCCAAGGTGGAAGCCAAAGGGCTGAAGACAGGCCGACGTGCCGCTGTGAACGCAGCCACACAATCGGAGTGGTAGGAGTCGGTGGCAGCGTGGATACTGGCAACCCCCTTGCCACTGCGGACGAAATCGAGGAAGGCCGCGCGACGGGATGCCGTCACAGACTTGTCCTCATCGTCGAGGAAGCATGACGTGGTGCTGTCCAGGAAAATGGCGTCGTATTGCTTCAGGTTGGCCGCGTTGATATCTTTGGGGTCGTAGCTGACGGTGGTAGTCCACACGCTGTTGGGGCTGCCCGGTGTGCCGCCCAGGACCTCGACCATTTTCGCCGCGAGCGGGATGGAAGCGTGAACGAAGCCGCCCGCACCGGTGGATGCGAAGACGAGGACCTTGCGCACCTTGGCGGGTTTTGCGCCGGGAGCCGTGGGCAACGCCGCCAGCATCGCGTCGACTTCGGACTGGGTGGCGACCAAAGGGGTGGTGTTGCCTGCGGCGTTGAAGCGAGACATCCCTCCCGGTTGAGGCACCGGGGCCGGGAAGAGAGCGCTGAGGCCGGACAGAATCTGCTCCTGCGAGAGCTTACCGCTCTTGCCGGTATCCCAGTTCGTAAACCAAGCGTCGAAGGCCGACTTCGTCTCGGCTCGGGTCAGAGTGCCGTCCTTGTCGGTGTCGGTCGCGGAGAAAAGAGGCGCATACATGGCCCCACGTCCGCCACCGCCCCGGCCCTGCCCGCCTGCAGGCTGCTGTCCGTTCGCCACATAGGCAAGTAGACCTGCGACGCCAACCGCCGCTAGCGTTTTGGTGGTCAATCCGATCATGTTCATAAATCTGCTTCCCGTGAGTTAGGCTATCACGATTGGAACGATTGATCCCGTGCTCGAATCGCAAACGGGATGGGATCGCGCAACGCACACTTGACGCATGGTGTCATCTTCCGATTTACCCGATTGACTTTATCGATTACGCCTGATAGGCTTTCCCGGAAGGGGTTTAGAACCATCCATGTCGAATCGACTACAATCCAGAAGCCGCACGTTCCTGCTGGCACTGGCGCTGGCCGCCGTCCCGGCCACGTTCGCCCAGCAAACCGCAACCATCGCAGGCACTCTTGCCGATCCCTCCGGCGCGGGTATTCCCGAAGCCACATTGACACTGACCAACCAGGACACCGGCATCGCGGTGATTACGGCGAAGTCCAGCTCCAGCGGCAATTTCTCGTTCCTCGCTGTTCCCGCACCGGCGACGTACACAATCTCGGTCCAAGTTACCGGCTTTTCGCGTCTGGAACAGAAAAACCTAGTGATCACGGAAGGCGAGCGGCGCGCGATCGGCACTCTGACCCTCGCGGTCGGCAGCACAAGCGAATCGGTTACTGTCCAAGCCGACGCAACCCCCGTCCAAGTCCAAAGCGCCGAGCGCTCCTCCAACTTGGACAAGCATGAAGTAGCGGCCCTGCTGTCGCGCGGCCTTTCCATCGGCGGCCTTATGCGCGGCCTGCCAGGGTTCGCGGGCGCGAGTGACGCCGACGGCCCCAGTTCGGGCCAGAATTACTCCGCGATCAACGGCACCCGCGCGGCGGCGACCATCCCCACGCTCAACGGTGTTGACGGCTCAGACCCCTCCAGCCAGGGAGCACTCTATGCGACCGAGGCATTGGACGCCCTGGCCGAGCTCGACGTCAAGACATCCAGCTACCAAGCGGAATACGGCCAGAGCGGCGGCGCGATCATCAATCTTTCCACCAAGTCCGGTGGCAAGGAGTTCCACGGCGGATTGTACACGTACTTCCGCAACGAGGATTTGAACGCCAACTCGTACTTCAACAACCTCAATAACGTGCGCATCGCCAAGTACCGATATGTGATCGGCGGCGGCAGCATCGGCGGACCGGTCTATATTCCCGGCAAGTTCCCGCAGCTGAAGAACAAGGTTTTCTTCTTTTTCAACAACCAGTACGCCTACCAAGGTGTCCCCAAGGCGCTGCAACAGAACACCATGCCCACCGCGCTCGAACGCGCCGGCAATTTTTCCCAAAGCGTCACGGTTGGCGGTGCACTAATTCCTGTGAACGCGCCTGGGAGCAAGACTGCGTACCCCGGCAACATCGTGCCGCAGAGCCAGCTCAACCCACTCGGTCAATCCCTGCTCAGCGTGTTCCCGCAGCCGAACTTCAACAATCGGGCGGTCAGCGGCGGCAACTACAATTTCGTGTTCCAAGAGACGCCAATCGTCAACATCGAAAACTACACGTTCCGGAATGACTACAACGTGACCGAAAAGTTCCGCTTCTACGGCCACTACAACAGCATTATCAACAGCAGCACTGGTTTCGGCGTCGGTGCGGCTCCTGGTCCGGCATGGGGCTTGGTCAGGTCCTTCTATAAGTCGCGCATCCAGACCCCGTCGATCAACGCCGTCTACACGATCTCGCCCACCCTCATCAACGAAGTCACCTTTGGCGTCAACCACTGGGATGAGCCAGGTGGTCCGGTGAGCGACGCGGAAAACGCCAAGATCCAACGCTCCACATATAACCTCAACGGGCTCGGCCAGTGGTATCCGTCGGCGAACTCAAACAATGTAATTCCGATCATGAGCTTTGGCGACGTTCCGTCAGCGGCAGGCTACTCCTACGACGCCCGCGCTCCGATCAATGGCGCAACCACCAAGTTCACCTTCTCTGACAACGTGACCAAGGTGCTCGGCAACCACACCCTGAAGACCGGCATCAGCATTGAACGCACGCGGATGTGGAAGGGCAACCCCGGCACAGCCTATTCCGGCAACTTCGCCTTCGCAAAAGACGTGAACAATCCACTCGACACCGGCTACGGCTACTCGAACGCCGTCCAGGGCGTTTTCGACACCTACACCGAAAGTTCGGCACGCAACGCGGCGGACTACCGTGAGTCGGCCTTCGAGGAGTATGTCCAGGATTCGTGGAAGGTCTCCAAGCGGTTGACACTGGAACTGGGCATCCGCTTCACGACGAGGATCCCGTGGACCCAGAGGAAGAACATCATGGCTGGATTTAACCCCGGCTCGTGGGATCCAAAGAACGCGGCGTTGCTCTACAATCCGGGCATCAACGGCGCTGGCGTGCGTGTGGCGGTCAATCCTGCCACGGGGGCGCAACTTCCGGCGGTCTACATCGGCGGTATTGTCCCCGGCGTGGGCAACCCGGTCAACGGAATCATCATCTCCGGCCAACCCGGTGTACCGGTTGGTCTGACCAATGGCTCATCCTTCGACCCCGGACCGCGTTTCGGCTTCGCCTATGACGTGTTCGGAAATGGCAAGACCGCTCTCCGCGGCGGTTTTGGCATCAGCTACATCCCCACCAGCCAGCCCAGCCTGTGCTGCTCAGGCAGCTTCCAATCGACGCCCCCGTTGTCATACACGCCTACCACGTACTACGGCACCCTCAACTCGTTCCTGGGTACCGCCGGGACCCTCTTCCCGTCGAACGTCCTCGGCAACGACGAACACCGTCTGGGCTCCACCTATGCGTTCAGCCTTGGTGTGCAACATGACATCGGCCACTCGATCGTGATCGACATCGCCGGAGTCGGCACCTTGGGACGCCACTTGGAAATGGCCCAGAACCTGAACCAGTTACCCTACGGTGCCCGTTTTGCGGCCAGCGCACAGGATCCAACACTGCCTGGCAAGCCGCTTCCGAATAACTTCCTCGCCCCGTACAAGGGCTATGGCTCGATCAACTTCATCCAGCCCATCGGAACCTCAAGCTACTACTCCCTGCAAACCCAAGCAAACCGCCGCTTCTCGAACGGCATGGAGTTCAAGGCGAACTTCGTGTGGTCGAAGGCGATGGACTACGGCTCGGGCAACGGCAACACCATCGCCACCTACGCGAATCCCCGCCTGCTGAACTATGGTGAGTCTTCGTACGACCGCACATTCGTCACCAACATTTCGTGGCTCTATGAGCTGCCCGGCTCGAACCGCTTCAAGAATCCGATCATGAAAACGATGCTCGCCCATTGGAACGTTTCCGGCATCGGCACCTTCGCGGACGGCGCACCGACCGGTGTTGGCTTCAGCACCGTTTCCGGCGTCGATCTGATCGGCGGCGGCGACGGCCAGCGCATCAACGTGACCGGCAACCCGCAACAGGGCTACGGAAACCGCAACCAGTACCAATGGTTCAACACCTCGGTGTTCGCGCAACCGGCACTCGGCTACATCGGCAGTGCGGCCCGCGATGTTTTCCGCGGTCCTGGCCAGAACCAGTGGGATCTTTCGGGCTTTAAGAACTTCACGGTGAAGGAACGGTTCGTGTTCCAGCTTCGTGGCGAGTTCTACAACGCATTCAACCACGCCCAGTGGTCCAGCATCAACACCTCTGCGAAGTTTGACGCGACCGGCAAGCAGGTCAACGCTCTCTTCGGTACGGCAACCGCCGACCGCGGACCGCGCGTGATCCAGTTGGCTGTTCGGGTCAACTTCTAGGTTTACGTTCCATGAATGAAAGGGGGACGGCATCGCTTCGGCGGTGCCGTCCCCCTTTTTATCGCGCAACACTCCGGGACGATGCATTCATGGTCCCGGACTCATGCTAGGATCAGGCGTGGCGATTTACGAACTCACGAAAACTGAGATCCGCTCCCTGGGCGAAACCACGTTTGCGGATCAAGGAATCGCCGAGCGCGGAGACCTGCAGCGGCTGCTCCGCGAGCAGATCGACGTGATTGCCCCTGACACACTGATCATCTCCGAAGAGTTTTGCGAGTGGGAGGACAGCAGGAAGCGGATCGACTTGCTGGGTATCGACCGTGATGCACGCCTCGTGGTTTTCGAATTGAAACGGACCGAGGATGGCGGTTATATGGAACTCCAGGCTGTACGCTATGCCGCCATGGTGTCCAATATGACGTTCTCGCGTGCCGTGGAGGTTTACGGGCGGCACCTTGAGAAGATCGAATGTCCGGACGATGCCCGAGCCTCGATGCTTCAGTTTCTCGGCTGGGAGCACGACGAGAGCGGGTACTTCGGCCAGGATGTTCGAATTGTTCTCGCATCAGCGGACTTCTCCAAGGAATTAACCACCTCGATACTCTGGCTGCGTAATTGTGGGGTGGAGATTCGCTGTGTGAGAATCAAGCCATATGCACTGGATGGACGGACCCTGCTGGACGTTCAGCAGGTGATTCCACTCCCGGAGGCTGCGGACTATACGATTGGAGTAGAGAAAGCACAAGCATTGCGTCGAACGGTCACCTCGGACAGGATCCAGTCCCGCGACTTCTCCAAGTACGACGTGACGATCGACGGCAAGTTGGCGGAGATCCAAGTCTCAAAGCGGGGACTTGTCTTGATGGTCGCCAAGATCGCACTCGATAGACTCCCGTGGAACACGGTATTGACCGTCCTGCCATCTGCACGCTGGTTGATTCTGGAGGGTGATCTAGAGGAAGTGCAATTCAAACGCCGGGCGGGACAACTGACAGCAAAGCAAGGCGGCAAGTACGACTTGGCCCGCTACTTTTGTGACGAGGAGAACCTTCTGCACAAGGAGGGTAAAACCTACGCACTCTCCAACCAATGGACCGGAACCGCCGCAGAAGATGCAGTGAACAAATTGCTGGCAATGCTGCCGACTGGCGTTTTCAGATATTCAAAGAGCGAGTAGGTAGCACCACAACGTGGGGAGAAGATCTACCGTTTCACGACCGTGTCCACAGCCGCCTGAGCCTTCGCAACTTCGGCCAGCAACGCAGCAGTATCCCCACCACTCGCCTTCAACGCCACAGCCAGCCGCGCCTTTGCCTTCTCCGCATCAATCTCGGAGCCAAACTCGGCTGCATCGGCCAAAACCCGCACCCGGCCCGGCTGAACTTCGACAAACCCGCCATACACGGCCAAGGTTTTCAGCTCCGCGCCAGCCTTGAACGTCAACACCCCGCCGTCCATCAATTCGGACAGCAAAGGAGCGTGTCCGGCCATCACTCCGATATACCCCTCGCGGGCGGGTATCTGGACTTCAGACACCCGCTCGTCGACGAGCATTCTTTCCGGACTCACCAACTGGAACTGGATCGACTCAGCCATTTTTGATCCTCGGAGCCTATGCGGCCCGGAGCTGAGCAGCCTTCTCGATCACATCCTCGATCGTGCCCTGCATGTAGAACGCCTGCTCGGGCAGGTCGTCGTACTTGCCGTCCACGATGTCGCGGAAGCTGCGGATGGTATCTGCCAGCTTCACGTACTTGCCTGGAAACCCGGTAAACTGCTCGGCCACGAAGAACGGTTGGGACAGGAACCTCTGGATGCGGCGGGCGCGGCCAACAGTCGCCTTGTCCTCGTCGCTCAATTCGTCAATGCCGAGAATGGCGATGATGTCCTGCAAATCCTTGTAACGCTGCAAGACGCCCTTCACGGCTTGGGCCGTGTTGTAATGCTCGTCGCCGAGGATGCGGGGATCGAGAATGCGCGAAGTCGACGCCAGCGGATCCACTGCCGGATAAATTCCGAGTTCGGCAATCGGGCGGGAAAGATTCGTGGTCGCGTCCAAGTGGGCAAACGCCGCAGCCGGAGCCGGATCGGTGTAATCGTCGGCAGGCACGTAGATGGCCTGCACGGACGTGATGGAGCCGTCCTTGGTCGAGGTGATGCGTTCCTGCAGCTCGCCCATTTCGGTGGCCAGGTTGGGCTGGTAGCCGACGGCGGAAGGCATGCGGCCCAGCAGCGCTGAAACTTCGGATCCGGCCTGGGTGAAGCGGAAAACGTTGTCCACGAAGAGCAGCACGTCCTGGTGCTCCACGTCGCGGAAATATTCAGCGACCGTGAGACCGGTCAGGCCGACGCGCAGACGCGCCCCTGGCGGCTCGGTCATCTGGCCGTACACAAGTGCCACCTTGGATTTGGTGTAGTCGGCAGGATCGACGATGCCGCCTTCCTGCATTTCCAGCCACAAATCGTTGCCTTCGCGGGTGCGTTCACCGACGCCCGCGAACACCGACACACCACCGTGGTGCATGGCGATGTTGTGGATCAATTCCATAATGACGACGGTCTTGCCGACGCCCGCGCCGCCGAAGAGGCCGATCTTTCCGCCGCGGAGGTAGGGTTCCAGAAGATCGATAACCTTGATGCCGGTCTCGAACATTTCTAGGTTCGTCGACTGTTCGTCGAACGCCGGCGCCTGCCGGTGGATCGGCATGAAGGTCTTGGCGTTGACCGGGCCCATGTCGTCCACAGGCTGACCGAGCACGTTCAACACGCGGCCCAGTGTTTCCTTGCCGACCGGAATGGTGATCGGGGCACCGAGGCTGATCGCCTTCATGCCACGGACCAAGCCTTCGGTCGGCTGCATCGCGATGGTGCGGACGCGGCCTTCGCCGATGTGCGCGGCGGCCTCGCAGATGATATCGATCGGCGTGGGGACGTCAAAACCTTCGCTGGTGATGCGGATAGCGGTGCGGACCTCGGGAATCTCGCCCTCGGGGAACTGACAGTCGATCGCGGGTCCCGCGATCTGTACTACGTGACCGACTACAAAATTTTCTGTCGCCATGTAAAATCCTTTATTCCGACGGGATTATTCCGCGGCCGCCGCGCCGCTGACAACTTCGATGATTTCCTTGGTGATCGCAGCCTGACGCACACGGTTCATGTGCAAGGTGAGGGTCTCGATCACTTCCTTAGCGTTGGTCGATGCCGTGTCCATCGCGGTCATGCGCGCAGCCTGGTACGCGGCAACTGTTTCGAGCATCGACCGGAACACGGAGACTTCGACCAAGCGCGGGATCAATTGCTCCAGCATCTCGAGGGGGGACTGCTCATAGATGTAATCCGCAGAACTCCCTGAACCAGCCATCGGCGGCAGGGGTAGAATCTGCGCCACCGAAAGGTTGGCCGACATCACGGACTTGAAATCATTGTTGATGATATAAACGCCATCCGTCTCGCCGTCCCGGTAGCGCCGGATCACATCCTTGGCGATCCCAGCCGCGTCCTGATAGGTGGGCTTGTTCAGGATATTGATGTGCTCGGAAAGGATCTTCGCGCCGCGCTTGCGGTAAAAGTCCCGTCCTTTGCGTCCGACGAGGGTGAGAGTGATTTCCTTGCCCGCGTGCTCGTCGGCAAACTTTTGGGCCGCTTTCAACAGATTTGAGTTGAAAGCGCCAGCCAAACCGGTGTCGCTGGTGAGGAAGATCAGGTCAACCCGCTTGGATTCGCGGGTCGCGAGCCATGGGCTGCTCCCGGCACGGTCGTCCGATGCAGCCGCGGCGGTCAGATTCGCCAACATCTCGCGCATGGTCTGCGCATAGGGACGGGCCGCAATAACGCGCTCCTGTGCACGGCGCAGCTTCGCTGCCGAGACCATTTTCATGGCCTTGGTGATCTGCTGCGTGTTCTTGACCGAGCGGATGCGCCGCCGGAAATCGATCAAACTCGGCATATCGGGTTTTTACGCCTTCGCCTTCTTGAATCTTTCCTTCAGTTCGTTGATAGCCGCAGTGAGGTCGGCTTCCAACTGCTTGTCGATGGCCTTCTTCTCGCGGATGGCGTTCAGGATACCGGGCTTGGCCGTTTCAAGGAATTTGTACAATTCCTGTTCGAACGGGCGGCAGTCCTCAACGCGCATGTCATCGAGTAGACCGCGGGTACCGGCGAAGATGATGACAATCTGCTTTTCAACAGGCAGCGGCTGGTACTGGGGCTGCTTCAGGATTTCCACGAGCCGCTTGCCGCGGTTCAACTGGTCTTGGGATGATTTGTCGAGATCCGAGCCGAACTGCGCAAAGGCAGCCAGTTCGCGGTACTGCGCCAAATTCAAACGCAGCGGACCGGCAACCTGCTTCATAGCCTTGATCTGCGCATTGCCGCCGACGCGGCTTACCGAAAGTCCGACGTTGACGGCCGGGCGGATGTTGGAATTAAAGAGATCCGATTCCAGATAAATCTGGCCATCGGTGATCGAGATCACGTTCGTCGGGATGTAGGCCGAGACGTCACCCGCCTGGGTTTCGATGAATGGTAGCGCGGTCAGCGAACCGCCGCCCATCTTATCGCTCAACTTTGAGGCGCGCTCCAGAAGACGACTATGCAAGTAGAACACGTCGCCTGGGAACGCTTCGCGGCCCGGGGGACGGCGGAGCAGCAGCGAAATTTCGCGGTAGGCGGCTGCGTGCTTGGAAAGGTCGTCGTAAACGCAAAGAGCGTGGCGGCTGGAATCACGGAAATATTCGCCGATGGCGCAACCAGCATAAGGTGCCAAGTACTGCATTGGAGCTGGGTCGGAGGCGGATGCCGAGACCACGATGGTGTATTCCATCGCGCCCGCGTCCTCCAGCGTCTTCACGACCTGCGCTACGGTGGAGCGCTTCTGGCCGATCGCGACATAGATGCAAATCATGTCGCCGCCCTTTTGGTTGATGATGGCGTCGAGCGCGATCGCAGTCTTGCCGGTCTGGCGGTCGCCGATGATCAATTCGCGCTGGCCGCGGCCAATCGGGATCATTCCGTCGATGGCCTTGATACCGGTCTGCATCGGCTGCTTCACGGGCTGGCGGTCGATGACGCCAGGCGCGATGCGCTCGATGGCGTTCCGCTGCGTGGTTGCAATCGGACCCTTGCCGTCGATCGGACGACCGAGGGCATCCACGACGCGACCGATCATGGCCTCGCCGACAGGGACCGACATGATCTGGCCGGTCCGGCGGACTTCGTCGCCTTCGCGAATTTTTTGGTATTCACCCAGCAACACCGCTCCGACCTGGTCTTCCTCCAGATTCATCGCGATGCCCGACACGCCGTGCGGGAACTCAATCAACTCGCCCGACATGACCTTCGACAAGCCGTAGATACGCGCGATGCCGTCGCCGACCGAGATGATCGAGCCTACCTCGCTCACGTCAACCGCGCGGTCGTAGTTCTCGATCTCCTGCCGGAGAATCTTTGTAATCTCGTCTGCCCCGATTTGAGCCATAGGATTCCGAATTCAAAAATAGTTTCTTAAACAGCGTTGACTTAAACAGCCAAGCGCAAACGCAGGCTCTCCAGCCGCCCCTGCACCGATCCGTCATACACTTTGGAGCCGAGCTTCGCCTTCGCGCCGCCGATCAACTCCGGATTCACTGAAAAATGCGCACGAACACGGCCCTCAATGGCCCGCTCCAATTCAGAGGTAACCGCAACCTGTTGCGCGGAGGTCAATTCATAGGCTGAAGCGATCTCGGCCCTCGTCCATCCCAACCGTTCATCAAGGGCCAGATCGAAAGCCTCGAGCATGGGAGTCAAATCGCCGGCACGGCGCCTGTCGCTCAACACAAAGAGGAAATTGCGGATAATGCGGTGAAGACCCAGCTCGTCCGCGATGCGCCCGATCACATGGCGCTTCCGAGTGGCTGAAATTGCCGGCGATGCCAGCGCTACCTTCAAGACAGGAGCTGCCTTCGCCGCAGCCTCAAATAAGCGCAGGTCGCGAACCGCAACGGCGGGATCGACGGACCCAGGCTTTGTGGAATCACCTAGAACCACGTCCACCAAAGCGTTCGCGTATCGGGTTACAAGTGCGGAGGAAGTCATGCTGGATTTATGTATTTTTCGACTTGTCCGCAGCCGCAGCGGTGCTGGCGGCCAGACCGCCAACAAAAGTATCGATGAGCGCGGCCTGCACATCGCCGGTCATCCGGCTCTTCACTTTTTGCGTAGCCAGTTCAATCGCCAGCTTGGCCGCGTGCCTCTGCAGCTCCAGCCGGGCCAACTTGCTGGCGGATTCTATTTCCATTGCCGCGTGCTGTGAAATTCTGACCAATTCGAGCTCGGTCTCGCGACGCAGCCGAATCGCTTCATGCTCGCGCTCGGACCTCGCCTCGGCCTTCAAAGCCTCCACGGTGCCCGCCAAGCCGTCGAGCTTGACCTGAACCGCCATTGCCCTAGCCTCAGCGGCGACCTTGGCATTTTCGCCAGCCGCCAACGCCTCGCGAATGCCAGCGGAACGCTCGGCCAGGAACGGGCCAAGATTCTTCGACATCAGGTAACCCAAGCCAGCGGCCAGAATGCCGAAGTTGAGCCACTTCCACATCATCAGGTTGCCGCCGGGCTCGCCCTCGTGCTTTTCGCCTTTAGCCTCGACCTGCTTGGACTCCTGAGCCAGAGCCGGAAAGATGAATGCGGGTGCGAGCAGCAGGCAACCGGCAGCAACAAAAATCGATATACGGCGGCGCATTAGGCCACCCGCCTGTTTAGAATGGAATCCGCAATCTGTGTGGCCAAAAGATCACTTTGAAGTTCGAGGGATTGGCGGGCGACCGCTGCTTCTTCAGCCACAGCAGCTTTTCCAGCTGAGATCCGCGCTTCCGACTCCACGCGCGCCGCTTGGATCCGACCCGACTGCTCGGCGTTGAGCTGTTTCAGGAAAGCTGCGTTTTCGGCGTAGATCTCGCCGCGTGCGACCGCGAGAGCGGTTTCGTAATTGGCCACGCGGGAATCGGCGCTCCTCAGGCTTTGGGCGGCAGCCTCGCGGGCTCCTTCGCTCAGGCGATGACGCTCCTTCAGAACTTTGTCCAGAGGTGCCAAATAGACATACTTGACGCAGACCGCGAGAAGCAGGACGAGGAAGCAAGTGGGGAGGCCATTCAGGACGATCCCACCAAGGGCTTGCAGAGTTTGATCCATTTCGAGAGGTGATTCGGAACGGCGTACGACTAGGTAAATTCCAATTTACCATGCCATGCGGCACGAACGGTACTCTCCACGGACACACGTCGCCCCAAGTGGACCTGCGGCCCGTTTCGGGCCGGTGCAATTGATGGGACGCCGCCGGACAACCGGGCGTTACGCCTACCTTTTGGCGACCACAACCCGCGATGGGTACAGAGTCTGACGCACCTGCCGGTCGTGCTCCAACTCAAATTCGCAGGCTTCCATCATCTCGGGAATGCGGGTCTCCACTTGGCGCCCCAGGAACGCCGGGGCAATACTGCCGATGAACCGGTACCAAACATTGAACGCCGGATCCTGCTGCCCGATCAACACCAGCGCCAATCTTCCATTGGGACGCAGCACCCGGCGCATTTCGGCCAAGGTGTGCACGATGTCCTCTTCGCCCAGCAACTCCAGCAAATAACAGCAAACAACGGCGTCGAACGCCCCGTCACCGAAAGGCATGCGCCTTGCGTCCACAGCCTGGCAGTGGGCTTCGACGCCAGGTATTCGCCGCCGCGCGACCCGTTGCGTTCGCGCCGCCATGTTCGGCGAGATATCCACTCCGCAGGTCATGCCGTTGGGATTGCTCCTCAACAGGCGCCGGAACATTTCCCCCGAGCCGGTTGTGACCTCCAGAACGCGCATTCCGTCGGCAACCCCGGCCAAGGACAAGGCCACCTTGTGGGCATCGGAATGAAACAGCATGGTCGAGAGCGGGTATATCTCGGCCACCAGATCGTAGATGCGCCGCGTGTTGCCGGGCAGGAAGCGGAACGTGTCCTCGACCTTGCTTCCGAGCGATCCACGGGCAGTGGGGCGTGCGCTGAATGTCGACATCGTTACCGCGCCGGCACCGATAGTGACGGCGTATCCGGCACCTCAATCTCGATTCGCGTTCCGCGCCCGGGCTGGCTGTCGATCAACATGCGGTAATCACCGTTATACAGCACCTTCAGTCGCTCTTTCAAATTCGTGACACCGATGCCTTTGTTGAGGATGTTCGAAAGCTCCGATTCCGGAATCCCAACCCCGTCATCCTCGACCTCCACAACGAGCCGCCCACCCGCCCTGCGGCTGCGGAGAGTGACGGAACCGCCCTCCACTTTGGACGCAATTCCATGCTTGATCGAGTTTTCCACCAGTGGCTGGAAGAGCATGCTGGGCACCAGAAGATCGAGGGTGTCTGGGGCTATATGGTTGGAAACACGCAGCTTGTCGCCAAACCGAACGCGCTCGATCGCCAAATAGTCCTCCATGAAATCCAGCTCGTCACGCAGCGGTGCCAAGTGTTCGGTAGTGCGCAACCGGCGGCGCATGATCCGCGCCAACTGGGTGACCATGACCCGCGCGCGTTCGGGATTGATCCGGATCAGCGTCGAAATTGAATTCAGCGTATTGAAAAGAAAATGGGGGTTGATCTGACTGGCAAGAGCTTCGAGGCGCGCCTGCATCAGCAAGCGCTGTTGCGATTCCAGTTTGGCCTCGTTGCGCGAGTTGTTCCAAACCTTCAGTGGCAGGGTGATGCAAAAGTAGGTGGAAATATACATGCCCCCGACCAATGGCAGCGGGTCGGTCAGGCGCTCCGGCGCGAAAAGGCGGGGCGGGTCGAATGCCGTGGCGAGTGCTTGGCGCAGGAATTCCGCAGCCACCACCCCGAAGCTGAACCATGCGTGGAGGGCAGCACTGCGGAGCTCCCGACCGGGCTGGAATACCCGGTAGAAGTTCACTTCGGGGAACGGCGAGAAGCGCCAGATATCGTCGCGGTCCACGGCAGCGTCGCGGAGGAGTCCGCCACCAAGCCCGACAGCCGCGAAGAACGGCAGCGAAAGATACTCGCTGCCAAGCATCGCCGGAACGGCGATCACCAGACCTGCAAGCAGTCCAGTAACGTAGCCGCCCGCAATGCCAGCAAGAAGGACTCCCTCCAGACCTAAATCCAGCGCGGGGTAGTCGCCGGTCGCCACGCGGATCGCCACACCGGGCCCGAACATGGCCGCAAACCACAGCACAAGGCGGATACGCTGAGCCAGCGTCCGCTCCTCGCGCTGGAGCATCCGCTTGGCCGCCGCACTGCGGACGCCGAAGCTCGCGATCGCAGCAGCGACCGCTACCCTCAGCAGGAGCAGGATGATGTGTTGTTGCATGCCGGTCGCAGCGGGGGCACGGGCCCCCGGCGCGTTCTTTGGGGAACGGGCCCTTGCTGGTCATTATAATGGGGTTTGTCCGGCAAGTTCGAACTACACCAGGCCGCAGAGGCCGATTTTCCAACCGAATACGGCCAGTTCCGCATCTTCGGCTTCGAAGGCAGGACCACCAGTGGCACCGGAACGGCGGTCGAGGAGGCCGTGGTCATCACCATGGGCGACGTCGCCAACGGCCCTCCGCCCGTTTTGCGCATCCACTCCCAGTGCCTGACCGGAGACGTGTTCCACAGCCTGCGCTGCGATTGCCGCGCCCAGCTGGAAATCGCCCTGGAACGGATAGGGGCCGAAGGGCGGGGCTTGGTCGTGTATGAAATGCAGGAGGGACGCGGAATCGGCATTATGAACAAATTGCGCGCCTACCAACTCCAGGACCAAGGTGCCGACACCGTGGAGGCCAACGAGCAACTGGGGTTCGAGAGCGATCTCCGCAATTATGCCCTGCCGGGCGCGATCCTGCTGAGCCTCGGAATACGGTCCGTGCGGCTTCTTTCCAACAACCCCGACAAGGTCCATGCGGTGGAACAGGCTGGCGTTGAGGTGGCGGAACGACTCCCTTGCGTAGCTGCGCCGGTCGAATCGCGCCGCGGATACCTGGAGACAAAGCGCGACAAAATGGGCCACCTTTTCGACCTTTCCTAGACCTGAAAAATTCTTCTATTTCCGGCCCTAAACTTTCCACCCGCCCCTGCCGATAGAAGGGCATGAATGAAAGACGTTTCGAAAAGCGTCTCCTATGCGCCCAGTTGGTGCGCGTCGAATGGACCGTGGGGCCGGAGCGATTCCGCAGTTCGGAGGCGGTTCTGGAGGACATTTCCGCGATTGGAGGCTGCGTCCAAATGGACACGCCAATCCCCATCGGAGCCCCAATGGAATTAATCATCGATACGGAAAATGGGCCGCCGGCGAACTACCGAGGTCATGCCTGCTATTGCGCATTCCGGGATTTTGGATATTTTGTCGGAGTGCGCTTCTCCGACACGAACCTGTGGACGGTTGCGACTGTAGCACCAGAGCACTTGCTGAATTTGGAGTCGCTGAGCCAACGGGCAATGCCGATGCGGATGTAGGGGTGAGGAATGCCGCGGAGCCGACGGGCACCAAGCCGATGATTGTGGGCTCCGTGGCACATGACGGAGAAGCCAAACAGTTGGCAATGATGTTGCGCAACCGTCCCGGACCCAAGTCTGCCCCGCAGGGGATTGCGGCACCATGCCCCCGAAGGAACAACGGAACCCATGGAGTGGTTCGGCGCTACCCTACCGGCTAAACCGAGTAACCGTCTTCGCCGCGTGCCGCTCCAACGCCAACTCCACCAACCGGTCGATCAGATCCGGGTAGCGGATGCCCGTATACTCCCACATCTTCGGGAACATGCTGATCGAAGTAAAACCGGGAATCGTATTGATCTCGTTCACAAAAAACTGCCCGGAAGACTCCTCCCGCAGGAAATCGACGCGCCCCATACCCTCGCAGCCCACGGCCAAGTAGCAAGCCACCGCCAACCGACGCATTTCGGCCTCATCCTCCGCCGACAACTTCGGCGGCAGCTCGATCCGAGCAGCATTCAGCAGGTACTTGTCCTCGTAGTCATAGAACTCGCGCGACGGCAGGATCTCGCACGGTACACTCGCCGCGGGATCTTCATTCCCCAACACGGCGCACTCGAATTCCCTGCCCTCGATACCCCGCTCCACAATCACTTTCCGGTCGAACTCAGCCGCCGTCGCCAGCGCGGCTTCCAACTCCGCCAGATCGTGTGCCTTGGAAATTCCGACTGACGACCCCAAATTCGCCGGTTTCACGAACATCGGAAACGGCAAACGCGCCGCGACTTCCTCCGGCGTGAACTGGCCGCGATGCAGCACAAGGTAATCCACCACCGGCAGACCCTGGTCGCGGCACACGCGCTTCATCACGTCCTTGTCCATCGACACCGCAGACGCCAGCACATTTGCCCCCACGTAGGGCAAATCCGCCAGCTCGAACAGCCCCTGCATCGTCCCATCCTCGCCGAATGTCCCGTGCAGCACGGGAAACACGACGTCGATATCCGGGTTTGCGCCGGGCTCGGGCAGAATCGGCCCCGGACTCCACCGCCCCTGCTTGTCAATGAAGTACTTCTTCACTTCGTACTTGTCCGGATTCAGCGCAGCAATGACCGACTCCGCCGACCTCAGCGAAACCTCATGCTCTCCCGACCGGCCCCCGTAAACTACCGCCACCCGTGTCTTCATTAGGGCCTCAGGGTATAAAGCATTCGGGGGAAGGCAATCGTCTCCCGAATATGTTCCAATCCGCATATCCACGCCACGCAACGCTCGATGCCCATGCCGAAACCGCCGTGCGGCACCGTGCCGTACTTGCGCAGGTCGATATACCAGTCAAACGCTTCCTTGGGCAGCTTGTGCTCCTCGATCCGCTTCAACAGCAATTCGGGATCATGCAACCGCTGTCCACCGCCGATAATCTCGCCATAGCCTTCCGGTGCCAGTACGTCCACACCCAGCGCAACCTCGGGCCGATCCGGATCAGGGGCCATGTAGAACGCCTTGATGGCCGACGGGAACCGGTCCACCAACATCGGCCGGTCGAACTGCTTGGTTAGAATGGTCTCGTCGCCGCCGCCGAAATCGCTGCCCCATTCGATGTTCGAGCCATTCGCCTGCAGGTTTTTCACGGCGTCGTCGTAGCTCATCCGCACGAACGGCGATTGGACGAGTTCCAACTTCGACGTATCCCGCTCCAGAACCTTCAGTTCCTCGCGCTTCTTGTCCAACACTCGCCCCACCACGTAGACGATGAACTCTTCCGCAACCCGCTTGATCTCCTCCAAGTCTGCGTAGGCCATCTCGGGCTCCACCATCCAGAATTCCGTCAGGTGCCGCCGGGTCTTGGATTTTTCAGCCCGGAACGTCGGCCCGAAGCAGTAGACCTTGCCGAAGGCCATCGCCGTCGCCTCGCTGTACAACTGGCCGGACTGTGACAAATACGCCTTCTCGTCGTCGAAGTAGTTCACTTCGAACAGAGTTGTCGTGCCCTCGCAGGCGGCAGGAGTAAAGATCGGGGTATCGACCAGCGTGAAGCCGTGGTTGTCGAAATAATCCCGAACCGCGCGCACGATCTCATGGCGCACACGCAAAATCGCGTGTTGGCGCTGCGACCGCAGCCACAGGTGCCTGTGGTCCATCAGGAATTCGATGCCGTGGTCCTTCGGCGTAATCGGGTAGGGATCAGCCTCGGAAACGCGCTGCAGGATGTCGACTCCCTCCACATCCAGTTCGAACCCGCCCGCCGCGCGGCTCTCGGCCCGGAGCGATCCCCGGATGATCAGCGACGATTCCTGTGTCAGGTGCTTCAACGACTCGAACACCTCTTCCGGCAGGTTGTTCTTCATCGCAACGCACTGGATCACCCCGCTGCCGTCGCGCACAATCGGGAATACAATCTTGCCCGACTTCCGCAGGTTGTACAGCCAACCCGCAATCTCGACCGACTCGCCCGCGTGCTTCGCGGCATCTTCAATCCGAATCCTGTTCGCCATTTTCTATCCCCTAGGCCGCTTCCAGCTTGTCGAAAACCTTGTTCATTTCGAGCAGCGGAAACTGCATCTCCGGTACTTCCTTCAACTCCAGCATCAACGGATACTGCCCCGGACGCGACCGCAGCATCTTCATCGTCGCCGCCCAATCCATCGTCCCGCCCTCCGCAAACGGAAACAGGTGCTGGTCCTCCTTGCCGTCATTGTCATGGACGTGTAAGGACCGCACCCTAGGCTGCATCGCGGCAAACTCGCTTGCGACATTTCCGAGCAGATGCGCATGCCCGGTGTCAAAGACGTAGTTCATATTCAGATGCGTCATATTGTTGAAAAGATTGAGTCGATCCGCCGACGACAGTCCATTCGGGATATTCTCCAGCAGGATTTCCACGCCACGCTGCCGGGCGAACACCGTCAACTCCTCCAACGCCGTGAACCCCGCATCGATCGAGTATTCGGAGAACTCCTGCCCGGTGACACCCAGATGCTGGATCAAATAGCGGAACGGAATGGTCTCCGAAACCTCCAGCGCGCGCTTGATTTCATCCACCCAACGGATCCGCTCGCCCTTGACGCGTTCCGTGATGTTGATGTGGGTATCGGGGCCTGACCGGCCCCAGACCTCGTCGGTAAACATCGGTGCGTGCACGGAGTGCAGCTTCACCGGGGAATCGCGGAAAAAGTGCCCCAGTTCGGCGATTTGCGGCTTGTCCCGGTAATCAAAATGCTGCCGCGCGCAAAAAATCTCGATGGCCGGAATTCCCGCGCCCTCAACCCGGTTCAGCCATGCCGCCGTTAGCCGGTGGCTGACCATTGCGTGCGTCGAAATCATCCGGATCATTCGTTAATACCCCTTCGCTTTGCCCTCGACACGACCGTCGTTCGCCCCTTGGATCCACTCGCCATCCAGCACAATCGTTTGCACTTCGCCGATGGCGGCAGCCGGGCGGATCGTGTGCCCACGCTGCTTCAACAATTCCATGGTATCGGGCGACACTGCCTTCTCGACCGAAAGGGAATCCGGCATCCACTGGTGGTGGATCCGGGGTTGGTCCACAGCCTCGTGCGCATTCATCCCGAAATCGACCACATTGAGAATCACCTGCATCACAGTGTTGATGATGGTGGGACCGCCGGGCGAGCCGGTCACCATGAAAAGCTTGCCGTTCTTGGTGAGGATGGTGGGCACCATGGAGGAAAGGGGGGTCTTGCCGGGTGCAATGGCGTTCGCCTCGCCCTGGATAAGCCCGAATAGATTCGGATGGCCGGGATCTGCGGCAAAATCATCCATCTCGTTGTTAAGCAAGAACCCAAGACCAGTCGCCGTAACGCCGGAACCGAAACCGCCGTTCAGGGTATAGGTCACCGATACCGCATTTCCGTCGGCATCCACGATGGAAAAATGGGTCGTTTCGTGGCTTTCCTTGGCAAGTGCGGCGATCGTGGCCAAATCGGCAGCATGCACGGAGGTGCTGGGGGATGCCTTCGCAGGGTCGATGCTGTCGCGAAGTTTTTTGATATAGGCGGGGTCGAGGAGTTTTTCTACCGGCACCTTCACGAAATCGGGGTCGCCCAGGTGTTCGGAACGGTCGGCGAAGTAGCGGCGCATGGCTTCCGCCTCGTAGTGCAGGGCGTGGGCTGAACCGGCGCCGGATTTGGTGTAGTCGGTGCCCGCCAGAACACCCATCATTTGCAGGATGCCGACGCCGCCGGAACTGGGTGGCGGAGCCGTAATCACGCCGTAACCCTTGTAGGTGCCTTCGAGTGGCTTCAATTCGCGAACCTTGTAGCCTTTTAGGTCGGCCAGGGTGATTTCGCCGTGGTGCTCGGCCATGTCCTTGGCGAGCAACCGGGCCGTTTCACCTTCATAGAAATCCTTGGCCCCAAGATCGCGGATCCGGGTCAGGGTCTTCGCCAAATCCGGCTGCCTGAAGGTCTCGCCCACGTCATAAAATGCGCCACCCTTGAGGAAAATCCGCTTCGAGTCTTCGAATTTCGACAGACGGGTGCTGGTCCCTTGGCTCTTCAAGCTGGTGCCGAGGCCGTAGGAAACGGGAAAACCGTCGGCGGCAAGAGTCACGGCGGGCTGGACCAAGTCTTTCCACGGCTTCTTGCCGAACTTGGCGTGGGCGTATTCCATCCCACGGACGGTCCCGGGAATGCCGGAAGCACGGTAGCCGAGGACGGATTCCTGGGTTGCCCGGCCCGTCTTGGCGTCAATGTACATGTTTCGGGAGGACGACAGCGGTGCGCGCTCGCGGAAATCGAGGAATGTGGTTTCGCCACTGGCCATGCGGACCAGCATGAAGCCGCCTCCGCCCAAGTTTCCGGCGGACGGGTGCGTTACAGCGAGTGAAAAAGCCACGGCGACCGCCGCGTCAACGGCGTTTCCGCCGGATTCCAGGATTGCAACCCCGGCGTCGGTGGCATGTGGTTCCCTGGAGACCACCATGGCGTGCTTGGCGTGGACAGGCTGCCGCGCAAAAACCGGAGCCGAAAGCGAGATGATGCAAAGGACGGCGGTGATCTTCCTCATATAAGAGTGATTGTAGGGGACGCAAAGGTGCCGGACTTGGGGGAGCGTGCATAATGAGAGCGATGCGTCGAATTCCCATCATCCTCGCCCTAGCGGCCTCAGTCTTGTATGCCGCGGAGGGCCCGCTTGACCTGCATGCGCCGGAGATCAAGCTTTGGCCCGGCGGAGCCCCTGGTTCCGAGGGAAAAACGGCACCGGAACGCTGGATCGAAGGGGCCACTCCCGACGCGTTCCACCGCGTGACCGATATCCACAACCCGTCGATCACCGTCTTCCTGCCTCCGAAAGGGAAGGCGAACGGGGCCGCATTCATCGTCGCGCCGGGGGGTGGGCACCGCTACTTGGTGATGGATCTGGAAGGCAAATTCGTCGCCGAAAAGTTGAACTCGATGGGGATCGCGGCGTTTGTGCTAAAGAGTCGGCTGGCCAACGCGCAGGGGTCCACATACAAGATCGAGAAGGAAAGTTTGGCAGACACGTTGCGGTCGATTCGGCTGGTGCGCAGCCGCGCGAAGGAGTGGGGCGTGGATCCGGCCCGAGTCGGCGTAATGGGCTTTTCCGCTGGGGGCCAACTGGCCCTGCTGGCAGAAAACCATTTCGACGATGGCAAACCCGACGCCGCCGATCCAGTGGAACGCCTGAGTTCGCGACCGGATTTCGCCGTCCTCGGCTATCCCGGAATCAGGGACTGGAAGACACCGGTGGAGAAGACACTGCCACCGACGTTCATCTACGTAAATGACGACGATCCACTGGCCACCGGTGCCGCCGAGTATTACTTGGAACTGCGCAAGGCAAAGATTACCAGCGAATTCCATGTGTTCCGCAGGGGTGGCCACGGCGTCGGCATGACCGGACGAACAGCAGAATTCAAAACTATGCCGGAATCCAAGTGGCCGGATTTGCTACAGGCTTGGCTGACTGATATAGGAGTGACACCCAAATGAAGGTCGCAATACTTTTTACGCTGGCACTAACTGCTGCCGCGCAACAGGCACCCAACCCTGATTGGGCCCGGCTGGCACGCTATGCCCAGGACAACGCAAAGATCGGGGCTCCGGGCAAGGACGAAAACCGTGTGGTGTTCATGGGCGATTCGATCACCGACGCCTGGGGGCGGCGGGACTCGCAGTTCTTCCCGGGCAAGCCCTACGTAAACCGCGGCATCTCCGGCCAAACTGCGCCCCAGATGCTGGTGCGATTCCGGCAGGACGTGGTCAACCTGCGCCCGGCGGTTGTGCTGATCCTGGCCGGGACCAATGATGTGGCGGGAAACACCGGGCCGGAAACACCCGAGGCAATCCAAGGATATCTCCTGTCGATGGTGGATATCGCGCGTGCCAACGGTATTGAACCGGTCCTCTGTTCGATACCACCGGCCGCGGACTTTCCATGGAAGAAGGGTTTGGAGCCTGCGCCAAAGATCGAGGCTCTGAACAAGTGGATGAAGGAGTATGCAGCGATGCACGTGATTCCCTACGTCGATTACCACTCGGCACTTCAGGACGGCAAGGGCGGCATGAAGCCCGAGTTTTCGGAAGACGGGGTGCACCCCACCAAGGCCGGGTATGAAGCGATGGCTCCGCTGGCGGAGCGCGGCATCGCCGAAGCGTTGAACAACCGGCGGTCCAGGCTGCGGCGCAACGTCGCAGGCAAACCGTCTTCGGACAAGTAAGGGCTTATGGCATCCCAGGTGTGGCGCATGTCCGCGGTTGAAATCGCGGAGAAAATTGCTTCGGGCTCACTCTCGGCAAGGGAGGCGGTGGAATCCCACCTCGCACGCATCGAGGCCGAAAACCCGAAATACAACGCGGTTGTGACACTGGCCGCCGAGCAGGCGTTGGATGCCGCCGATGCAGCCGACCGGCAGTTGGCGGCGGGTGAACCGGTGGGCCCCCTGCACGGGGTGCCGGTTGTCCACAAGGATCTGCAACCGACAAAAGGGATCCGGACGACATACGGATCGCGTCTGTTCCAGGATTTTGTCCCCGGCGCGGATTCGCTTCTAGTGGAACGAATCAAGGCCGCCGGGGCGATCACCCTTGGGAAAACCAACACCCCGGAATTTGGGGCCGGATCGCAAACATTCAACGCGGTCTTCGGGAAGACGCTGAATCCGTGGGACACGACGAAAACCTGCGGCGGCAGCACCGGGGGCGGTGCGGTGGCTCTGGCGACAGGCATGGCACCGTTGGCCGACGGCAGCGACCTGGGCGGATCGTTGCGGAATCCGGCAAGTTTTTGCAGCGTCGTCGGGCTCCGTCCCACGGCGGGCAGGGTTCCAGCTTGGCCAACGCAGTTTCCGTGGATGCCGCTTTCGGTGGAGGGTCCAATGGCTCGGTCGGTCTCCGACCTGGCTTTGTTCTGCTCCGCGATTGCGGGATATGACCCACGCGCACCGTTGTCATTCGATGACGGGGCCGATTTCGCCGCCCCGTTGGGCCGCAGTTTTCGGGGAACACGCGTGGCTTGGTGGACCGGCTTGGGCGGAATCCCGGTGGACAAACGTGTGCGCGACATCACCAACGCACAGCGCGGAGTGTTCGAAGCGCTGGGCTGCATTGTGGAGGACGCCGAGCCGGATCTCTCAGGCGCCGACGAGGTCTTCCGCACACTTCGCACGTGGATGACGGGAGTCCGTCTGGGTGAGGCCGTTCGGGCGCATCCAGCCCTTTTCAAGGACACCCTCCACTGGGAAGTGGAGAAAGCCTCCCAGTTGACCGCCCAGCAAGTGGGTGATGCCCATGTGCGCCTTGCGGAAATCCACGAGCGGATGCGCAAATTCATGGACAGGCACGAATTTTTCGTGCTCCCGGTGAGCCAAGTGCCTCCGTTCGACGTGAACCTGCCGTATCCGATGGAGGTGGATGGAATCCGAATGGAAACGTATATCGACTGGATGAAGTCCTGCTATCTCATATCGGTAACCGGGGCGCCCTCATTGTCGGTACCGGCCGGATTCACGCCCGAGGGATTGCCCGTGGGTATCCAGATTGTGGCGGGACACCGCAAGGAACGCGCGTTGCTGGAGATTGGATTTGCGTTCGAGCAGGCCGTAAATATTACCCGGAGGCTGATTTGAGGTACCTGCTGCTGGTTCTGGCCTTGTCTGTATCGGCTCCCGCAGCCGACAAGTGGGCCACTGTTTGGGCCGGTTCCGTCCATGGGCCCTATCCCGCGGGAAACGCGGTCGCGCAGCCGGATCTGTCCATGGTTTTGCCAAGCAAGGAGGCTCGGAACCAGACGTTCCGGCTTGTGGTTCGGCCCGACTTGTGGGGATCACGGATGCGGTTCCGATTTTCCAACGTCTTCGGCTCCAAACCATTGGTCCTGGACAATGTGTTTGCCGGGGAGCATGAAGGCGGTGGCCAAGTCATCAATGGAACCAATCGACCGGTGCTATTTGGAGGCAAGCAGGTGGTGGAAATCGCGCCGGGCTCGATGTTATGGTCCGACCCGGTAGCGGTCGCCGTACCGAAGCAGCCGGCGGGTCGCAAATTGGCCGTCAGTTTCCATGTGGCCGGGACGTCGGGACCAATGACTTGGCACGCCAAGTCTCTGCAGACATCGTACTTGTCGGCACCGAATTCGGGAACGCACGGAGCCGAGGAGGATGCCGAAAATTTCCCGTTCACGACAACCTCGTGGTACTTCCTGGATGCCGTGGATGCCATGCTGCCGGATACAACCCAGGTGGTTGTGGCGTTCGGCGATTCAATCACGGACGGAACAGCCTCCACGATCAACGGCGACGACCGCTGGCCGGACTTCTTCTCGCGCCGGATGCATGCAAAGTTTGGAAGCCGATTCGCGGTTGTGAACGCGGGAATTGGCGGAAACCAAGTGGTGGGGCCCGCGAAATACGACACGTCGAAACCACCCGGGGGCGGCCCTTCCGCGCTGGATCGGCTGGACAGGGATGTGTTGGAGCTTTCGGGAGTGACATCCGTCGTGTGGCTGGAGGCCATCAATGACATTGGCGCGGCGGGTGCCACAGCCGAGTCCGTGATCCAGGGCTACCGCGACGGAGTTGCGCGCCTCCATACCAAGAAGATTCGAGTGGTGGGGGCAACAGTGACTTCGGCCTTGGGAGCCGCATCGGGAGCCGGGAAGCCGGAAGTGGATGTGGCCCGTAAGACAATCAACCAGTTCATTCGCACCGGCGGGTTGTTCGACGGCGTCGCGGACTTCGACGGGGCGACGCTGGACCCCGCCTCCGGGACGCTGAAGGCCGAATTCCAGCCCGATAGTTCCACCGGGGCGCGCAGCGACAAGCTGCACCCGAACCGGGCCGGATACAAGGCGATGGGCTATTCGATCGACCTCGGCCTGTTTGAAAAGTCTGGTAAGCTGGGGGCCATGGCGAATACACCGGAACTGGAACGCGGGCGGATTCTCGGCATTGGCGGACTGTTCTTCAAATCGGCGGACAGCCCTCGGCTCGGACAGTGGTACGAGAAAAACCTCGGGATCAAGGCTGGACCGTACGGGACATCGTTCCCGTGGCGGGACCACGACGACCCGTCAATGGAACGGGTCACCGCGTGGAGCATCTTCAAACAGGAGTCCAAGTACTTCGACCCGAGCACTTCGCAGTTCATGGTCAACTACATCGTGGACGACTTGGACGCCATTCTGGCCAGGCTCACCGCCAACGGCACCAAAATCGATCCCAAGCGCGAAGACCACGAGTACGGTCGATTCGCGTGGGTTTTTGACGCCGATGGCAACAAGATCGAGCTGTGGGAGCCGAAAACAGCCAAGCCCTGACTGTTTACTGGCGTTTTTTGGGCTTGGGGCGGCCCGTACCATGGCCGATCCCCTTCTTGACGGTCTTCTTGGGTGTTGCCCGGCGGTTGGCGACCGATGACCGCTTGGCTGGCCGCTCCAAGGCGGTACCGGTTTTTGCCGGATCCGGGCTTTCGTGAACGGCCGCCATCAAGGCCATCACTTCGACAGGCAGAAGGTGGCGAAACTCGCCCGGATTGAGCTTGCCGATCTCCAACGGTCCAATTTTGACGCGCCGGAGCTTTTCCACAAGATGCCCCAAGTGCTTGAACATGATGCGGATCTGCTGGTTCCGGCCTTCGATCAAACGCACTTCGTACCAGGGGTTGTCCCCTTTGCGGATCAACCGAAGTCCGGCAGGTGCCGTACGTTTGCCGCTCAAGGGGATGCCTGTGCGGAATTTCTCTTCGGCTTCCGGAGTCAGATTCCCCTTGATCTTCACCACGTAGGTCTTGGGTACGTGGCTCTTGGCGGAGGTGATGGAGTTCGCGAATTCACCGTCGTTGGTGAGGATGAGCAGGCCTTCGCTGTGGTAATCCAATCGTCCAACGGGAAACACCCGGACTTTCAAGCCATGCAGAAGGTCGAGCACGGTCGCCCGCCCTTGCGGATCGCTGGCCGTCGTGACTACGCTGTCGGGCTTGTAGAGCGCCAGATAAACGTGCTTCTCGGGCTCGCGCAGCAGGCGCCCATCCACTTTGATGTGGTCGGTCTCGAGGTCCGCCTTGGTGCCAAGCTCGGTGACGGTCTTGCCGTTCACCGTGACACGGCCCTCGATGATGATTTCCTCGGCCTTTCGGCGGGAGGCAATGCCCACGCTCGCCAGAATCTTTTGTAACCGTTCTTCCGCCATTGTGTGTACCTAGTCCCCATCGGGGGGCGGAAACAACATCGGCTCAACCGGTTCCGCCTGCTCCGGCTGGCCTTTTTCCTTGTGCTTCCCGGATGTCTTGCCGGGTCCTGGGTTTTCCGTCTTTTCAGGCTCGGCATCAAACCGGGCCAATTCCTGGAATTCCTTCAACGTTGGGAGTTCGGCTAAATCGCGCAGGCCGAACTGGAGGAGAAACTCGCGCGTAGTCTTGTATAGGATCGGCTTCCCGACCACATGTTTGCGTCCGGCAGTGGCGATCAAACGCCTGTCAATCAGGGTTTTCAGCACGCCTGCACCCTGGACACCACGGATCTCCATGATCTCCGGGGCGGTGATGGGCTGCTTGTAGGCGATGACGGCCAGTGTTTCGAGGGCTGGCAGGGACATCTTCAGCGGTGGATTCAGGTTCTTGACAAAACGCCGGACAGCCTCGTGGTGCTCCGGCTTGGTGGCCATTTTGAAGCCGCCAGCTACGACCCGGATTGACAGACCGCGGTCCGCCCGGTCGTATTCCGCCACTAGTGCATCCAGAATCGGGATGACGCGGTCCTTTGGCTGCTCCATGGCAGCGCAGATCTGGTCGATCGTCAAGGGCTCGTCCGTGATGTAAACGATGGCTTCGAGGAGCGCCTTGAGCTGTGCGTCGTCGACAGGGCGGCCAATGGTGCCGTTGACAGACTCTTGATCCAACCCACCGACAGTCACGTTTTCTGGTGATTCCATTTCCTTACTTGTAGTCCTCGTCGATCACGGCAACCGGGACCGGCCCATCTACTCCATCAACAACTGGCGCAAATGCCTCCTCGAACCGCTCGCCACGACCAAGTGCAATCTCCCCGAACAATTCCTTCTGCAGGATCTGGACCGCCTGCATCTTCACCATCTCGAGGACCGCCAGGAAGAGGCAGATCATCGCCCGGCGGCTGCGCTGTTTCTCCATGATTTGGAGGATGAAAAGCGGCTTTTCCTTCCTGGAGGCAGCCAAGAGTGAGCGGAGGTGGTTGATCATGTCACTGACCGAAACCTCTTCCTCCACAACCTCATAGATTGGCCGACTCTTCAGACGCTCGAGAACTTCCCCGAATGCCTTCACCAAATCAAAAAGGCCTACATCGAAACCGGGTTCATCCTCATCCTGGACGAACTCCTGGATCCTCGGGTTCGACCAAACATTTTCCTCGATCATCCGCTTCTGCTGCAGCATTTCTGCGGCATCCTTGAAGCGCTGGTGCTCCAATAGCCGCTGGACCAGTTCCTCGCGGGGATCTTCGTCCTTCTCGCCTTCGCGCTTCAGGGCCGGATCAGTCGGCAAAAGCATCCGCGACTTGATGTGGATCAACGTCGCGGCCATAAATACAAATTCCGCGCCAAGATCCAGATCCATCTCCCTCGCCTTTTCAAGGTAAGAAAGATATTGCTGGGTGATGGTCGCGATTGGAATATCCCGAATGTCGATCTGCTGCCTCCGAATCAGATCCAGGAGCAAGTCCAGCGGACCATCGTACTTGTCGAGGTGGAAGTTGAGCGGCGACGTCGAACCGGAGGACAACTTATCATTATCGCGCGTTCGGTGGGCTGGGCGGGGGATACCGAACGTCTACGGTGGCCCCCACCGCGATTCAAGCCCCGTGCACCCTCGCGGACAGCTCCGCCACCGCGCACCGGAGGAGTTCCGATTGTTGGCCGAGTTCCGCCGCGACAGCCGAGCTTTCCTCGGCGTGGGCTGCCGACTGCTGGGTCGCTTCGCCGATTTGCACCAAGTTGCCGGAGACTTGGACGATATCGCGCATCTGCTCCCGGCTCCCCTCGTTGACTTGATCGACCAAGCGTTTGATGGATTCCGATTGCTCGTGGAGGGATCGAACGAGACCTACAACCTCGTCAACCTTGGACTTTCCGTCGACCGATTTGGCAATCGACTCGTCGATCAACCCGGCAGTATCCTTGGCCGCTTCGGCGCAACGTCTGGCCAAAGTGCGGACTTCGTCGGCCACCACGGCAAAGCCCAGTCCTGCCTCACCGGCCCGTGCGGCCTCGACCGCGGCGTTCAGGGAGAGAATATTGGTCTGAAAGGCAATCTCGTCGATGACACGAATGATCTTGGAAATATGGCCGCTCTGCGCGTTGATATCCTCCATGGCCATAACCATGCGGGCGAGGGAGGCATCGGCCGAGGTGTAGGATTGCTGCGCTTTCTCCACCAATGCCGCAGCAGCTTTGGACCGCTCGGCGTTCTTGGTGGACATCGTCTCGATTTGTCGACCTGCTGCCGAAGTTTCCTGCAGGGTCGCCGCGTGCTCTGATGCCCGCTGGGCCAAGCCGCTCGACGCCGCGGCAATTTGACGCACCGTTCCTTCCACTACCCGGGCACCTTCGCCGAGCTGCTCAGCTATCCGATCTAAATCGCGGCTCGCCATGGTCACGAACCAGTACACAAAACAGCCGATGAGAATGGCCAGTGGCACGATCCACATCAGAGCCATCTCCATACCCGCCTGGACAGATGGTGCCAGCCTGGACATGGGGGCCCGGAGAACAAACACGCCATGGATCTGGCCCGCACGCCAACCCTCCATTTGGAAGCCGACCGGGTCCTTGCCGTCGCCCGTGGTGCTCATCGATGGGTCCCCATGGCAGCTCAGGCAGTCCGAGCTCAACCGGACCGGGCGGGCATAAACGATCTCGTCGCGTTCCTCGTCCACCGCAAAGTACTCATCCCGGCCGGAGCGCTCCAACTCCGCGACCACGCCCTGCTCCTCGGCCCGAACAGCATTGGCTGGGTTGCGCGGACTGTGCGCCGCTATGTGGAAGGTATAGCCCTCGTGGGCCGAAACCCGTTCAATGGACTTCCATGCGGAAACAACAGGGACGGTTTGATAAAGGGCGGTCTCCCTGTAATTGGAGGTATTCGCGGTCAAGCCAGTATTGAAAAGGCCACCGGTGCGCATCGAGGAGATCGACTGGCGGACATTTTCCGCGCCCAAAAGGACGCTCCTCATGCCTTCATGGGTCAATTCAACCCCTTGTTTTTCGATTACGCTCTTCTGGACAACCAACCCCGTTGCGCAGGTGGCGGCGACGGCGCCCAACGCGGTCCCCAAAATACGGGCGCGCAGCGATAACGACTTCAGTACCGACAATTTTCCGACCTCTACATAATCTATCGGCCAGAACCATCAATACTTTAGTCCAGTCGCAAGTTTTCCGAGTTAGGAAAATAACGGATATCTGGAGTTATGACTGTAAGCGGGAAGCTACCCGTTCCAACGCCGCAACCTCGTTTACCAGCAAGCCCATTTTGGGATGGCTCGGCTCGAAATCAGCACGAAGTCCATATTCCTCAAGGGTTTCAGTCGTCGTTGGTCCGATGGAGCCGATGAAGGCCTTTGCCAATCCCTCCCTGGCCGGCACCCCGATGCCATCCTCGTCGGCGATCCGCAAGAGGTTGACCACTTGCATGGAAGTCGTGAGCAGCACGACATCCACTTCGCCCCGCGCGAGCTTTGCGGCGGCCGCACGCAGCGGACCCAAGTCCTCGGGCAGTTCCCATCCATAAATTCTGACAGGCGAAACCTCCCGCCCTTGGGCGCGCAGCCCCTCGATCAGATCCAAATTCGACTTTCCGTACTCCTGCAGAGCCAGCCGGGTTTCGGGCCGGTCCTTCATTGTTTCCAGCAGTTCCCGCCAAGTATTCGGCTCGGGAACCTGGACATCGGGAATGAAGCCCAGTTCGCGGATGGCGGCGGATGGCTTTGGACCCCGCACAATGATCTTGGTGCGTGAAAGTGCAGACTTAAGCGACTCTTCCGAATACCGGGTCAGCAGTGCTTTCCAGAGAAGCTTGGTGCCGACGCCGGTCAGCAGCACAATGCCGTCGAAATCCCCGCGCAGCAGGCACTCGCCGAACACAAAGGCCTCGTCCTGGGAATCCAAAGGGGCCTCTCGCATGGACGGGGCAATGATCGGGACACCGCCCTGTTTGCGGACTAGCGTCGCCATTTCCTCGGCACGGCGGCTTTCCAAGCTCAAAACACGGAGACCGTTGAAAGGCATACTAGTATTGTGAACCGTCGCCATTGCCTCGCCGTCCTTTCAGCCACCTCTATGGAAGGTGCATGCATGCTTGATGATGCGCTGGCTGCCTCCCCGTCCAAGGCGCTCGCGGCCCAGACCTACCAAGTGCGTGGACCGCTTCGGCGGGAGCCCACGCGGGTGTTGAAGGCAATCGCCGGTTTCGGTTACAAGGAAATAGAGGTCCACAGCCGGCAAGCGCTTGCCACTGTTGCGCCGATCCTGAAGGACGCCGGACTGACGGTGAGGGCGTGCGTGGTGGAGACCCCCGTTTTCACTGCCAATTGGGAGGCGTTCCCGGACTTGAAGCAGGTGAAGGTGGAGGAAGTGATCGACAACTTGGCCTCGGTCGGCGTGGAGTACATGGTGCTCGGCGAGATCCCCCTCGGGGCTCGGGGCGACGGCGAGGATTTCTTCCGTCGCACGGCGGACCGGATGAACGCCCACGCGGAAAAGGCACGGAAATCCGGCGTGAAGGTGGCGTGGCAGAACCGCGGTTTCGAGTTCGAGGGCCGTCCGGGGTTGCGACCGATTGATCTTTACAAGGAGCGCTTGGACGGAAAGCTGGCGGGAATGGAGCTGGACACGTTCTGGGCGTCCATGGTTTCGGTCGATCCCGTGAAAATGCTGAAAGATTGGAAGGGACGTGTCTCCATGCTGCGCCTGAACGACCGGGCCAAAGGCACGAAACCAAGCTTCGAGACCCCGGGACAAGGGGCCTTTGCCGAAGCCGGACAGGGCGATCTGGATTTTGCAACAATCCTGAAAGCTGCCGCCAGTACTGGCGTTCGGGCCTACTCGACAGGCCAGGAAATGACCAGCGCGGATCCCTTGGAGGGATTGCAGCGGAACTACCGGTATTTGGGTAGTCTGCTCTAGGGGCCTACTGGAGTTTACCCCGCGCGTCCACCCGCCAAACCTCCTCCACAACGCCGTTGCGCACCCCGTAGACGTACTCGTGCAGGTTCATGACAACACAAACGTGGTTGGGGATCACCCGCACCTTTTCGCCAACGCGGAACCCGCGTTCGACCCCGGAGAGATCCACAAACCCGTGCTCCTCGTTCATCTTATGGAAAAGCGCGCCCGGTGCCTCCATGACACGGCCATGGCCCGGCCCGCCCGACGAGAGCTTGTCGGAGGAAAAAGTCTTCGATCCTCCATCGATAATCATCTGTCCGGGGCGCGAGGTCGAGACAACCGTCGCCAGCACATAGGCCGCGCAATCGCCCAGCTCGCAGCCGCCGCCGAACACCGTGTTCAGATCGTTGTAAACGTAGGTGCCCGGGCGGATCTCCGTTAATCCCTCCACCTCGTGCGAGTGGTAGAGCGCCGGGGTCGAACCACCGCTCACAATTTCCGGCGTCATGCCCGCCGCCTCGAACTCCGCGCGCAGACCGCCGACTGTGCGCGACAAGGCTGCGATCTTCTCAGGATCCTGGCTCTTTATATGCCCGGGATAAAACGCGAAACCGCGCCATTCGAGGCTCGGCATTGCCGCAACCAGCTTGGAGAACGCCACGGCATCCGACGCCGAGACGCCCACCCGGTTCAATCCGACGTCCACCTCGCTCAGGATTCCCAACTGCACCTTGGCCGCGACGGCCGCGTCGGAAAGCCTCTGCCCACACTCCAAACTGTCAACGGACACCGTCAGCTTGCAGGCCGACCCGCCGATTGCAGCGAGCGAGGCGAGCCGCCGCACCTTCGCGTCCCCCACCACCGGATACGCCACCAGAAGATCCCTGGGTTCCGCCCCTAGCATCACCTCGGCCTCGCCGGTTTTGGCCACGGTCAAACCAACTGCCCCAAGTGCCAACTGCCGCCGGGCAATCCCGATCGACTTGTGCGTCTTCGTGTGCGGACGCAGCCCCAGCCCGTGCGAGGAACAATAATCCTGCACGCGACGCAGGTTGGCTCCCATAATGTCCAAATCGACCACCAGGGCCGGTGTATCCAGATCTTCAACGCGTGTCATTTGAACTTTGTCCTGAGTTTGCCCTCGGGCGTGGTGTAGATTAACACGAGGTTCTTGGGTTTTTCCTTGTCGAGCGGAAAGAACAGCAGGCCCGTGGCTGGCTCGGAGTACGACTTTTCAGCAAGGATCTTACGCTTCAGCACGTCGAGCAGCGGGTCCTTAGAGTCGTTGTCCTGGGAATCGACTTTCACTTTGTCCACCGCGGTCGGACCGCCCATGCCTCCGCCGCCCATCATGATGCCGCCAAAGCCGCCGCCGAATCCGCCCTTTGGCTTGGCCTCGGTGCGCTTGACCACCAATGACCCCTGCCCGGCGATCTGTCCCGGCAGCAGCGGCCCGCTGTGGGAACCGGATTGCTCGGACCGGAGCAGGAAATCGTCCATGTGGACCTCAACCGGTTTGCCGCCACGTGGCATCAGGGTGGCCTCGACAACCGTGAACATTCCCCCGAAGTCCGATCCGAATATATTCTTGAGCGTCTCGGAATCCAGCACGCTGACCGACACTGCGACCCCGCCGTTTGCCAAGTTGCCCTCGGGAAGCCGCTTCTCGCCAGCCCAAAGGACACTTGCCATAACGCCCGCGATGAAAAGCCCGATTACAGTTCGACCCATGCCGGAATTATAGAACCCCGCCACCCAGCACAAACGCGGCGTAGCCCAAGCCGCAGCCGATAAAGGTGCCGGCCACCACATCGCTCAAATAGTGCAGGCCCAGCACAATCCGTGAAACGGCTACGCTCAGCGCGCAGAACAACAATACGGGAAGAGTCTCGCGGTAGTAGAGACCCACCGGGATAACCGCGCAAAACGCGGTGATGGTGTGGCCGGACGGAAAGGAAAACCGGTCCGGAGGGAGGAGTTTCGCCCAGCAATGAACCTCGACCGCGCAGGGCCGCTCCCGGCCCGTCAGGGTTTTCAGCACGCGGA
>CAIYDY010000317.1 GCA_903925015.1 uncultured Acidobacteriia bacterium
CCATCCAGGTCTCGGCAGCCTTGCCCGGTGCCAACCCCGACATCATGGCTTCTTCAGTGGCAACCCCGCTGGAGAAATCGTTCTCGAACATCGACGGCATCGAGAGTATGTCGTCCACCAGTTCCTTGGGCACCACGAACATCACGCTCCAGTTCGACATCCGGCGGTCTATCGACGCCGCCGCGCAGGACGTCCAAGCCGCCATCTCCCGCGCGGGCGGCAGCCTGCCCACCAACATGCCTGCACCGCCTTCCTACCAGAAGGTCAACCCGGCGGCCCGCCCGGTTGTGTACATGGGCATCCGGTCAGACACCATGACCATGGCGGCGCTGAACGAATACGCGGAAACCCTGATTGGGCGGCGCATCTCGATGGTCAGCGGCGTGGCGCAGGTCCAGATCTTCGGTGCCAAGAAATATGCCGTCCGAATCCAAGCCGACCCGGATCGTCTTGCCTCGCGCCAGGTCGGACTTGAGGACATCCGCACCAGCCTCGGACAGCAGAACGTGAACCTGCCCGCAGGGTCCCTGTACGGGTTCACCAAAGCCTATTCGGTGCAGTCGAACAGCCAGGTCAGCACGGCCGACCAGTTCCGCCCCATGATCATCTCCTACCGCAATGGCAATCCGGTGCGGCTGGGTGATGTCGCGTCGGTGACGGACAGCGTCACCATGGACAAGAGCGCATTCTGGGTCAACGGCAACCTTGCGATGATCGTCGCAGTGCAAAAGCAGCCGGGCACCAACACGGTCGAGGTTGTGGAGGGCGTGAAGCGCCTGCTCCCCAATCTGCAAAAGAACATGCCGGCGGGAATCCAGATGCACGTGGAGTTTGACGCTTCGCAGAACATACGGCAGTCGATCGAGGACGTGAAATTCACGCTCCTGCTGACGATCATTCTGGTGATTCTGGTGATCTTCGTGTTCCTGCGGAATTTCTCCGCGACCGTCATCCCGAGTCTTGCGGTGCCATTGTCCCTGCTGGGCACTTTCGCCGCGATGAAGCTGCTGGGCTTCACCATCGACACGCTTTCCATGATGGCCATGACGCTTTCAGTGGGTTTCGTGGTCGACGACGCCATCGTCATGCTGGAAAACATCGTTCGTCACCTTGAAATGGGCAAGCCGAGGATGCAGGCGGCACTCGAAGGGGCCCGCGAGGTTGGTTTCACCATCATTTCGATGACGATCTCGCTGGTGGCTGTCTTCATTCCGGTCCTGTTCCTCGACGGCATCATCGGGAGACTCCTGCGGGAGTTCTCCATCACCATCGCCGTGGCCGTGATGATTTCCGGGTTCATTTCGCTGTCGCTCACGCCGATGCTCTGCGCCCGCTTCCTTCGGCATGAGACGCAGCACGGGCCGCTGTTTCGCATCACCGAGCGGTTCTTCATCGGCCTCAACAATCTCTACCGGCGCACCCTGCTTTTCACGCTGCGGTTCCGGTTGGCCACCTTGCTGGGCACGGTTGCGCTCACCGGCGTCACGGCGTGGATGTTCGTGGTGATGCCGAAGAGCTTCCTACCGGCGGTCGACACCGGCATGGTTTTCGGCGGAACGGAGGCGGCGCAGGATACCTCCTTCGAGCAGATGGTGAAGCTCCAGACGCAGGCCATGCGAATCGTCCAGAAAAACCCCTGGGTAGGCCAGTTCGGCACCGGAACCGGCGGCTTCTCCGGTCAAAACCAAGGCTTCATTTTTATGCATTTCAAGGAAGGCGTGCGTCCCCACGCCACTGAGATCATTGCCGACCTGCAGAAGGAATTCGCCCAGATCCCAGGATTTTCCGTCTTCCTCCAATTGCCGCCGCTGCTGACCCTGGGCCAGAACGAGTCGCGCTACCAATATTCGGTCGCCCTGCAGGATGCCGAAACCTCCGTTCTGTACAAATGGGCCCCCTTGCTCGAAGCGAAATTGCGCACTCTGCCCACCGTGGCCGAGGTGTACAGCGATTTGCAACTGCGCAGTCCTCGTGTGAACGTGGATATTGATCGCGACCGGGCCCTGTCCTTGGGTATCACGCCCGAACAGATTGCCAATACGCTGTACGACGCCTACGGCAACCGGCGCGTCTCCACCATCAACGCCGCGGCCAACGACTATGACGTGATTCTGGAGGTCTTGCCGGAGTTCCAGCGCGACCCGGCCGGTCTTTCCAAGCTCTACATCCGGTCGTCGAACAACAAGCTGGTGCCGCTTTCGGCGGTTACACGCGGAATCCAGGCCGTGGCACCGCTGAGCGTCAACCACATCGGCCAGTTGCCTGCGGTGAACCTCCAGTTCAACGCCAAGCCGGGTGTTTCGTTGAGCGAAGTGACGGCGCAGGTGGACGAGGCGGCGCGCCAAATGGGTCTGCCGGACACGATGTCGTTCACCTACCAGGGGACGGCGCAGGCGTTCCAGAAGTCATTGGGCGGGCTGGCCGTGCTGTTGGGAATCGCCGTTCTGGTGATTTATCTGGTACTGGGGGTGCTGTACGAGAGCTTCATCCACCCGGTGACGATCCTTTCGGGACTTCCGGCGGCGGGAATGGGGGCGCTGGCGACGCTGTTGCTGTTCCACGACGATTTGAATTTATACTCGTTTGTGGGCCTTATCCTGCTGATTGGAATCGTGAAGAAGAACGCCATCATGATGGTGGATTTTGCGATCATGGCACGGCGAGAGGGGATGCCGGCGGAACAGGCGATTTTCGAAGGTTGCCTGCAGCGTTTCCGGCCGATCATGATGACCACGATGTGCGCTTTGCTGGGCACGATGCCGATCGCGATTGGGTACGGTGCGGGCGGGGAAGCGCGGAGGCCACTGGGATTGGCGGTGGTGGGGGGACTGGTGGTGTCCCAGCTGCTGACGCTGTATATTACGCCGGTGATCTATCTCTATTTGGAGAAGTGGACGGGGGCGCGGGCGCTTGCAAATTGAGTAGACGCCTAGCTCGAAGGCACGTTGCACAGCTGGGCCAGAAAACGCCGGGCAGACTCGAGTTCCGGGTCCGAGATCAAGTCTTTCTTGAGCGCCTCGTTGACCCACTGCGGGCCGTGGTTGCCGACGCTGGGGACGAAATTCTCCAGTTCTCCGACATCCAAGACATGTCCAGCGTCACGCATCGCGCCCGACAGCCTCTCATATGCTTGTGTCGCGTCCCCCTTCGGAACATAGGATTTTCCGGCCTCTTTGATCGACCATGGAGATGTCCTCTTCAGGAGATTCTCAATGTCCGTACGAGATATCTCAAGCAGCGTCTGTTCACTGAACAGGATCTTGCTAATCCATGCGTGCGGGACAACTTGATCAGTTGGTTCCGGTTGAACGTGCTGAGTGTTGTTATGCATAGTGGGTTCATCGCGAGGGACGATGAGCCGGATAAACTACGATGCCAGCCGCAAATCGCGCTCTACATCCAACGGAAGCGCCAACCTCCGAAACATGCTGGCCGGATACAGGTAATCCTCTCCCGACTCGTCCACCACCCGGATCAAGTTCATCTTGGCTGCATCTGCATCCTCAACCACGGCGTACAGCTTCCGTGCCTCAAGTGAAGCCTTGTAGTCGCCGTTTTGCACGCAGACTGCGAATTCTTGTGAATGGATTTCAGAGTGCGGCATGACTAGTCCAAGAAGCGCTTGATTTTGAATTCCTTCTTCCCGATGCCGGTGGCCTCGTACCAGTGGAGTTCGACTACCCGGATGATACCATCTGCAAGCCGGACCTCAGCGATGCCTTTCCGCTTTCGCCACCGACCCGGCCCGTACACCTTCCTGAGTTGCCGGAGATCTCGAATCGCAGCGCCGACTGCAAATGTTTCCGCATCGGCTATCTCACCGCAAATCTCAAAATACACGTCCCAATATACAGGAACAAAGTGACGTGCCGTCTGAGGTTCTCTGTGCGGGCGTCCTACCCCAGCAGCCCAGCCGTCAAATCCCAATTCCGCCGGTACGACCCCGCATTCAACTTCCTCCGTCGCGGGTCCCAAACCACCAAAGGCACATCTGTCTCATACACCGATCCGTGCGACCGGTAGCCGGCATCCATCGTTTCCATCTCGTGATCCAAAGTCCCGAACACCGTCGTCCGGTTCCCCGTGACCACTAGGTCCCCAATCCGCTCCGGCATCAAATCGAACTTCCGCGCAGCCTCGGTCCGGGTCAAAACCTCCTCCACGCCGTCCAGTTTCGACACCACGTCCCGGACCCGCTGCTCGTCCGCAGCCTGTCGCAAGTAGATCCACGCAATTCCGCCCAATCCCAGATGGTGTTTCGGGTATTTGTCCCGCTCCGCCGATATCGCCAACCGCACCGGTACGCCGCGCGCGGCGCAGGCCTTGTCCAGATCCCACGCGTGGGTTTTGTGGTTCATGCCATGGTCGGCGGATAGATAGAACCCGGCATCCGGAGCCACGCGGGCCGCCTCGGCCAGTTTCGCGTCGAGTCCCGCCAGGTGCGCCAGCGATTCCCGGGCTGTTTCCGCGTGCATGTGCATCGGATAGTCAGTTGTATGCACGTACAGAATGTCGAAGTCCTTGCGTGTGGCCAACTGGTCGATCACCACGTCCCAAAGCCAGTGGTTGATTTCGGCGCTGTAGATCGGCGGGGCTTCCCCGTAGCGCTTCACCAGTTCCGGTGACGGCGTTTCCGCCGCGACCACCATGGATGTTCCCGCCCGCAGCAGCGACGCAGTTTTCTTCTTGCTGGTGAACAACGCCGATTTCATTCCCCTTCGCGCTGCCTTTTCGAACAGGGTGGGTGCGAGCAGGAGTCCGGCGTCCTCCATGAAATCCTCCTTGCCGGTTTCGCGGTTCAGATAGGAATTTCCCGTAATGCCATGGACGGACGCGCCCACACCGCAACAGATCGATGCGTTGTTGGTGTTCGTGACCGCTGGCATCTGCCCCCGGACCCTGGCGAAAATGCCATCGCGCGCCCATTTCTTGAGCGTCGGCATATTCGACGCCTGGTAGTATTCGGTGCCGAAGCCGTCCATCATTACGACGACGGTCCGACCCCTTGGCGCTTGCTCAGCCTGCACCAGTCCGTTCACACCCAGTCCGCCGATGCCCAATGCCAGAAGTTCGCGTCGAGTCACAAGTCCCCCACGCCAGTTTAGCCGACGACACTGGGCTCGTTCTGCGGTAGTGTCCTTTGGGTGCGTCTGGATAAAATACTGGCGGCCATCGCACCCAACGCCCCTCCCCCCAACACCAACCATTGCGGCAAAGACAAAATAAATCCCGGCGGCGAAGGCGAGACCGGCAGAGTCGGCGGGTCCACCACCTCCAACCTAGGCGACCCACCCCTTGGACGTCCGGCCGCCGCGCGCCGTCGGACCAAATTGTCCACAATGGCCGTGATCATCGCCTGGTTGCCCCTTTGCGCCACAAAACGGTTATTGTTCCAAACCACAATCCCGAGTGCCCGTGGATCAACGCCTGCCTCGATCCGGATCTGCTCCGGCTGCAGATCCGGCGATCCAACCCGTTGCAGTGCTTCGTCCCGAAATCCAGCCAGCAACTCCTGGTTCCCGACAATGGTCCGCAGCGTCTCGGGGCTGTCCACCTGCATCAGCGACCGCGAATAGAACGGCTGCTGCAAGTAGCTGAAAACAAGCACCCAAGCGACCACAGCCCCCACCGTACCTGCCGCCACGCGCTTCCAGAACCGGCGCAATCCAGCAAACAGGAAGAATCCGCTGATGCCCGCTACCACACCCGTGAACAGCATCATCATTCGATTCGGATAAACCGGGTTCTTATCCAAGCTGGGAGCATCCAGAACGTCGATTCGGCTCCCCAGACCGGCCATCTTGGCCTCCGCATCGGTGATCGTATGCTCGGCGAGTCCAACGGCTGTCATCCGCTGGGTATTTTGGTGGTCGTCCACCAGTCTTCGGACCAACTTCTCCACCAAGAGGCGCGCCCGCGCCGGGTCGGGTCCAAAATAGGTGAGCGCTAGCACCGTCTCCTTGGAACCAGGCTTCGGAGTCATCATCCGGATGCCAAGGTCCTCCTTTTTCATCTGTTCAATCACGTCCTCCAAGGGCTTCCGCTTCCGCTCGCTCCTGTAGAGTTCCAGTTGCGGCTGTTGGATCAGATTGGAGAGCGAGGTCCGGCTCAAGACCTCCCTCTGGAGCCGCATCGCCTCAGCCCGTACGACCTCGGGCTCGGCGTCCGCCGGTGCGGTCAGCCTTACCACCGCGCTCGACGCGAATTTCTCCGGCGTCCGGTACGCCACCACGGCCGAGATAACTAGCCCCGCCAAAGCAAAACCCGCCAGCTTCCGTCCATCAATCGACGCGATTCTCATCTTGCATGCCTCCCAAACGACATCGGCGACCCCGCCAAATCCCGGTTTTACATCCTCCAGCAACCCGACGAATTCCTCGCCGTACCGCTCCCGCCACTGACGCGGATACAACCGCAGCAACCACTTCAGGTCTGCCCCGGTCATGCGGGCCTCAATCTTTGGGCCGCCGTCTTCGCCACGCGGTCCATTTGCGAAACTTCGCCTTCCAAATAGGCCCGGCCCGCGCCGGTGATCGCATAGGGCCGGCGCCTGCCGCTTTCGCCGACCGCCCGGATCCAACCGCACTTTTCCAGCCTCGTAATCGCGCCGTACAGTGTTCCGGGTCCTAGAAGGATTCCCGAAAACGTCTCGATGTCGAGCATCATTCCATATCCGTGCTTCTCGCCATCGGCGAGACTGGTGAGCAGGAGCAAGGTGGGGTCTGTCAAATAAATTACGTCCTGCGTAGTATCGTATCGCGTAATATCTCCCCCGTCAACCTTTTTTGAATCCCGCCGCCCGCTAACATGGGCTCATGCGGTTCAGCGCGGTCGGATTCCTTCTCTCGGCAATAACGCTATACGCACAGACGCCGGTCATCCTCATTTCCGTCGACACCCTCCGCGCCGACCATTCCCACACGCCCACCATCGAATCCTGGGCCTCCAAGGGCGGGACCCGCTTCACCAACATTTCCACCCAAGTACCGCTGACCCTGCCAGCCCACACGGTGCTGATGGCGTCCCAATATCCTTTCGAAACCGAGGTGGAGGAAAACGCCACCACCGTACCCCCAAACACCCCCACCTTGGCGCGCATTCTGAAAGGACGCGGGTACCGGACAGCCGCATTCATCGGCAGCATTTTTCTGGAGAAGGAACTGGGTCTCGACCAAGGCTTCGACACCTACGACAGTCCGTTCAGCTTCGGCGCATTCTCCAAGCTTTCCGGCGAACTGCTGGTCGCTGGTGGAACGCGGAACTCCTACTCCGTCCGGGAACGCCGACCCGCGCCGCTCGTCTTCCGCGCGGCCAACACTTGGCTGGCGGCCCACAAGGGCGAACCCGTCTTCGTCTTCATCCACCTTTTTGACCAACACAAGCCATGGCGGGCAACCACTTACAAGGCCCAATCGGAAATGGTGGACCAGGCCTTGGCCGGATTGGAACAGTCCTTGCGGAAGGAAGGCTGGTGGGACCGGTCGTTGGTGGTGCTCACCGCCGATCACGGCGAGGGATTGGGTGACCACGGCGAATCCGACCACGGATACTTTATCTACGGAAGCACCGTCCATGTCCCGCTGGTGATCCACTGGCCGGCCGGGACTTCCGCCATCACTCCAAATGCTGCCCGCCCTGGCGGATTGGTGGATGTGGCACCCTCAATCCTTGATTTCCTGAAGATCCCGATCCCGCCCTCGTTCCATGGACGTTCGCTGTTCTCTGGACCCGGCCCGTCCGCAGTGTTCTCGGAAAGCGTCTATGCGCGAGATGCCTTCGGATGGTCCCCATTGAGAAGCCTCCGCGTCGGAAACTTGAAATACATTGACGCCCCCAAGCCGGAACTCTACGACTTGGAGAAGGACCCCGGCGAAAAGGACAACCTCATTGCCCGCCGACCATCGGACGCCGCCCGCTTGAAGGCGCAACTGGCATCGTACCGGCCCCCGGCCACGGTTTCCACCCAGCCGGGCGGCGATCCCGGTCGCCGCAAGGAAGTTCTGGAATCCCTGGGCTACTTGGCACCGGGTCCCGCGAACTCCGCAGCTTCAGGCGCGGATCCCAAGGACCGACTTCCCGATCTGATCCGCTACGAGGAAGCCCTCGACAAAATGGCCGCCCGCCGCTACGACTTGGCGATCACCAGTTTTCGGGCGATTCTGGCGCACGATCCCGGCAACCTGCTGGTCCGCCGTGACCTGGGTGCCGCCTTGGTGGAAACCCGCAAATTCGCCGAAGCCGCATCGGAACTGCAGCGGGTAGCATCGGCCTCCCCCGGCGACTATGTCACCCGCTACGAACTCGGCCTCGCCAACGAGGGTACGGGCAAATTCGCAGAGGCCAAGGAACAATTCGAAGCCGCCTGCAAGCTCACGCCTGCATCCACCCAATGCCAGGAAGCAATCCGGCGCGTCTCCGCCAAACTCCCGGCCAAAATACACTAGACTGGAGAGGAAATGTTCCACTCCTTCAAAGCTTCGTTCGCTGCCGTCGCCTTGGCAGCCTCCCTGATCGCACACGGAGGCGGAGAGCACCTCACCGGCACCGTGAAATCCATCACGGCGGATCAACTGGTTCTCGAAACCGCCAAGCACGAGACCCTCACCATCGTTTTGACCGCGAAAACGCACGCCCTCAAGAGCAAAGCCAAGGGTGATCTGAAGGATCTCAAGCCCGGCGAGCGCGCCGTCGTCCACGCCGCCAAGAACAAGGCAGGCCAGTGGGAGGCCGACGAAGTGGATTTCGGTGCTACGCCCGCTCCTGCTGCCAAGAAATAGGTACCGCGACGATGAAAAACCTTTGGATCTTACTGGCCATTGCCGGTGCTTATGTCCTGGGCCGAGCCCAGAGCCCGTCCGGCGTGTCGTCCGACACGAAACTGGAAAACGACCGAGTCCGCGTGACGCAACTGGACTACCACCCCGGCGTCCCCCGCGAAAAATCCATCCGCAAGGCCGACCAGGTGATCGTCTTCCTCGACGACTCCAAATATGAGCGCATCGACCCCGCCAGCGGGGACAAGGAAATCCGTAACCGGAAATCCGGCGACGTAATCTGGCACTTCAAGGGCGAAGTTGCGCCCGTCCTGACCAACCTCGACAAGAAGACCTACCGCACCCTGGTGATCGAACTCAAATGAGAACACTACTTTTCCTCGTCGTCGCTTGCACCCTGTCAGCGCAAACGTTCTACAGCGTGCCCGGTCCGGACGCTCCGGAATTGGCACGCCGCGGCACCTTCGGCGTCGGCGTGAAAACGTTGGACCTCGTCCACAAGGACCAAGTTGACATCCTGAAATTCGACAAGGATTCGGGCAAGGCTCCACTCTACGACCGTCCGCTGAAGATCGAACTCTGGTACCCCGCAGTCATTCCCGCCGGAGTGGAGGAGAAAACCACCTACACGAGCCGCAATCCGGGCAACACCAACCCTCCCGGCGGCTTCGAGACCATCGGGAAAGCCTTGCGCGACGCAGCGCCGCTGGCTGAGCGCAAGTTTCCGCTCGTCGTTGTCTCGCACGGCTACCCCGGCACCCGCACGTTCCTCACATACCTGACGGAAAACTTGGCATCGAAGGGCTACGTGGTGGCGGCCATTGACCATACCGACTCCGTCCTGGGCGAGATCCGCGCCTTCCAGAGCACCTTGCTCAACCGTTCGGCCGACCAGCTTTTCGTCGTCGAGTCGCTTTCCGGCCAACCCAATGTGGATTCGGCGAATGTGGCCATTGTTGGCTATTCGATGGGCGGGTATGGGGCGCTGACCAGTGGCGGTGCGGGGTACAGCCCGAAAAGCGCCCTCGCCACATTCGTTCCCGGCGGCTATCTCGCCGACTGGTTCGCCGACAGTCCGAAATACAAGGCGCTGAACCGGGCGTCCATCAAATCGATCGTGGCCATCGCCCCCTGGGGTGGCCAGCCACCCTACAACGCCTGGGATGCAACCGGGTTGGCCGGAATCCGCATCCCCTCGCTGTTCATCGCGGGCGACCAGGACGACGTGGCCGACTACGCCAACGGCATCCGCCCGGCCTTCGAAAAGGCCGTCAACTCGGACCGCTGCCTGCTGGTCTACGAAAACGGGCGCCACAACACGGGAGGCAATCCACCCCCGCAGAACTTGGCCGATCCGCGTTTCCTATCCTTTTTCGAAGAGCCGGTCTGGCGCAAGGATCGCATCAATGCCATCAACCAGCACTTCATCACGGCCTTTCTGGATTGGACCTTGAAGGGCGAAACCGCCAAGCGCGAGTATCTGCACCCGGCTGTAGCCCGTTCCGTGGAAGGAAAATGGGTGGTGCCCGCAGGAACACCCGACACCGGTTTCAGCAGCGGCCAGGACGCTGAAGGCAACCCATTTTGGAAGGGCTTCCAGCGCCGCGCGGCCCTCGGACTGCAAATGCGCTGCTTGGCAAACTAACCGTGTGGGGCAGCCATTCTTGGCTGCAGCCGCCTTTTAGGCGGCAATAACCGGATGCCCGCTCAGATCAAACGCGACCGGTGGGTCCTCGGCAATAGCTTTTTCCAGCTCGCCGGCACATAGTGCCCCACCAAGCGCCAGATCTCGGCCATGAACAGGCCCGGATCATTCCAAGGTGCCGACCCAAGGCTGCGGATGAATAGTGGCACATCCCGATCATCAATGGCACGGAACGCGGATTCCGGGAACATCTGGAACACCTGTCCGCCATGTCCGGATGGCCGCAGCGGAGTCACGGGCGGTCCGGTGCGCTGGTGCATTCCGGACAAGGCGGGTAGGAAGTCTGACCCCGCCCAACCCGAAACATACGTGGTTGGCGTGTAGCGGGGATTGAACTCGATCAGGTAGATTTTCCCCGTGCCCCGCTCCTCCAGCCAATCGATGCTGCAAAGGCCATGGAACTTCTCCATCTGGCCCACTTGCTCCACAAGCGCATCGATTTGAGGGTCTTCCTTCAGCTCCCCACCGCCGCTCGGGGAAAATGGCCCCGGCCAGTTGAACATCTTGTAGAAGGAGAAGTAGCGAATGGGCACACCGCGCTCCATCAGGAGCGTGCTACCTCCAACCCTTCCGTCCACGCATTTCTGGACCATGAACTCCGGGTCGTCGACCCCGGCAAGCTCGCGGTCCATCGTTGCCGGATCCTGGATCAGGCGCACGCCCGACCCGGCCATGCTTTGCGCCTTCTTTAGAACCACCGGATAGCCAATGGCGGACGCGGCAGCCATGGCTTCCCCACGGGAGGAGCACAATCGAAACTCTGGCACAGGCAGCCCCAGACTTGCAGCCCGCTTTAGGAATGTCAATTTCGAGAGAACTTCGTCCAGCCGGTCCGGCGGCGGAAGGAAAGGCATCAGTGCCGCGATATCCCCCCGGTCCGGTCTCTCGGAGATTGCCACCAGCAACGGTTCATCACAAGGCAGAATCCAGTCATAGGTGCGGGAATACTCCCGAATCCCTGCCGCCAACGCCGCCGCAACCTCTCTCGGTCCGCCCTGAACGGTGATCTTGGCGTCCACGAAACGGCTTCTCAAAACGGCAACGCCAGTTCTAGTCAGGACCGTAACCCTGTAGCCCACCCGATGGAAGATCCACGGCAACCGGGCAACGCCGACAGCGTCTATGGAGACAACCAACAGAATGGAAGGCTGTTTCGAGGGAACCGCCATGTAAATTTTAGTATAATGCTATTACCCCCCCCCCCCCCCGCAAATCAGACCTTCAGCTCCCAGGGCTTGCGGTATTTCCGCTCCAGATACTGCTTGATCTGCGGCTGGGCTGCCGTTTCCGTGGCTCCGTTCCAATCCACCCGCAGTCCGCTGCGCAGGGAAATATTGCCCAGCAGCGCCGTCGAGGTGGACCGGTGTCCGATTTCGATGTCGCTCACCGGCTTCTTGCGGCTCTTGATGCAGTCGAGGAAGTTCCGCCAGTGGTCCTTGCCGTGGTTGTTGGAACTCTGCACGATGGTCTCAGTCAAGCTGCTGCCCTTCTCCGGGAAGACGGTGTAGTTGGCTCGGTCGACGAAGATCGTGCCCTTGTCACCGTGGAACACTGTCCCGTAGGTTTTGCCCGCCAGCGGTCCGCCATAGAGGGCATTCCCGTTGAACATGCGGTTTTCGTAAGTGGCGATCATGCCGTTCGAGTATTCGTAGGTCACTTGGAGCGTATCCGGCGTTTCCCGGTTGTCCTTGATTTGGTACTTGCCGCCAAGTGCCGTCACCGCCTTGGGAGGCAGTTCGTCGAAGGCCATCTGGACGATGTCCAGCACATGGACGCCCCAGTCGGTCATCATGCCGCCCGCATAGTCCCAGAACCAGCGGAAGTGGGAGAAGGCGTTGGGGTCCATCCCAAAACGATTCTTGTTGAACGGGCGTTCCGGTGCCGGTCCGAGCCACATGTTCCAGTCCAGATCGCTCGGCGCGGCTGCGTCGGCAGGGTTGCCGATGCCCTCGGGATTGCCGTTCCCGTAGTTGAAGGTTCTGCAGAAGGTGACCTTGCCGATTGCACCCTGCTTTACCAGCTCAGTGGCCTTCTGGAAATGGATCCCCGACCGCTGCTGCGTGCCGACCTGCACCACCCGGTTGTACTTCCGGGCGGCTTGCACCATCTTCCGGCCCTCGTCGATGGTGACCGACGCAGGCTTCTCCACGTAGACGTCCTTACCCGCCTTGCAGGCCTCCACCGCCATGTAGGCGTGCCAGTGGTCCGGCGTGGCAATGCAGACGGCATCGACCGACTTGTCAGCCAGCACTTCGCGGAAATCCTTGATGCCCTTGGCGGCGGGCAGCGTACCCGGCCCCTGGGGCCCGCGGGCACTGCGGGCGACCGCCTTTTCCAGATTCGGCTGGTAGACGTCGCAAACGGAGACCACCTCGACGTCGGGGTGGCCCATGGCCGAGCCCATGTTGCCCTGGCCTTGCCGCCCCACGCCGATGAACGAGACTCGGACCCGGTCGTTGGCTCCTTTCACATTTCCAGTAAAGATGGCAGTGGTGAAAGCGGCTGCACCAAGTTTGAGAAGGTCGCGGCGGTTGTCCATGTCCGACACTTTATCACTCTGGACGCCCGGCGGGAAGTGGCTAATCCAGACGCCGTATTTTCAGGTTGCGGAACCAGACCTCGGCGTCGTGGTGCTGAAGCGAAATCATCGTGTCCCGTTGCAGCTTGCCGTCTGCTCCGGCGAAGCCCTTCACCACAATCGGGTCCGTGATTTCAAATGAGAGCACCCTGGCCCCGTCGTACCAGTGCTCCACATGGTCTCCCCGCACCACGATGCGCGACTTGTGGAATTTCTCGGGCTCGGCCTGGAGAACGGGCGTGGGCGCGAAGTACGTGTAGAGGGATGCCGTCCCGCGCTTGTGGTCCTTGATCGCTTCCTCCGCGACTGCGTCGTCCAGCAACTGGTATTCGAAGCCGCGCGCGCGGGCCTCGAACCCGTCCACCCCCTTCTTCTGCCACCGGTCCGTCTTCTGGACCATGTATTTCACGCCGGAATTCCCGCCCTTGGCCAGTTTCCATTCGAATTCGAATTCGAAGGAGCGGTAGGTCTCGACGGTACGGATATCCTGGAAAGCACCCGGCCCCACGATGGTTTTGAGACACCCGTCCTGGATAGTCCACGTTTTCGGGAACGGAAGGCCGGTGACTTCGGTCCAGCCCGTGGTGGTCGATCCGTCGAACAGCAACTTCCAACCTGCGGCCTGCTCTTGTTTGGTCAGCTGGTTCTGAGCTTGAACAATGGCGGGACACAGAACCGCGGGGCACAGAACCAATGCTGGGACGAAAAGGAGTGACGCTTGAATCCGGGGCATAAACGATAGTATGTCCCAATAAGCACGGGATGCTACCATCCCGTTTTGCCGAGTCGCATTCCAGGAACACACTTCGCACGCAATCTTGTGGAGAGGCGCACGCTGCTCGTCCAACTGGTTCGGCGCGATTTCAACCAGCGCTACGCCGGTTCCGCCGCCGGCTGGCTGTGGAGTCTGATCCATCCGTTGGTGCTACTTGTTAGCTATACCTTTGTTTTCAGCGTCTTGGGGACTGGCAAGCTCACGCCGGGCTATCCCTTGTTTCTCTTTGCCGGAATGCTGCCATGGCTGCTGTTCAGTGAAACCGTGACCAGGTCCGCCACCTCGATCGTGGAACATTCGAATCTTGTCACCAAGACGATGTTCCCCTCAGAGATCGTGCCGGTCTCCATCTTTCTCTCCTCGGTTGCCAGCCACGTCGCGACCGTCATGCTGTTTATGGTCGTCGTGCTCGGAACGCAGCGGTTCCTGAGCCCCCTTGTTCTCCTCCTACCGGTCTACCTGCTGTTTCTCGGCATGTTCGCTGTCGGAATTGCGTGGATCGTGGCCGCCCTCCAGGTTTACTTGCGGGACACCTCGCAAGTTGTCGCCGTCGCCATGACCTTCTGGATGTGGGTCACGCCCCTCTTTTTCGATGAAAAACGCTACGAGGCGGTCGGAGTCGGCTTTGTCGTGAAGGGCAATCCGCTGGCCTACATCGTCCGGGGCTACAGGGGGATGCTTCTGGGATCCCAAGTGGTATCGATCCGGGATCTTGGAATCCTCGCAACGGTTGGAATCTCTACGTTCGTGCTCGGCGGCCTGTTCTTCCGCCGCATGAAGCGCGGTTTTGCCGACGTTCTCTAAGGGTGTCGTCCCCCCCTCCTGGTACACTGGAGTTTTACGCCAGCCGCGAGCAGGCGCTCCGACCCGGTAGATCGGAACCAAATTCCTTTGGAAACGACTGGAAAGATTAGATGAGCGCTTTCGCAAATTCCTATACAGACGATAACCACGTTCTAACAATTGAAGAGTTGGCCGAACTCACCCAGGAAGGCGGGGAGCCGGCCGCAACATTGATGAACGTTGTGGCACTGATCGCCAAACGTTTCGGGACCGAGGTCTGCTCGGCTTACCTCTTGGAAGCAGACAGGGCGAACCTCGTCCTCGCCGCTACCGTTGGCCTCCGCCGCGAGTGCATCGGTGCCCTCCGACTCGGCCTCCACGAAGGCCTCACCGGTTTGGTCGCTGAAACCGTTCAACCCGTTGCGGTGCAGCAGGTTTCCACCCACCCGCGGTACAAGTTCTTCGAGAGCACCGGCGAAGAGGGATACCAGTCCTTTCTCGGCGTTCCCGTTATTGATCGCGGCGTGCTCCAGGGTGTCCTGGTCGTCCAGACGACCGAAGCGCGGGTTTTCCAAAATAGTGAAATCCGCATGCTGACCGAGGCCGCCACGGAAGTCGCGCCCGTAATCAGCGAGGCCCGTACCCTGGCCAGATTTATCGCGCCCACCCAGGAACGCCTTTGGGCCCTCGCCCGCAACCTGTGGTGGAGCTGGGACCACGAAGTCACCTCCATCTTCCGCGAACTCGACCCCGTCCGCTTCCGCCAGACCAACCACAATCCCGTTTCGATGCTCTCCCAGATGCCGCTTGCCGACATCGAGCGGCGTGCCGGCGAATTGATGCTCCACAGCCGGATCAACTCGGCCTACCGGCGGCTCCAGGACTACCTGCGCTCGGAGCGCACATGGGGCGGAACCCACGCCGGTGTTCTCCGTCCGCGCCCGGTGGCCTATTTTTCGGCCGAATTCGGCATCCACGAATCCATCCCCGTCTATTCCGGCGGCTTGGGTGTGCTCGCTGGCGACCACATCAAGAGTGCGTCGGATCTGGATATCCCGCTCATCGGCATCGGCCTGTTTTATGCTCAGGGCTACTTCCGCCAGCGCCTGAACCCGGGCGGATGGCAGGTGGAGGACTACCTCCCCACGGACATCAACTCCCTGCCCATGGAACCCGCCATCGGCTCCAACGGCGCACCCGTCATGATCCATATCGACACGCGCCGCGGCACCATCCGGGCCAAGGTTTGGCGTCTCAAGATCGGTCGAATCGACCTGCTCCTGCTCGATTCCAACGTCGAGGGCAACGCACCCGAGGATCGGGAACTGACTTCCCAGCTTTACGGTGGCGACGGTCGGGTGCGCATCCGCCAGGAACTGCTCCTGGGCGTCGGCGGTGTGCGCGCCCTGCGCGCCATGGGCATCGTCCCCGGCGTCTACCACATGAACGAGGGCCACTCGGGCTTCGCCGTGCTCGAAGCCATCCGGACGCGCATGGTCGACGAGGGTATTTCCTTCGACCAGGCAGCTCCGATTACCGCTCGTGAGGTCGTCTTCACCACCCATACCCCCGTCCCAGCCGGACACGACCGGTTCGGTGCCGATCTGATTGAAGAGCACTTGGGACCGCTCCGCGATGGTCTGGGTATCTCCCATGACCGGTTGATGAATTTGGGCTGCGAAAACCCCAACAACCGCCACGAATTCTGCATGACCGTGCTGGGTTTGAAGCTCTCCCGCCACGCGAATGCCGTTTCGTCCCTCCACGGCGAGGTTTCGCGCGCCATGTGGACCGGAATCTACCCCGGCGTCCGCGAGGATGCCGTGCCGATCGGCCACATCACCAACGGTGTCCACGTGCCCTCATGGCTCGCTCCGCAGATGGTCCGGTTGTACGACCGGCATTTGGGTCCCGATTGGCAACGGCAATCCGCCGAGTCCCATGTTTGGGAAGGCATTGAAAACATTGATGATGCCGAATTGTGGGAAATGCACTTGAGCCTCAAGGCGCGCATGCTGGATTTTGTCCGCCGCCGCGCAGTTGCCCAGGCGAAGGTGCGCGCCGAATCCCCCGAAAAGCTCCAGCGTTTGTCCAAGGTGCTGAGCCCGGACGCGCTGACCATCGGTTTTGCCCGCCGTTTTGCCACCTATAAGCGCGCCAACCTGATCTTGACCGACATCGAGCGTCTCGGGAAGATGGTGAACGACCCCAAGCGCCCCGTACAGTTTGTGTTTGCCGGCAAGGCCCACCCGCGCGACGAGCCCGGCAAGCGTGTACTCCAGCAGATCGCGGAACTGATGCGGGATCCCCAGTTCTCCGAAAAATTCCTCTTCATCGAGGACTACGACATCAATGTCGGTCGGCACTTGGTGCAGGGCGTCGATGTCTGGCTCAACAACCCCCGTCGACCCCTCGAAGCATCGGGAACCAGCGGACAGAAGGTTGTTCTCAATGGCGGCCTCAACCTGTCGGTCCTCGACGGCTGGTGGGCTGAAGCCTACGACGGTATGAACGGCTTCGGCATCGGCACTGGCCGCACCCATAGCAATATGGACGTCCATGACCGCCGCGATGGGGAGGATCTGTACCGCGAGTTGAGCGAAACGGTCATTCCGCTCTACTACCAACGCGACCGCGACGGACTGCCCCGTGGCTGGATCAAGCGTATGAAGCGGACCATCCGCACCCTCGGCTGGCGCTTCAATGCCGACCGCATGGTGATGGATTACACGTTGAAGTGCTATGTGCCGGCAGCCGGTGGCACGTCCAGTGACATGACTCGGCTCGCGTAGGGTATTTCTCGCGGAATTTTTCACCTGTCCGTAAAGTTCTGACGGTCCGTTGCCGATAGACTTTATGTGAACACAATCGCAACGGCAACGATTTGGTGCGGGAGGCGCAATCGATGAGATTCGCCGCCCGCCCGACGTTTGTACACCCCCCAAACCTTCCAGACCCCGCAACCCCGGCTCCAACCCCGCCGAGTGCTCCTGATCCGTGGAGCTTTCCAGACACATCCGCAGCCTCGCTGGATAACCCAGCGGGTTCCACGAAGAACCGGTCCGGCCAAAGCCAGGGAGCCGGGCAGCGCTACGAGGCTGAGATCCGCTTTCTATCCCTCTTGGTCGAGAAGCATCGGCGCTCCACGGACTCCAACGGTCTGAAGGCCTGTGAGTTCGTCACCTCCAAGCTTTCCGATGCCTCAAGAGCCGTTGCAATCGGAGACGAGGAGGGTGCGTGGTTCCATGTGTTCGGTGCCGCCTCCCTTTGCCGCTCCTTCGATATCGATTCCCAAAAAATTGAACAGGTGATCGCGCGCCTGAATAACTTGTTGAAATAGCTGACCGGCAACCATTAAAGCCAGTAGTCAAGAAGAGGATTCAATATGAGTACTATCGGGCCTTTGAGCCACGATCGCGTCGGTGCCGTCATCAGGACCGCCACACAAGACGTTTTTTCCACCATGTTGGGCTTGCCAATTGCCAGCGGGGACACCGCAGTCCGTTCCATCCCAGCTGGAGCACGGTCAGCAGTTGCCGCTCTGCTGGGACTGACCGGTGAATGGGTCGGCTCCGGCCAGGTCACCTGCGAACCATCGCTGGCCTGCAAGATTGCTTCCGCCATGTTGATGGCAGAGTACGAAGCCGTTGACGACGACGTCCTCGACGCGGTTGCCGAAGTCGCCAACATGATTGTGGGCAATATCAAGAACACAATTGAGGAGGATCTCGGGCCGATGGGGCTAAGCACCCCGACCGTCGTCTCCGGATGTGATTTCGAAACCCGCATTCCCGGAAATCCAGACTGGGTTGTAGTCCCCTTTGAATGCTGCGGAGAGGCGATGACGGTCCAGTTGGTCCTAGCCCCGGCCTCGGGCTCCGTTAGAAAGCGAATGATGATGCCCGTAGCCGAGCTGGAACTGGCCTGCGTCGGCTAACCCCGCTTTTGTGGGGCAGCCATTCTTGGCTGCAGCCGACTTTCAGTCGGCTCCAACCGTACAGCTCGGTGCGCCAGCAGAAATAGTTCGTTGGAAGGTTGTGGCGACGGCGCTGCATACGAGATATACTTTGCAGGGATTGCCATGAATCGAACAATCAACGTGTCCGTAAACGGCAAGCGCCACACCCATGAGGTGGAGCCGCGCTTATTGCTGATTCACTACCTGCGGGAGGTCATCGGCCTCACAGGCACCCATATGGGTTGCGAAACATCGCTGTGCGGTGCCTGTACGGTCGAGGTGGATGGAAAAGCCGTAAAAAGCTGCACCATGTTTGCCGTCCAGGCCGATGGAACAGAGGTGCTGACCGTGGAAGGGCTCGCGGCTCCGGATGGAAAACTGCATCCGATCCAAGAGGCTTTCTGGAACGAGCACGCTCTCCAATGCGGCTTCTGCACCCCCGGAATGATCATGGTTTCCAAGCAGATTCTGGAGCGCAATCCCGATCCCACCGACGCTGAGATCCGCGAAGGGCTCGATGGCAACCTATGCCGTTGCACTGGTTACCAACACATTGTCAACGCGGTGCGCACCGCGGCAAAGGCGGGGGTCTAACCATGCCTGTCAGCTCAATCGTAAAACTTGAAAAATTAGTCGGCAAGCGGCTGCGTCGGCGGGAAGACCCCCGCCTGATCACAGGAACCGCCACCTATGTCGAAGATGTAAAACTCCCGAATCTGCACCACGCCGTGATTGTCCGCAGCCCCCACGGTGCGGCCAACATTCGGTCCATCGACATTTCGAAGGCCCAGGCGTTGCCCGGCGTCCTCGCCGTTTATATAGGCAAGGATATCGTCGGCGTAGGCACAGTGCCCTGCGGCGCGGATCTGCCGGGCCTGCGTCGTCCCGCCCACCACATCTTGGCTCAGGACCGTGTCTACCTGGTCGGCCACCCGGTTGCCGTCGTCGTGGCGACGGACCGTTACATCGCAGCCGACGGAGCCGATTTGGTCGAGGTTGACTACGACGTTCTCCAAGCCGTAACCGACCCCGAAAAGGCTCTAGCTCCCGGAGCACCCTCAGTCCACCCCGAATGGCCGGACAACATAGCGTTTACCTTCCACCAGAACGGTGGAGACATCGACGCCGCTTTCGCCGAGGCCGAAGTCGTCGTCAAGCAACGGATCACCAGTCAGCGGTTGGTCCCCAACGCCATGGAAACCCGCGGCGTGGTGGCTGACTGGAAATCCAACGACCGCTCCCTGACTTTGCACACCTCCACCCAAATCCCCCACTTGGCCCGCACCCTGCTCGCCGGAATGCTTGGGATCGAGGAAAACCGCTTCCGACTCATTGCCCCGGAGGTCGGCGGCGGCTTCGGCTCCAAGCTGAACGTGTACGCCGAGGAGGCACTCATGGGCTGGATCTCGATGCAACTCGGCCTGCCCGTCAAGTGGATCGAATCACGACGCGAGAACTTCATGGTCACGATCCACGGTCGCGGCCACGTCGACTACCTCGAAATCGCCGCCAAACGCGACGGCACCATCCTCGGACTGAAGCTGAAGTTGATTCAGGATCTCGGTGCCTACCACCAATTGCTGACTCCCGCGATCCCGACCCTCAGTGTCCTCATGATGCCGGGACTCTACAACTTCCGCAATATCCAAGCGGAAATCATCGGCACCTTCACCAACTGCGTTCCCACCGATGCCTACCGTGGTGCCGGTCGCCCCGAAGCAACTCACGGCATCGAGCGGATGGTCGACATCCTGGCCGCCGAACTGAACATGGATCCCGCCGAGATCCGGTTTAAGAACTTCGTCCGGCCCGAGCAGTTCCCGTTCCCCACCGCGACAGGTCTGAACTACGACTCGGGCGACTACGCCAACACCTTCCAGAAGGCCCTCGACACCATCGATTACCAAGGTCTGCGCACGCAACAGGCCGAGGCGCGCGCCGCCGGACGCTTCATGGGTATCGGCATTTCCACCTACGGCGAAATCTGCGCCATGGGCCCGTCCGTGGCCACCCCCGCCGGCGGTTGGGAAAGCGCAACGGTAAAGTTCGAACCCAGCGGCAAGGTGACCGTGCTGACCGGCACCTCGCCCCACGGGCAAGGCCAGGAAACCACCTTCGCCCAGTTGACCGCCGACGAACTCGGCGTTCCCATCGACGACATCGTCGTCCTCCACGGCGACACCTCCATCGTCCAGTACGGCATCGGAACATTCGGAAGCCGCAACACGGCGGTGGGCGGAGCAGCCCTCTTCTATGCCCTTCAGGACATGAAGGAAAAGGTGAAGAAGTTCGGCGCTGCAATGTTGAAAACCGACGAAGTCATCTTCGAGGACGGCCATTGCCTCGATCCAAAAACCGGTGCATCGGTCACAGTTCAACAAATCGCCGGTGCCGCCTACCGCGGCATCGTCATACCCAAGGGAATGGATCCCGGTTTGGTAGTCACCAAGTTTTGGGAACCGCCGAATTTCACCTACCCCTTCGGAGCCCACATCATTGTCAGCGAGGTGGATCCCGAAACCGGCCAGATCGAGATCAAGCGCTATGTCGCGGTCGATGACATCGGCAACCAGTTGAATCCCCTCCTCGTCGACGGCCAACTCCACGGCGGTGCCGCCCAGGGCTTGGGCCAAGCGCTCTGGGAGCAGGGCGTTTACGACGACAACGGCCAGCTGGTCACCGGCGAGTTCATGGACTACACCATGCCGCGTGCCCGGATGATGCCGTGGATCGAAAGCTCCCACACCTGCACCCCGTCGCCGGTAAATCCCCTCGGCGTCAAGGGTGTCGGCGAAGCCGGTACCATCGGCTCCACCCCCGCCATGGTCAACTCCGTGGTGGACGCGCTGTCCCCCCTGGGCGTTCGGCATATCGACATGCCGATGACGCCGGAAAAAATCTGGAAGATTGTAAACGGGAGCAAGGCATGATCGCGAATTCCTTCGAATACTCGTCCCCCGCCACCTTGGCGGAAGCGCTCGGCCTCATCGCCGACGGCGCGAAACCTCTCTCCGGTGGCATGAGCCTCATCCCGATGATGAAGCTGCGGCTGGCTTCGCCGGAGCACCTCGTCGACCTCGCACGCCTCCCCGAACTCAACTACATCCGGGAGGAACACGGTGAACTTCACATCGGTGCCGCCGCCACCCACCACGATGTGGAAAACGCGCCCCTGACGCGCGGCAAGTGCCCCCTGCTTGCTGAAACCGCAGCCCACATCGGCGATATCCAAGTCCGGAACCGCGGCACCATCGGTGGCAGCGTCGCCCACGCTGACCCCGCCGCCGACTATCCCGCCGCCCTGCAAGCCCTCGAAGCCAAAATCGTCCTTCGCAGCGCCTCTGGCGAACGGACCGTCTCCACAGCCGACTTCTTCATCGACACATTCACCACGGCTCTCGAACCCGGGGAAATCGTCGTCGAAGTCATCGTCCCCGTCGAGCCGGGCCTGACCGGCACCAGCTACCAGAAATGCCTCCAGCCGGCCAGCGGTTTCGCCATCGTCGGGGTCGCAGCACGCGTCCGCCGCGATGGCGATAATTTCGGCCCGGTCCAAATCGGCATTACCGGCCTCACCGGCACTTCCTATCGCGCCACCGCAGTCGAAAACGCCCTGACCGGCAAGCCTGCCACCGAGGAAACCATCCGCGCCGCCGCCGCCCATGCCGCCGACGGCGTCGATGCCAATTCCGATCTCCACGCTTCTGCCGAATACCGAGCCAGCCTCGCGGTTTCCTATACCGCCCGCGCAATCCGCTCAGCTCTCTCGAGGTCCGCTTGAAAATCGCCGGAACCGCCAAACTTCCCTTCACCCCCGAGCGGGCCTATGCCCTCATGCAGGACCCGCTCATCCTCGCCAAAGCCATCCCCGGTTGCGACGCCTTGGACAAAACTGGAGACGACGAGTACCGCCTGAAAATGAAGATGGTGCTCGCCAGCCTTTCAGGCTCCTTCGAGGGAAAAGTGCGCCTCACCGCCCCCGACCCGCCCAACTCCTTCCGAATGCTCGTCGAAGGCTCGGGAAAAATCGGCTTCATGAAGGGCGAAGGACTGATCAAAATCACCGCCGCACCAGATGCGGGAGTCGATATCACGTACGAGGGCGACGCCCAAATCGGCGGCACCATGGCGGCCGTCGGCAACCGCATGATCGACATGACCGCCCGCATGCTCATCAAACGTTTTTTCGAAAAGCTGGCCTCGGAACCAGCCTAGGAAATCTACGTATCCCCCAACTCCGGGTGAGAATTATCCCGCCGCAGCCCACTATCTCCTTGCGGGATGAACCTAGATCACTGGGTGGCGGCGCTGCTCGTCCCCTTGGCCCTTTGGGTCTTGCTCAACGGACTCGACGACCTCGTCATTGACGTGGCGGCCGCCCTCGCGTACCTCCGCCAGCATTTCGCCACCCACCCCAACGACCGCATTCCCACCGAAGCCGACCTCGACACAGCCGAGCCACGCCTCATGGCCATCTTCGTCGCCCTCTGGAAGGAGCACAAAGTCATCCAGAAAATGATCGAAAACAACGTCACCAAGCTCAACTACCATCGTTTCGAGTTCTTCATCGGCACCTACCCCAACGACGCCCCCACCGTCGCCGCCGTCCGCGAGGCCCAAAAGCGCTTCCCCCACGTCCACCTCTCCATCTGCCCCCACGACGGCCCCACCTCCAAGGCCGACTGCCTCAACTGGATCTACCAGCGCATGCTCCTCTACGAGCGCGAAAACAATGTCCGCTTCGACATGATCCTCACCCACGACGCCGAAGACCTCATGGACCCTGACGCCCTCCGCTGGATCAACTACTTCGCCCAGTGGAACGAGATGGTCCAAATCCCGGTCCTCGCCCTGCCCACGCCCCCCCTCGAACTCTCCCACGGTGTCTACTGCGACGAATTTGCCGAGTACCAGTTCAAGGACATGATGGCCCGCCAGTTCCTCGGCGGCTTCATCCCCTCCAACGGCGTCGGGACCGGCTTCTCCCGCAAAGCCATCGAAATGCTCGCCGCCAAGGGCTCCAACAAGATCTTCGAACCCTCCTGCCTCACCGAGGACTACGAAAACGGCTTCCGCATCCACCGTTTCGGCATGAAACAAAAGTTCATCCCCGTCCAGGTCCGCCACGGCCGGGCCATCGCCACCCGCGAATTCTTCCCCCGAAACTTCAAGACTGCCGTTCGCCAGCGCTCCCGCTGGGTCACCGGAATCACCCTCCAATCGTGGGAATTCCACGGCCTCCAGGACACCTTCGACTACCTCTATTGGTTCTGGCGCGACCGAAAAGGCATCGTCGGCAACCTCGTCACGCCCCTTACCAACATCGTCTTCGTCTACGGCGCCACCACCCTCGCATGGTCCACCGCACACCACCAGGAATGGGGCCTCGCCCGCGAATCCGCCGGTTTCGCGCCCGCCTATGCCACCGGCCTCGGCCTCCAAGCCATGCACACCCTCATCCGCATGACCTGCTCCTACCGGATCTACGGCCTCAAATTCGCCCTCGCCGTACCCCTTCGCGTCGTCGCCGGCAACTGGATCAATTGTTTCGCCACCTCCAAGGCCATCTGGACCTACTCCAACTCCAAAATCCGTGGCCAAACCCTCCGCTGGGCCAAGACCGACCACCATTACCCCAACAAAAACGCCCTCCTCCCGGATCGAAAGCGCCTGGGCGAAATTCTGACGGGATCGCAATGGATCACCGCGGACCAACTGGAAACAGCGCTCGCCTCCAAGCCGTCAACCCGGCGTCTGGGCGAGCATTTGGTGTTTCTGGGCCAACTTTCCGAATCCGATCTCTACACCGCCCTCGCGCTCCAACACCAACTCGAACTCGGCCCCCCGGACCCCGATTCCATCTCCCGCCCCATCACCCGGACCCTCCCGGCCGCCATCGCCCGAAAATGGAAAATCCTCCCCTTCCGCGTCGCTGCCGGGGAACTCCACCTCGCCGCCACCGACATCCCCGGCCCCGAAATGGAGCGCGACATCCGACGCTTCAGCTCCCTCGAAATCCGCGTCCAACTCATCCAGCCCTTCCAATTCGACGAACTGGCCGAACTCTACCTGCGCGGCCGCGCTCCCCTCCTTCCCGCCGGTCCGGTATGATCGAGTCGTGGAACCCACCTCGCGTCCCAATCCCCTCTCCTATCTCGGCGACCAGCTCGCAGACTGGAAAACCGCAGGCACCTACCAGCGCCTCCGCATCCTCGAAGGCCCCAGCGCCGCCGAATCCCGTTTTGATGGCAAGGACGTCATCAACCTCGCCTCCAACAACTACCTCGGCCTCACCACCCACCCCAAACTTGTCGAGGCCGCCATCGCCGCCACCCGCAAATACGGTGCCGGTTCCGGTGCCGTCCGCACCATCTCCGGCACCATGGACCTCCACATGCAACTCGAACGCCGCATCGCCCAGTTCAAGAACGTCGAAGCCTGCGTCGTCTTCCAGTCCGGTTTCGCCGCCAACGCCGGCACCGTCTCCGCCATCCTCACCCCCGAAGACCACATCATCTCCGACCAGCTCAACCACGCCAGCATCATAGACGGCGCCCGCCTCTCCCGCGCCAAAATCCACGTCTTTCCCCACCGCGACCACCAGGCCGCCGACCGCATCCTCTCCGAACTCGACGCCTCCCCCACCCGCAAGCTCCTCATAACAGACGGCGTTTTCTCCATGGACGGCGATATCGGCCCCCTCCCGGAACTCGTCGCCGTCGCCGAAAAACACGGCGCCGTCATGATGGTCGACGACGCCCATTCCTCCGGCGTCCTCGGGCGCAACGGGCGCGGCACCATTGACCATTTCGGACTCCACGGCCGCGTCGACATCCAGGTCGGGACCCTCTCCAAGGCCATCGGCGTCCTCGGCGGCTACGTTTGCGGCACCAAGGACCTCATCGAGTTCCTCTACCACCGAGCCCGCCCCTTCCTCTTTTCCACCTCGCACCCGCCCGCCGTCACCGCCGCCTGCCTCGCCGCCTTCGACATCCTCGAATCCGAGCCCGAGCGCATCGAAAACCTCTGGGCCAACACCCGCTACCTAAAAAAGGGCCTCTCCGACCTCGGTTTCGACACCGGCACCAGCGAAACCCCCATCACTCCGGTCATGGCCGGCGACGCCGCCCGAGCCTTCCGCCTCTCCGACGAGCTCTTCCAGGAAGGCGTTCTAGCCACCGGCATCGGTTTTCCCACCGTCGCCAAGGACAAGGCCCGCGTCCGGACAATCGTCAACGCCACCCACACCACCGCCCAACTCGACCGGGCCCTAGAAGCATTCCGAATCGCCGGCCGCCGAGTCGGCCTAATCTAACGGACTACTCCTGGTTGCAAGATTCCGCTAGTCCGCTGTGGGGCAGGCATTCTTGCCTGCAGCCGCCTTTCTAGGCGGCCATAACCGCACATCCCACCCCCCTGCCCACCCCGTGTCCGCCCACCCGTGTCCGATATGATAAACAGGCCGATGTCCCAGAACCATCCCACCCGCGTCCGCCACGTAGTCCTCGCCCTAACCGTGGCCGCCTACATGATCACCTACATGGACCGCGTGGTGATTTCGTCCGCCGTCCCCGCTATCCAAAAGGAATTCGGCTTCTCGATGGCCACCATGGGCCTCATCCTCGGCTCCTTCCGCTGGGCCTATTCCTTCTTCCAAATCCCCGGCGGCTGGCTCGGCGACAAATTCGGCCCACGCCGAGCCCTCGCCGGAATCGTCGCCTGGTGGTCCCTTTTCTGCTCCCTCACCGCCGGAATGTGGAGCGCCACCTCCATGATCGTCTGCCGTTTCCTCTTCGGCATGGGCGAGGCCGGTGCATTCCCCATCGCAACCCGCTCCCTCTCCCGCTGGATGCTCCCCTCCGAGCGCGGTTTTTCCCAGGGAATCACCCACGCCGGATCGCGTCTGGGTGCCGCCATGACCCCGGCCTTGGTCGCATGGATCGTCGCCCGCCACGGCTGGCGCGTCGCTTTTGTCGCTTTCGGCTCCCTCGGTGTGGTCTGGGCCATCACCTGGTTTGTCTACTACCGCGACCTCCCGTCCGAGCACAAGGGCGTCAATCCCGCCGAACTGGCCCTGATCACCAATTCCGTACCTGCCCGGAAAACCGGCGACGGCGTACCCTGGCGGATCATTCTTTCGAACCGCCAGATGTGGCTCCTCTCCTCGGCCTACTTTTGCTACGGCTATTCCCTCGCCGTCTATCTCGACTGGTTCCCGAAGTACCTCAACTCCGCCCGGGGCTTCAGCTTGGAAAAGATGGGCATCTACGCCAGTCTGCCGCTTTTCGCCGGAACCCTCGGCGACATCGCCGGCGGCTGGATTTCCGACATCCTCGCCAAGACCGGCCTCGGTCTCGCCAAAGCGCGCCAGGTCGTGGCGATCATCGGCTTCCTCATCGGAGCCGTCGCCATCCTCGGCGCATGCTTCGCCGCCGACCCCACCACCAGCGTCATCTTCTCCTGCGTGGCCATGTTTGGACTCGAATTGACCGTCGGCGTCTCCTGGGCCATTCCGCTCGACATCGGTGGCGACTACTCCGGCTCCGTGTCGGCAGTCATGAACACACTCGGGAACATGGGCGGTGCGGTCTCCACCACCCTCTCCGGATTCCTCGTCCAGTACTACGGTTGGAACTCCACCTTCATCGCGATGTCCGTCTTGTCCCTGATCGCCGCCGGACTCTTCACCCAGATCGACGCCGAAAAACGCATCGTCTAGCTGGCAGCCTGCGCGGCGGTCGCCGACCGGCGCACGCGCCATCAAGGCGCTGATCTTGTCGCGGCTCCCCTGCCGTGTGGGGCACCCATTCTTGGCTGCAGCCTGCTTTTAGCAGGCTATACCCGCATCGCAACAAGCGACAGCCCACAACCGTCCGCAAGGGCTAAAATCCAAGCAAAGGATCCCGAATCCACCAAAGTCGAGCAGCGCGCGATGGACGCCGTCCGGGACCGCCCGGAACTGCTCGCCGCCCGCTACCGAGCTCGCTTCGGCAACGAAATCAGCACCGACAACGCCCGCGAGATCGTCTCGCCCGAATACGCATCCTCCAAGGAGAACCGTACCCGCTTCAGCGCCGCCACCCAGAAGCCAGCGGGTCTGCTTGCGGACTACCTGTTCGACCAGGCGTTGCACCGCCCGGACCCCGACAAACGGCTACTCATAACCATGACAGCCGGTGGCACAGGTGCCGGGAAGACCACCGCGATCCATGCCAACTCCGATCTCCACCGAAGCCAATTCGTCTACGACAGCAATCTCGGTAGCAAACGTTCGAGTGTCCGCAAGGTCGAGTTGGCCAAGGTCCTTGGCTACCAAATACACATCGTCTTCGTCCACCGCGATCCTGTGGAGGCAATGGTCGGGGGCGTGCTCCCCCGTGCCATGCGTGAAGGGCGAGTTGTGGATTTGAACGCCCACGCCAGAATGTATCGCGACGCGTCGGAAAATTTCGGCTACCTGGTAAGAAGGTACGCGTCCGATTCCGTCGTTGCCTTCACGGCCATCGACAACACGGGGTTTGGCAGGACACCGATGCCGATGCCCATTGAGAAAGCATCTCGAATCCGCTATTCTACAGGTGAGTTGCTTCCGAGGTTGAGAGAAGCATTGGACAAGGAATATGCAGCCCGGCGAATCTCTTCCGCAGTTTATCGAGCGACTCTCGGCACTTCCGGCCCGCCAATTGCTCGAGGCGTTCCGAGGGATTGACGACCCTGCAATCCGCAAGCAGGTCGTCAGCGGGTTGCCGCTACCGGTCTATGCCGACATGATGACCGAGTCCATGTGCGACAACCTGAACCGCAACGTCCAGGAACGGCTCGCCGCCCAAAAAGCAGCCTAAAACAGTCCGTTGTATTACCAAACCGCCAGCTGCAAAAATTATTTTCTTAGCTGCAACGATTCAGCCCCTCGCAACCGAGCGACCAAGGCAGTTTGGTTTCGGCTCCGCTCCCGTGTGGGGCAGCCATTCTTGGCTGCAGCCTGCTTTTAGCAGGCCATAACCGCAACGCCTGCAGCGACAGCCCCACCCGCCGCCATTTCCGACTTGCCACCAACGGCCTCCGTCCCGCAATTCCTGATCCTTGGAAGCACCTCCCCATCCCCCACGACCAGATCTCAGACAACCGCACCTTCTCCCACCACGTCCTGTGAACTCCGGGAGCCCGAATACCTCAGAGGTTGCGGCCTTTGCCTTCGCGCTGAATTCCTTCGGCAATCCACATGCGAAGTTGCGTCTGGTAACCGACGGGTTTTGCTTCGGCGATCTTCTTAGCCGCAGCGATCTGTTCAGGAACCAGCCGAATCGAAATGGCTGACTTTGCGCGCGCATGTCGCTCCCGGATCGACTGTTCGAGCACAGCCGATGGCTTCGCCGGGTTCGCAGCGGGCAGTTCATCCCACGCACCGGCAATCGAGTGAGTTGCGAAATACTCGGCGGCGCCTTCGTCTGAGGAGAACGTCGGCAACGGGAGCTTCGCGGCGGTAAGTTTTGTCTTCATACGGTTCATCTTGGCTGCTGATCAATGATATGTGGCGGAACAGCCGCCGGTGAGCGGTCGATCAGCCGTTCAGAACCGACGCCGATAAGTGGCGAGGTCCCTAGGCAATCAGCGACACACTCACCCCCGGCCAGGCCGCGAGCGGAAAGCTCGTCGGCGCGCCGACTGAATCCAATGCGTTCAGCAATTCGTTCAGCGTTTGCACCCGCTGCAATCCGAACTTTGTCGCCACCACGAACTCCTCGCCGCCATTCTCGCGGCGAACCAGCCACGCAATGCCGAGCCCGTCACCCGGGTCCGTTGGCGTTTCAACGGAGAAGGCATCGAAGACCTCACCACCCGGCGAAAATAACTGGTGGCTGTCACCCGAGAAATCGAACACCTTCGCATCGGTCGTCACTCGCACCGTTTCCCCGCCGGGCAACCCAACCCCATACGACCCTGCATCGAGTGGTCGCCAATCAACCTGAGTCGGCCGTGCCATCGGAATATGGATCACCCGGTCTAGCTCACCCAGACTGAGCGGCGTCTCTGGCAGATCAGGCACTTCCAGCCGATCCTCTACCGTCGCATCGATATCGAAGCCCGACAATTTGACTTCCTCCACCTGCGCCGTGATCTCCGCCAGGAAGCGGGCGCGTTCTCCATCGCGGGATTCCCGATCAACGAGCGCCAGTTCCTCAAACCGCTTGGGCAGCCGAGACAAGATCGGCTGCAGCCTGCCCACGATTCCCTGAAACAGGTTGATGCGGGTACCCACCGTGAAGAAAACATCCTGCTCCACTGTGTCCCGGTAGGCGAAGTTCAGGACGCGAATCACTGCGCGCGGTTGCCCCAGACGGTCAATGCGGCCAATTCGCTGCTCAATTTTCATCGGGTTCCACGGCAAATCGTAGTTCGCCACCACGCCCGCCGACTGCAGGTTCAATCCTTCTCCCGCAGCATCCGTTCCCACCAGCAGGCGTACTTGCTTGTCACGCAAGCGCCGCTTGATCTCTTCCTTCGAACACGGGACCCAATGTTTGCTGGCGTCCCGCCATGCGCCACCCTTCCCGGAGTAGGATGCCACTGGCAAATCTGGCAACTGATCCGCAAGGTAATCCCGCAGGTACTCCATCGTGTCGGTGTACTGAGTGAACACGATTGCGGAATCGAAGCCGTCGGCGACACATGCTTCCAACTCGATCTTCAGCCTTCGTGCCTTGCTGTCAGTCCCCAACTTCGCAATATCCCGCAGGAGCCCGTTGATCCGTTCGCGCTCGGCTTCCAATTGCGTCGTCAGAGCCTGCGTGGCGAGGCTGGTGACATCCTCTTCTGACATCACCTCATCAGTTGTCTCATCCAGAGAAATGTCTTCCTCGCTGATCCCACTGATTTCGCCGCCGCCGGACCGCATCAGGCGCCCGGTCAGGGTCCGCTTCAGCGCCTCGAAACTGGACGCCAGCCGCCGCCGGTAGACGGTCATGACAAATCCCACCGCCGATCTCTTCTCCGGCGGGGCAGCCTTGAATGAATCGCTGATGAAATCCTCTACGTCGGAGTAGAGCTTACTCTCGGCGGGCGACATGTCAACCACAACTTCGCGCGGGTCCCGCTGCGCAATCGGTAGCTTGTAGCGCCGCAACAACTCGCGCGTGTTCCGGACCATTCTGAACCGCAGCGGCGTCACCGCCTGCAGCAACCTGGTCGCCTCGCGCCGCGAATCTGCGTCAAGTGTCTTTCGCGGAATCGAACTGGTGTCGCGTAAGGCGCGAACCACTTTCTTGCGCTTCAGACCGGAAGCACCGGCAAGAATCCGCCCGAGTTCTTCCTCTGCCAATTCCCCAAACGCGGCCTCGGTGGCCCGGAACTGCCTGGCCAGATACTCCATTGCCTCCGGTGACGGATTTCCAGTCGCCTGCTGGAAGTACTTCAGGAACACATGGTCATCGAAACGCCACTCTGCTGGCAGGCCCAACAGATCGATCAAATCCCACAACTCTACGGGATGAACCTGCATCGGCGTGGCGGTCAGCAGTAACAGCGACTTGCAACGGTCTTTCAGTTTCCGCATCAGGTCGAGCAGAGCGTTCGGCCCTTTCTCCTGGAGCGTTCCGGCTCCCCTCCTGCGTGCGTGGTGGGCCTCGTCCAAAACGATGAGGTCCCAATCCGTGGCATCGAGTAGTTCCCGCTGCCGGTCGGAGCGGCGCATGAGGAAACTGGACGCCAGAACCATCGGCTCCGACTGCCAACCCTGGCGCGTCACCGGCCTTTCCGCGGGCCGAAGGCTGCCATGAACTTCTTTCCAGCAAAGCGAGGAACCATCGTAAATCGGCACGTTCAGATTGAACTTCTCGTAGAGTTCGTTCTGCCACTGGATCTGCACGCTCTTCGGCGTCAGAATCAGTGTCCGCTTTGCCAGCCCTGCCAGCAGGGCCTGTCGAAGAATCAAACCCGCGGACACGGTCTTTCCTAACCCGACCTCATCCGCGATCAGCAGCCGGCACGGCCACTGTCGAATGAAGCGCGTGTAGGTCCGGATCTGATGCTGCCAGGGCGTCACAGCGCTGGTCATTTCGCCAGTACGGAGTCCGTTCGACAGCCGCGCCGCCTCTCCCACAAAAGTCCAGACGGTGCGCCGGTATTCGTCCGGCAGCAGCTTATGGTCGTCCGGGGATACCTGCGATTTCTTGATGAAGGGCGAGGTCGACACTCTGTCGTTCTTGGGCAGGAACTCCAGCAACTTCTGCCTGGCTGCCTCCGGAAACTCGTAGACCCGAATCGACTTCGGGTGGCGCGCCGGATCCCAGAACAGGTCGAACGCCTCGACGTCGTAATCCACGAAGTCCGGCTCCCGCCACGATCGGTGGACCTTGAAACTTTCCCTGTTGTTCAGCCATCCGCCGGCGGTTTCATTCACGGAGCCGGAAAAAGCAATCCGGTTTCCTGCCTCGTCCGTGATGATGCCGACCTTCTCGTGATAGATCCCGGAACTACCCACCGGAATGGCAACCTTCACGTCCAGATGGCCTTGCGCGATCATCCACGCCAGCATCTCCAAACCATTCTGCGCGTGCGCGTCGGGCGGAGTGAGATCGATGGCACACAGTCTGGCGGCAATCTGCTCTCGTAGATCGTAGCCTTCCGTGAGCGCCTCCTGTTCCGAAGGCCCCAGGGTGAGACCGACAATCAGCCGCATCCGTCCGTCGTTGGTGATCAGCGCCTCGATCCCGCGCGCAGCGAGGGACAGCGAATCGGCAGAGAAATATCCCGTCAGGCGGTCGTACTGAACAGCGCACTCGAGCGCAGGGTTGTAGAACAACTCAATCAGGTCGCCGTCCTCGTTCCGGTACCCGACGTTCCACTCGCGCTCAGTCAGAAGGGCCATCGTCAATATTCCTCAATGTAGAACTCGGAATGCATGCAGTGCTCATTGTGATGGCGACCTGGAGTGTTACCTGTAGGACAAAACTGTTGGTAGCCCCGCGCGTATTGGTTCTCAGGAACTGGCTGCCAATTGCATCCAGCCCCGCTCTGTCAGTTGGAGCCAGGCCGTCCGAATGTGTTCCGGCTTGAATACCTGCTGTTTTCTCGGATTCCACGCATGGATCTGCCCGACCGCTTCTTCAGCGCTATGCGCCGGAGCATCGCTCTTCGGACCGCCTCGATTTGCGACCCAATGAACCGTTGCCAGCAACTCCATTCCGTAGGGTGTCTCGAATCCCTCGATGAGTTCCGCTACCAGTTCCAGGCGGTGCAGGGAATCGGCTCTGTCCGCCAGAAACTCTGTTGCCTCCTCTACAGAGCCCGGCAGCAGTTCAATCTCCGCATCCGGCCGCTGACTGTCGCCATATCCACGAATGAAATGGCCTTCCATCAGTTCCAGCACCTTGTTGAGATTCGCAGCGTAAGGCCCGTAGTGCCCGGCCTCATAGTTGAGACGGAGTGATTCTCCCGCTTCCTGCAGAAAATACGCCAGCTTCTGCACCTCCAGCAGGGTTCGACTGTACTGCAGGGCGGCGTATGCGTCCATCAGCCGTATGAAAAGGGCTCGGGCCGGGGTCATCCGGGGGCGCTCGGTTCTCACCGGCATCGACTTAGCATGCGGCGCTCCGCCTGGCTCGAACAACAGGACCCGAACGTCTTGCAATTGGGTAAAAGCATCCTCAATCAGCGGTCGTACTTCGCCCCAGTCGAGGCCCCCAAGCCCACAACCTAGCGGCGGGATGGCAATCGACCGCACTCCTAGTCGTCGGACATCGGCGGTCAGCGCTCTGAGGCCGGATCGTATATCACCGATCAGAGACTTGCCGCGCCAATGGCGCTTCGTGGGGAAGTTGATGAGATAGCGCGGATTGATCAGGCGACCATTGTCGTAAATAAACATGCTGCCAGGAACAACCTTGCCCGCGTGACACGCCAATTCATAAGCTCTAAAATTTGCCGGAAACGCCTGCTTGAACTGCAAAGCAATACCCTTGCCCATGAACCCGACGCAATTCACCGTGTTCACCAGGGCCTCAGCATCCGCCTCCAGGATGTTGCCGCCTGCGATTTCAATCATCGGCTGCCTCCTTCATTTAGTAGTACCATCCGGGTCTGATCTCAATGTTCGGGTGATGCCTGTCAGGGTGATCCGCAAGAATCGCTTCAATATCTGTTTTAGCAGCCTGGTTGAGCACCCCGATGCCGCCTATCACGTCCCAGGCGAGCGACTGCCAGACAAGAAACTCCGCCTGTTTCCTGCGCTGCCGGTCGTTGTCGTCCGGCTGATCCGCCCAATACCGCGCACCCACAATGCCCCAGTCCACAGAGCCGAATCCCGGAGTATCATCGTACCAATTGGTAAACCTCGCAAGGGCGTGCCCATCGGAGAAAACGAAAGCGGCACCTGCCTTGTGAATACGTTCTACTGTGGTCGTCAGATAAACCAAAGGCTGCTGTCCCTCGTTGTAACCCCGAACTCTTCCTGTCTTCAGATTCAGCAGCATAACCGACAGAGGTCCGAAATAGAAGGGAACGTAATCATGACATGTGCCGCCCGGTCCGCACGAAATTTGGCTGTTATGGCGGCTCGCCTGTACTCCTTCGTCGTGAATGGTACGGTACCCCAATCCATCGTTGGGTGTCGAATTGGGTGAATACAGCGCGCCGCGTTTCAAGAGCACAGGCAGATTATCGCGGTGAACCAGTCGGTATATAGGAATGGACTCAGGTACGGGCATCCGTGTCTCTCCGCGAGTGTCTTCTTCTGGCACAACAACTAATCATCCCGCCGATGGTGCCCATCACTCTTCGTCAGTCTCCGCTTCGCCCTCTGCCAAGAGGTCCATAGGAATCTGTTCTGCCATCTTCGGTGCGGGCACAGTTTCTGCGAACGCCAACTTCCTGAGTCGCTCCAGGGCCTGAAAATCGTTCGCCGCGCCCGAAAGAACCGCATCCGGCTTCTTCTTCGACGAGGGCAACGATGGCGGCAGTACGTTGAGCATCGCTTCCAAAGCGGTTAGGAATGTCGGATCTTCCTTGAGTCGCGCAGTTTCGATCAGGCTGTTCGCAGCCCCGGTATTCTGCTCGCGCGCGACCTTCGCCGCCCAGTGCAAGGTGTCGAGCATACAGTTGCCACTGACCGGCCCGAGCTTCCCGGCTCGGTGGCGTGTCAGGCTGTCCCAAAGAACAACGTCGTCACCCTTGCTTTCACAGACATGATTCTTGACCTGCTGGTCGTAATCGAGGCCCACGACTCGCGCCAGTTTCAGCGCTTCATCGGAAGGGAATCTCGGCGCGCGGAAGGCATCCCATGCCAGTACATACCATTCGGTAAGCGGATCGAGATGATGTTGCCGCTTCACCGTGGCGAGTTGTTCCATTCGCCACTGCTTCACCTCGCGGCGAGCGGCTTCGAGAGCGTCTTCTGGCCGGACCGCATAGGGATCGAACTCTTCGAACAGGTCCTTCTGCTTCTTGCGTTGCTCAGGGCGAGCGGTTCCCCTCGTGAGCGGCCAAGCTTCCGTAAATACCTGTAAGGCTGGCCCGAAGCAAGCCAAGTACAGGTCTATACCGCCGATGCCTGCTTCCTGAAATTCCTTAACTCTTAGCCGGACAGCCTCCCGAACCTTCGGCTCAGTTTCTTCCCAATAGCGCGGTTCGTCATCCTTTGGGCGGGCTTCACGTACCCGGCAGACCAGAAAAATAGTCGAGCGAGCTGATGACTTCTCACGAATGTGCAGACTGCTCTCGGATTCGGTATTGATCGGCCAAGAGGCAGTGATCGTAAAGCCACCATCGATGAGACCAGTCGCGAGCGCATCCCAAGCTCCAGTAGCTTTGTGGGTAAACATGACCGTCATGATGCCGTCGGACTTCAGCACGCGACGTTGCTCCTTGAAAATAGCCGCCATTCGATGTTGATAGTCGCGCCCAGCGAGATTCTTCGCGCCGCCCTTCTGGCCTTTGAACCTCGCCGTATTTGCGACAGCTTCACGGTCCGTGTCGGGGAGATGCGATGTAAATAACTCTGGATACAGGAGTCCAGCGGTGCGTTTCAGCCACACGTAGAAAAAGCCTGAAAGTTCCGCGTACATTACGTTGTCGTAATATGGCGGGTCCATAACAACACAATCGATGGAACTGTCCGGGATGGGCAACCCATCACCGGATGCGCAGGTGACTTCAACCGATGGTTTCGGGCGCGGCACTTCGAATTGAAACCTCCCCTCAGTCGATTGGCCCAAGAGCCCGATGAGTTCCCCGAGAGCTTTGCTTGTCTGACGAATTGCCCAATCGTAACCGAGCCCGGGAATGGTGGGCGCCATCTCGGCGTAGCTCCATTTGAATGAGAAATCGTGGCGGTCAAAAACACCCACAACAACTTCCCGATTGGCGTGCCAGCGGACCTGAATCGCGTTGTAGTTGAGCATCTTATCGAACGCAAGTGCAATGTAGACCATCGCCGCGCGGTCGAGTTCCGTCGTGACGAACTCATCGTACATATCGTGGAAGATCTCTACGCTTACGCAGTGCCCATATAGTTGACGTGGATTAAAAAGATCGCGCCATAGTGGTGCGCCATATTGCAGCGGTCGATCATCATTCGTACCCGGCGGAAACTCTTCATCGGGTACGATATCCCGGGCTTGCCAAAGGGGCATCCTCTGTTCAAGATTTAGCCTCGCGAGCGATTCGACGCTATCCTCGGGCCGGGGTGCCCGAAAGCCCCAAACCGTTTGAGTCTTGGCTTTCCCGTTTTTCGAGTAACCCTTGATGCACTCATCCCGATAAACGACACAGTAAAGCTGATGGCCCATGTTTCCGGCCTGAGCTTGCGATTTGATTTCATCGCCGTCGATTGTTCGCTTGCACTGAGGAAAAGGACAGAGTCCGTCGCCACCCTTCACCGTGCCTGGAGAATGATCATCGTCACACTGGACGATTTCAAAGCGAATGTGGCCGTTCTTCGCTACCAATCGCACGCCATCGCCCGAGCCAGACAGCTTCCAACTGGGCGACAGAGGCACGATGCCACCGCAATATGGGCATGTTACTGTTCTTGCCCACAAGAAGGTGGCGTCCGAACGAGATCCTTCAGACGGCGGGAAGACTTTGTCTACAATCGGCTTCACCCGCCGTAAGAATTCTGCGCCAAGAAAATCAACACGCTTTAGCAGATCCGCGCCGAACCTGAGTGGTAGTTCAACAGTGGCTTTTAGTATCAGAGCTGCTACCGGATTTAGATCGTTGGCAATGGAGTTTGCCCCAACCCGTACAGTCTCGAATGGGATGCTTCCACCACCGGCAGTGGGGTCAAGAACGGTTCGGTCGCCAAATGCAGGGGAGGGTAAATAGTAGAACGCCCTCTGGTAGTCATAAGGATTATCAATCCGTTCTCCAGCCGAACGAGCACTATGCATGGCACTCGCTGCTGCCACGGCGTCCCCGTGTATTCCGAGATCGTAGAGAAACTTGCCTCGATCAGCAACGGATTCAAGCAGGCTTGCAAGAACCGCAGCACGGCTTGCCACAAGCGGTCGGCGCGCAAACCAAACGTGCAAATAGTAGGTTGGTGGTAATGCCGTCATGGAGCGACGTTCGCGGACGCTCTCTTCGCTTAACGCCGCAATTGGCCGCCAATCCTCAATCAGTCGTCGTTTGGTCATTGTATGGAACTCAGGGGGTAGTTAACAGAATGCGAAGGGCTGCCAGCACTCGACGGGGATACGTTCGATGTAATACCATGCCCAGCCAGTATCCGGCCTCTTCCCGCGACATCTTCTCGATGCCATCAGCAACCTGGCGAATGCGATCCAGATTCCTCATTGGAGCGAGCACACGGAACAGCAATCCCAGAGACAGAGCGATCTCCTCGTCCAGCGGCCACTTCTTCGTCTTGCCCGGCTTCAGCGAACCAAGAACAATCTTTTCCTTCGCCAGTCGCTTGAGCAATCGGTTCTCGATCATTCGCAAGCCCGACCCATGCAGCGTTGCCACCTGCTCCGGCGTCTTCAGCCGCGGTGTCGCGTGCGAAGGAACCTGCCAGATTTCCAGTCGCCACACGCTGGTCGATTCGACAATCATTCGGAGTTCGTATTGCGGCGTCATCAGTTACTTCTCTGGCCTTCGGCTGGTACCTTCCCGGCCAACGCTTCAACGAATGCTTCTCCCCCGCCGTACTGGGTCAACCGCTTGCACAACGCCTCGGCACTTTCATCCTTCAAGGAAAGCGGCTGTTTGAACGCAAGCGTGTAGGTCGCCTCGAACTGGACCTCGCTGGCGGCACGAATCTGCGGATCGAGAAATGACTTCACGGCATTGGCCTTGTCCACACGTCCTGTGAAGCTTACCTCGAACGCGTCGATGCCGTCGGCTTCGATGCCAGCTTCAAAATGGCAGGTGACGTCGGCGTCTTGAAGGGTAGCCATCGCCTGATGCACCTTCCAGGTGGCGCCCGCTTCGAACAGGCGAACGCGAAGCGTCGCGATGCTTGTGGCCTTCGCCTTACGCGCTTTGTCCCAAAGATCCGCCAGCGCCTGCGCCAGTGGACCCTGCGCCGAGAACTCAACATCCACCGGTTCGACAGGTGGCTTGGGAGCAGTGGGAGGAAGAGGCGGTTGGATTTCGCCGGTCTTTTCCCGAATTGTCACGACGGTATTGGCCTGTTGCCTCTGGCCTCGGCTATCGGTTACTTCAATCGTGTAGGTGATCGATTGCTCCGGCCGCACGCGGAGTTGCTGCGACTTCTGGTCGGTGTCCTTCAGCGACAGCTTTGCCTCATTCGAGGCAAACGAGTAAGGGCCGACCCCGCCGGTCACAGTTACGGTCAGATCAGAGGAACCGCCGCGCTCGATGGTCGTTGGATTGGCGGCGAATCGCACTTCCAGAGGTTCGGCTCGCGGCCACAGTTTCTTGGCCTTTGCGTCGTCAATGGTGTGGAGGAAATGGTTGTCGCTGAGATGGATGGCAGGCCGAGGATCGCCGGCGCCCCAGACCTGTGAATCCTCACGATAGATGAACAGCCCCTGGTCGATACCGTTCCGGATGCACATCAATAAGGGCGTATCCTGCAGCAGGATGGAAAGCTTCGGCGCACGGCGATACTCGATCCGCATCTGCGCCGTGGTCATCTCGCCCTTCACGCGCAGTCCGGTTTGGTCGCGCACGAACGCCGGGGCGTCCGGTGTGTCGCCCGCATCCAGCATCTTCTTTTGCTCGTGCAAAATCCGCTGCACCTGGTGCTGCCCGTTGCCGGGATAGTCGCCCGCTCCGGACAGTTCAATCATGGTGTGTCCGAGTGGCAGTTGAGTCCCGGCCATGGAAGAACTCGATGGGTAAAACAGGTGACGATAGCCTTGCAGGATCGCCATCGCGACTTTCAGCTTCAGTTCCTCGAACTCAGCTTTGACCTTGCCTTGCTGGTAGTCTGCCAACTCCCGCTGGTATTCGGGTTTCTGAAGAAGACCGAGCGCGAGGCGGCGACGGACCAGTTCGCGCATGTTCCCGACGCCCCGTTCATCGGCTGCCACGAATACGAGGTTGTTCCTGAGTTCGCGAATCTTTCGGTCGTTGCCCTTGTACTCAAAGATCTCCGCGATGTCCGGCGGCGGGCAGCGGAGGTCGGCGGGCACCGTGGTCGACTCGTGGTTTAGTACGACGAGCAGCGGTCGCCCGTCTCCAACTTCGTCCGGCACCTCATAGGGTCCTGAAGGGAAAAGGATGGCGTTGAACTCACCGCGCGGCAAGCTGAACAAGTGGCGAATTCGCTCAGAGAGTTCCGTTCGGACTTCGACGGCGTCGATGTCGCGCATCACGCGACGGATGATCATGGTGAGGTTCGGCTCCACCATGAAGCGCAGGGCGGCGCCGGGCCGGTCATCGAGGTAAATCGAATCGGCGACGAACTGGATTCGGGCCTGCTCAATAAAGGATGGTTCGAGCGCAGGCGAACAGACCGACAACTTCAACTGTTCCGCCGTGATGCCCCTCGCGGAGTCCCCATAAGCGAGGGTGTGCCAGAAGATTGTGCGCGCCACGTAGCTCGTTACTGGAGGGAGACCGGGATACTTCTGCTCGTCCAGACGCTGAGCCAGCGACGGCTCATCTCCAATAACTGCGGCAACGTCAGACTTCACGGCGGGCGCGAATTGGCCTTGGCCGAGCTTTACGTTGACTTCGGTTCGGATCGCCTCGAATCCCGGGTCCATGTGGTGCGTCTGGAGCGTGTAGGCATCGGCGGGTTGGGTTCGCCAAACGTGGTGGACGGTGCGGGCCAACAGCCGGAGCATACCCCGAGTGCGCTGGAAGGTGCTGAGCGACGCGGTTTTCTCGGTCAGCATCTCCAGCAGCTTTGGATGCAAAGGGTAGCTGCGCAGGAACTGGTCTCGCAGTTCCGGGCTGGTGGCGTCGGCAGGCAGATTGTCGCGATTGGCGCTCCATACCTGGTAGTAGGCGTCGGCCACTGTTTTTCCAGCCGCCAGATCGACAGACTCGAACAGCCTGGCACGCAGCACGTTCGGCGTTTCGTCTTCTTCGGTTGGGTTCAGCGGGGTCGTGCTGCGGACTGCGACGCTTTCGGCCTCGGCCATGGCGGACGCCGCGCGCTCGTTCTCATCCTTATAAGCGTCATTTCCCTGGTCGTCTTTGCCGATCGCCAGCGTATAAACGAGGGCAACCTGCGGCGTCGATGCCACCGCCTTGAATAAATCGTGGATGAAGGCTGCGAATTGCTTTGACGCCTCCGGATACGCTCGTTCCACTTTGCGGAGATAGACAGAGATTTCGTCCAGCAGGATCAGCGTGGGCTGCCCCCCGAACAGTTCACGAATGGTCTCCGCGCCGGGGGCGATGTGCCTTTCGTCGCTTTGGCGTATCCGCTCATAGCCTTCGCGTCCCGCCAGCCGGTACGCCATCTCGCCCCAGAGAGACCGCGCGAGGAGACCGGTTTCCAGCGTCAGTCCGTTTGCAGGATCGGCATTCTCGCCATCAAGCGCAGCAATCCGAACCGGACCCGAAGGCAGGATGGCGGGATCCACAAAGTCCGCGAGATTTGGCACACCCCTTGCTCCGCGAACCGCATGAACCAGAGCGATGAGACCATGCGTCTTGCCGCCGCCGTACTGGGTGCCAAGCCGGATGATCGAGGAAACTTCGCCACCTTTTCCGGAAAGACGCAAACAAACCGCTTTGAGCAGTTCTTTCATGCCGCGAGTGGGGTAGCTCTTGGCGAAGAACGCTGCCGGATTCAGGTAATCCTCCGGGGCGGTCTTGTTCACGACCCGTGACAGATCGGCCATGAACTCGTCATCTCGGATGCTGCCCGCTTCCACGTCGGCGCGCGGCTTGCAGGTCGTGAAAATCGTTGGCAGGCTCATGGCGACTAAGACCTCCAGTGTATGCCCTCGGCCAGCCTCGACGGGGTCGAGGCTGCGGGCCGGTGGTGTCCGCTACGCCGTTTACGCCATCACCACCGCCCACCCGCCGCAACATCCGTAGAACTCGCGATTTCGGCGGGCTGCCTAGTCCCTGTCACAACTATTTTCACCAAACCAAAATTCCCTGCAAGCCACACATTCCAAACCCAAAACCGCTCATTCTATAACCGTAGGAATACGCCCCTGCAGTTCGTTTCCCACCCCCCTCCGCGCTAATCTCGGCGCGCGATGGAAAACACAACCCAAACCACAGAAAATACCCCGAACCCGGCCACCAAGCCCCGCTCCGAAGCCCAGATAGCCGCTTCCCGCGCCAACGGTGCCAAATCCAGGGGTCCCGTAACCGAGGAGGGAAAAGCCCGCGCCGCCTTGAACGCCACCCGCCACGGACTCCTATCCACCCTAACAGTCGCCTACGGCGAACGCTCGGATTCCTTCATCCGGCTCTCCGCCACCCTCTACGACACCTTCGACCCCATCGACGAGCACGA
>CAIYDY010000318.1 GCA_903925015.1 uncultured Acidobacteriia bacterium
GACCTGCCGATCACCGCAGAAATGCATGCGGTTCTGAACCAAGGCCGGTCGCCGGAGGAGGCGATTCGCAGGCTCATGGCCAGATCGCTCCGCAGCGAGCAGGGCTAGTCGCCTACGAGAAAAATTCCTCGCGCGTTTGTGCGCATTCGGCCCGTTCCTCGTCACTGAGCGTTTTCACCCGGGATCTGCCCGCATTGAAAACAGCACGGGAGGAGAGTCCCAAACGCACCAGATTGTCGCGGTCCTGCCGGGGCAGGATCATGTAGTGCTTCCGGCAGTCGAAGGTGCGGCACAGGAGGGGACGCCGCTCGTAGATGGTGCAGCCGGTTTCGCCCAAGTAGACGCAGGCACCCACCGGAGTCGTCTCCAGCAGGTATACCGGATTGCCTTCCTGGTTGAATGCCGAAGTGTGCCGGTAGGATTCCACGGCGTCGCCCTGTTCCGGGTGGAGGAAGAGACCCTGGCTGCTCTTGCAGCACTCGGTGCAGGTTCCGCAGTTCACTTCTGTTTGCTGGATTTTCGGCAAGGCCCATTGTACGATTGACTCCGGCCAAAATCCCGGATAAACTTCATCCCTGGGGGAAATAAAAGATATGAAATTTCAGCGAGCGTGGCTGGGAGCCATCCTGGCCCTTTGCGGAACCGGGGCTCTGGTCTGGGGACAGGAAACCCGTGCCGTGATCAGCGGAACTGTTACTGACCCGCAGGGTGCGGCCGTGCCCACCGCCAAAGTCGAAATCAGGAACCAGGATACGAACGTCGTTACGACGGCCCAGACAAACACAGCGGGAATTTACACCGCGCCGCCGATCAATCCCGGCCAATATTCGGTTACCGTAACCGCGGCTGGCTTTAAAGTGGCCGTGGAGAACGGTCTGGAACTGCGCAGTTCGGACCGCAAGGCGGTCGACTTCCGGTTGCAGCTGGGTGCCGCCTCGGAAACCGTTTCCATTACCGCCGAAGCGCCACTGCTGGACAACGTGACGGCATCCCGCAGCAATACGATCAACTCCAGCCTGGTGGAATCAGTCCCGACCTACGCAAAGGACGTTTTCCAGCTCGCCCGGTATTCCGCGGGTGCCACAGGCGGAACCACGGTGCGGCCGTTTGACGGCGGCGACAACGGCGTGAGCATCCTGGGTGGAACCAACAATGAGGTCTTGCTGGACGGGTCGCCCAATACGTACCGCGAAAGCACCGGTGCCGCCAACACCATCTCCCCTCCGCCGGACGCCGTGGGCGAAGTGAAGATCATCACCAACGTCTACGATGCCGAGTTGGGCCGCACCGGTGGCGGCGTGGTCAGCCTGTCCATCAAGAGCGGAACCAACCAGTACCACGGGTCATTCGGATGGTTGCTGCGCAATCCGGCCCTCAATGCCAACACGTTCGAGGCGAATGCCACCCACGCGCCGAATTCATCGTTCCGGATGAACGAGCCGGGCTTGGAACTCGACGGACCCTTCCGCATTCCCCACATCTATGACGGCAGGAACCGGACCTTCTTCACCTATGCGGTGGACGTCTACCGCGACAATCGGCCCACCGGGAACACGCTGACGTCCCCCACCGTACAGGAGCGGTCGGGAGACTTCTCCAAGACCTACGTTTCCGGTACGGGCGGGGCGGCAATCGCAATCTACGATCCGCTGACCACCGTCCAGAATGCGGACGGCAGCTACACCCGGCAACCGTTTCCGGGCAGTGTGATTCCGGCGAACCGGATCAACCCGATTGCCGCCAATATCGCCAAGTTCTATCTGACGCCGAACCAGACCGCCGCCCGGACGCAGCCGAACGTGGGTGTTTACCCCAACTACGACCACGAACCGTTCGATTCCCACGTCTTCCGCATGGACCACAAGCTCCCATCGAACGAATCGCTCTTCGTCACCGTGGCGCGCGACCTCCGGGGACAGACCAACGGCGGCGGCGCTGGTCTGCCGGCCTTCCAAGCCCAGAAGACGGAGTACGCATCCAACTCCTTCGCGCACTTCCGGGGCAATCTTTCGGCCAGCATCAATTTGACGTCGGTGGTCTCGCCGTCCATGGTCAACACCGCGCGCGCCAGTTGGAATCGCCACCAGTTCGGCATCAGCTACTATGCCGTCGGATATGATCCGGCAAAGCTCGGGTTCCCCTCCTCGCTCACCAATCAGATTCAGACGGTGGCGTTTCCGCAGATTTCGGTTTCGAACTACTTCACCCTGGGCGGCGGCAACAGCACGCTCAACTACAGCAACAATTTCGCCACCGGCGATACGCTCACTTGGACGCTGGGCAAGCACACTCTGAAGTTGGGTGGCGAGTTCCGCAACTTGATGAACAACCAGTCGAGCCCGCCCGCGTCCTTCACCGTCAGTGCGACTGCCGGTTTCACGCAGGCCAATCCGCTGGTTGCCAACGCGCAGTCGGGGGACCCGATGGCCTCGTTCCTGCTGGGCTACCCCAGCGCAGTCAGCAGCAGCTTCAATTCGTTCCCCGCGCAGGGGCAGCATTACTTTTCCGGTTTCGGCCAGGATGACTGGCGGCTGACGAAGAAGCTGACCCTGAACCTGGGTGGCCGTTGGGAGTACGAGTCTCCGATCACCGACCGCTTCAACGCCGCAATCCGGGGCTTCGACACCACGACGACCTCGCGGGTGGGACCGGCCGGCGGACCATCGGTTACTGGCGGCTTGGTCTTCGCAACGGCCGACAACCGGTTGCCCTACAAGCGCGACCTGAACAACTTCGCGCCCCGGCTCGGATTCGCCTACCAAGTCTTGGAAAAGATGGTCATCCGGGGCGGCTGGGGAATCACCTTCACCCCGACTGCGGACGTTGCGCCCACCACGGGCTTCAGCTACTCGACGGCTCCGGCTACATCGATTTCCGCAGCCGGAATTGTCCCGCTCACCACCACCGGCTGCACCGGGGCGTCCTGCGGCATGCTGACGAATCCGTTCCCGACGGGCATCCTGGCGCCTCCGGGGCGCTCGCTGGGGCTGTTGACCAATGTGGGCCAGAGTGTCTCGTTTATCTCCCCCACAAGGGTGATGCCTTACAGCCATGTGGTGTCAGTGGGTGTGCAGTACCAATTACCCTTCCGATCGGTGGTGGAAGTCTCCTACAACGGACGTTTCGGACGGGACCTACCAACTTCCTACAACAGGAATTCGGTCTCCGCCGCGCAATATCTGCAATATGGGGCAGACCTGACCGGCAAAAGTGTCCCCAATCCCTATGCCAACTTGCTGCCGGGAACTTCGTTGAATGGCGCCACAATGACGCTGCAGCAATCGCTGTTGCCGTATCCGCAGTTCACCGGTGTGACCGAGACCAACATGGCCAATGGGACCAGCAGCTACAACTCCGTGGTTTTCCAGTTTGAGAAGCGGTTGTCGCACGGTCTTTCGGTCGTCTTCAACGGGACCTTCGGCAAGAGTACAACCTACGGGACTTACTTGAACAACGGCATCGACGCTCCTGGCCAGTTCATCACACGCGACGGCGGTACTCCTCCGCGCACCATCAACCTGATCTTTACGTACACGGAGGATCTGTTCAAGCACCAAGGCAAGCTGGTGAAAACGATCTTGAACGGATGGCAGGTTTCCGGCTACACCCAGTGGGTTTCCGGTGCCTTGCTGAACGTGGGCGGCGCGTATTCCACCGGGCTCGACCCGGCAATCCCGAATCCGACCTTCTCGCATTGGTTCAACACCTGCACGTTGAACCAAAACACAAACGCGCGGCAGAACTGCACGAGCGCGACCGAGCCGGTGGCATGGCTCATCCAGAAGCCGTTTACGCTCAACACGCAGCCGGTGCCACAGTGGAACGATTTCCGCGGGCGCTCGGTACCAGAAGTCAGCATGTCGTTCTTCAAGGCCTTCCGGTTCAAGGAACGGGCGCGCTTTGAGCTCAGAATGGATGCCGACAATGCCACCAACCAGCCTACATTCGGCTCTCCAAATCTGACGGCCACCAGCAGCCTGTTCGGCGTAACCACGCTAACGCAAGGCTTCAGCTACTCGTCGATCGGACCGAGGCAGATCCAGTTGGGTGCGAAGATCGTGTTTTAGCGCGGTCGCCAGGCTGCACCGGATAAGACAGGCTAGCGGAGCTGGGTGTGCATATCTTCCCAGCTTCCGCCAGTCATTGGCCCAACCGAACCTTTCGTATGGCCTGCTTGATATCATCGGCAACTGGATATGAAACTGGTAATTCTGGGAACTCTCATGGCGGCATCCGTCGCGCTCGCACAACAGGGTCGGGGGCAACTGCCGCCGATGCCGATTCAGGATGGTCAGATCCTCCCCCTCTGGCAGGGCCAGGCACCAGGGGCCCAGGGGACGGAAGACCGCGACATTCCGACGATCACGGTCTACCTTCCCCGAACGACTCCCGCTGGGATGACGGCCGTAATCATCTGCCCCGGTGGCGGATACGGCGCGCTCGCAATGAATCATGAGGGTCGGCAAGTTGCCAACTATTTCAACAATTTGGGCATCGCGGCGTTTGTGCTGAAGTATCGGCTCGGGCCGCGCTACCACCACCCTGTGGAGATCGGTGACGCCCAGCGGGCCATCCGCACACTGCGCTCCAACGCCGGGGCTTGGCGGCTCAACCCGGATCGGATTGGCATCATGGGCTTCTCGGCTGGCGGGCACCTCGCCGTCAGCGCCTCCACGCACTTCGATGCGGGCAATGCCTCGGCGTCGGACGCCATCGACAAGGTCGGCAGCCGTCCGGATTTCTCCATCCTCGGCTACCCCGTGGTTTCGCTTGTGGAACCGTGGACCCATCAGGGATCGAAGAAGAACCTGCTTGGCGACAACCCCGATCCGGCCTTGGCCAAGAGCCTGTCGGGCGAGAACGCGGTGACCGGCCAGACCCCGCCCACATTCATTTTCCATACCAATGCCGATACCGGTGTTCCGGCGGAAAATTCCATCGCCTACTTCCTGGCGCTTCGCAAGGCCGGCGTCACAGCGGAAATGCACATCTTCCAAAAGGGCCCGCACGGCGTGGGAATGGCGGGCGACGACGCAGCGCTTTCGGAGTGGCCGAAACTACTCGCAAACTGGCTAGGTGGCAACAGCCTGCTGAAGTAAAGTATTCTGGTTCTTCATGCCCGGATTACTAGAAGGTAAATTGGCGGTTGTCGCCGGTATCGCGAACAAGTGGAGTTTGGCATACGGAATCGCGGAGTCGCTCTCCCGCGAGGGTGCCGACTTGGTGCTCACGTACCTGAACGAGAAGCAGCGTGACACCATTGAGGCCTGCACCGGCCACCTGCGGGTGGTGAAAATGCTACCTTGCGATGTGTCGAAGGATGAGGAGTTGGTCGGTTTGGGAACCGGCTTGGCGGAATTGGGCCGTCCGGTGGATGCCGTGGTCCACAGCCTGGCCTTCGCCAACCGCGAGGACTTGAGCCGACCGTTCGTCGAAACCCAGCGTGACGGATTCCTGCTCGCCCAGAACATCAGCGCCTATTCGTTTGTGGCAATGGCACGGGTTACGGCCCCGCTGATGAACCGCGGCGGGTCGATGATGACGCTGACCTACCTCGGGTCCGTGCGGGTGCGGCCGAATTACAACGTGATGGGCGTGGCGAAAGCTTCGCTCGAAGCCTCCATGCGGTACTTGGCCTATGACTTGGGACCACAGGGTATCCGGGTGAACGCGATCTCGGCAGGCGCTGTGAAAACCGCGTCGGCCCGTGCAGTGAAAGATCTTTCGGTAATTCTGGATGCCACCAAGGAACAGGCGCCGCTGCGCCATGTCACCGAGGCTGGCGAAGTTGGGGACACGGCCGCGTTTCTGGCCAGCGACCTCAGCCGCGGCATTACCGGAAACGTCCTGTACGTCGATTCCGGCATGCAGCTGATCTAACCAGCCTTTTAGGGGGCCGCCGCGATGATTTGCTGGAACTCGCCCGCCTTGGGCGAGTTCGGGTACAAGGCCAGATAGCGTTGGGCATGCGTCCGAGCCTCGTCGCGACGGCCCATCTTCATGTACAACTCCGCTATGTTTCCGTGGGCCTCCTTGCGGTTGGGGTCGGCTGCCAAGGTCTTGGTCAGATAGGTCAAGGCATCGTCGTATCGGCCCATCGTGTAGTACAGGAACCCCAGATTGTTGAGGAGTACGGGATCCTTCGGTTTCAATTCCACCGCAGCCTTGAAATCACGTTCCGCTTCCGAATATTGCTTGGCCTGGTAGTGTTGCAGACCACTGCGATCCAATGCGTATGCATTGCCCTGCCTCGATTTGGTTGACGGTGCCGAAACCGGAACGCCCGTCGTTTTCGACAACTTCGCGCGCTCCGATTGAATGCTGGCCTGAAGCTGGAGCAGTTGCTTCTGCTTTGCCTCGATCTCCTTCTCCAAACCCGCCAGCGTCTGGTTTAGCTGCAGGGCCTTGCCGTCCTGCTGCTTGGTCATGGAAGTGAGCGGCTCCGGCTGCAGCTCGAACAGGAACTCGCCCCCCTCGCTGCCCACTAGATTTCCCACTGCCGGCGTCTGCCGCGCAAATTGGGACACGATCGGGCTGACGTATGCTCCAAGCTCGGATGCCGTAATGACGCCGTTGCCGTCCAAATCCGCTTGCCCTTGGAGCCCTTGAAGCAGCGCCCATGTGAACACGGAATGCCCGTCCGGACCTTCATCGGCAACCTGCTGGCTCGCTCCCCCTGCGGTAAGAATCTGGCGTGAAGCGCGCCGGCTGATTTCCTCCAGGTAGGAGCTATCGCGAGAGAACGAGCCCGCAGCTCTGGTCATGGCCAAGCCGCTGTAGCAGGAGTCCATCACGAAATAGATGTGCTTGGCGGGGATCAGGTCAGAGGCCTCGCGCAGGGCCGTCATACTAATGGCGGTGGAGTAGTAGTTGTTGGGGTCGGCATCCACAGGAACGATGAATCCGAGCTGGCGTCCGTCCTCCAGGGTCCGAGTGGCACCGTGTCCAGCGAAGAAGAAGAAAACGCGGTCGTCGCGCTTGATGTGGCGTCCGTCCGAAAATTCATCCCCGAGGACTTCCATGATGCGTTGTCGGGTGGCTTGCTCATTTGTCAATTGCCGGATGTTTTGCGGCTTGAATCCGTACTTGGAGACGAGGATGTCTCGAACGGCGGTGGCATCATGCACTGCGTAACGAAGCTTTGGCCAGCGCTGGTAGTCATTGATACCAACCACCACAGCCCAACTTTCGCGGTAGTACTTGGAGGCGGCGGGCCCCGTGGGCTGCTGGGAGGGGATGTTGGCCGCGGATTCCTTTGTCAACATGTCGGGAGCGCGTTGTGGGTCCGGAGGTGCGGTAGTCTTCACAAACGCACCGTTGGAATAGTTCAGGAAGGTGTACTGCTGCCGTTGCAGCTCCTCAATAACCGGCGAAAGCGCCATGACGCTCTGCTTGTGGATGTCATGGAAAAGGATGATTCCCTTTTGCTTTTCGGCCAGGGCTTTGAACACCCTTTGGGCGATCGATTCGGGAATCGGATCGGCCCAGTCGAGCGAGTCGATCGTCCACATCACGGAGCGCAAACCGTCCGAGGTCACCTTATCCAGAATTTCCTTGTTGCGTGCTCCGTAGGGAGCGCGGAAGAGTTGGTTCGGCTGCCCCGATATCTTGGCAAGGAGGATATCTGTCCGGTCGATTTCCGTGGCGCGCTCGGCAACCGCCAATTTGGGGAGCACGCGGTGCGAATAGGTGTGGTTGGCGATTGTATGGCCGTCAGCGAGAATCTTGCGCGCGACCTGGGCCGTGGGATAGAGTTTTACCTCGCCGCCGGGCCCCACGCTTCCCAAGTTGGGGCCCAGTTCAAAGAAGACAGCTTTCAGGCCGTACTTGCGGAGGAGCGCCAGAATTTGCTCGGAATATCGGGGGTGGGGACCGTCGTCGAAGGTCAAGGCAACGGTTTTCGCGGCAAACTCGTTGCCGAAGATCTCGGTGGAGGCTCCGCGCATGCCGTCTGAAGATGCGTCCGGGATGTAGTCGTCGGCTAATGAATCGCCCATCTCGCCCAGGATCTTGTCAACGTTGATCGATTGCTTCAACGTGTCGACGTAATGGTCCCACTTCTCGCGGGGCGGAGCGGGACCGCGCGTTTCAAACGCGGCGAACACCTTGGAAACTTCCTCCCGATACGCGAGTTGGACGGCTTGGATGGAATCCAGCGTTGTGCGGAGATCCGCGGCAATGGCCGAAGGTGGCAGGAAGCGTCGGTTGTTGGCGGCTTCGGCCTGTTCCACCAAACCCAGGAAGGCGAGCTTGTCCGCGTCATGCAGAGAGGTTTCCTTCGCCAGGTAGCGCAACAATTGGCGGGTGGCCGGACCGGAAGGGCTCTCCGCGATGGCGGCAGCTATGCTTTCCGTGGTTTCGGTCCTGCGGCGGAAGATCAACCGGCCCGCTGATGTTAGCCTGTACCGCAAGCCGTCATCTGGGTTCGGGGAGTCAATCGCGGAGGCCAGGACAACGACGCGGCGGAAATCCGCCAGCATGGCCGAGAACTTGGCTTCGAGTTCGGGATTGTCTCTTTCAGTGCCAACCGGCCAAAAGAAATAGGCGAGAACCAATGAGAGGATGAGGAACAGGGCTGCGATGATCGCGGCCGGAAACCTAGGTTTCATGTGGAGGGGTTGTCCCCCAGTGTAGCTGGTTCAGGATGGGGATGCTCGGGCGGGGGGCTACCAGAGCTTGCCATCGCCGGGGCCCCAAGTAACGCCTGTCGTGAAGCGCAGCTGGCTTCGGAGATTGGGATTGTCGGGAACCGAAAAGGCTCTGTAATCGACAGTGAAATTGGTTCCCACGCCATGGCTGAATGAGCGGGAGATGCTCGTACCAAGGAATTTGCTGTCAGTCGTAGTGGAGGCCTCGACCGCGCCTGCGGTGGGCTGGCCGGCTAGCACGGACGACGAAGTCGACCCCACATTTACACCAAATCTGTATTGCCTGAATAGTTTCATCGAATAACCCCCGACCATTGTCCGCTGGGTCGCCGTGGTTCCCGCAGTGTTGCCGCCTCCCGCCGTACCTCCGCCACCGCCAGCGACGCCCTGATTGTACGCCAGGTGCGCGCCGCGTCCACGGGAAAACGTGTGGCTGATCTGCGCCGAAATCTCGGGGTTGATGCTGACTCGGTAGGTATTCACGATGCCCCCGGCCCGCCCGATCAATACGGCAAATATCGGATCGATCCGCACCTGTTGCAGGAGTTCGTTCTGAAGCACGGCAAAACCGCCGTGCACGGACAACTGGGTTGCCCTGCTCAACAAGAGCGAGTACACGCCACCCACGGAGTTCGTATTGGAAAGATTCAAATGGTGGGAATACGTGAATGTTCCGTGACTGTAGAACACGCCGATGGTATTCCTTGAGCTTCTCCTGTAGTTCAAGTCAAACTGTTCGGTAACACCGGCGCTTCCTAGCGAGCTTGTTCCCCCAACACCGCCGCCGGCCCTGCTCATTCCGACATATCCCAGACCAATACTCACCGACATCCTGGATGAGCGCTGCCAGGCAAGGTTCGCCTGCATATTCAGATTCTTGCTGCCTTGGTCAGTGACCTGGGTGACCGGCGTTACGGCAAAATTGATATCGGCGATGGAAACCTGTGAGTGGGCAAGGCCGTTTTCGAGCGAAGCGCTTCTGGACAGAATTTGCGCCCCACTGTTGGCCGAGAACCGAATGCGCCGCGAAAGTATCCTCGAATACTGTACGGCGAGCGAATGGTTGGTGCCGTTGTAGCTGCCTCCGCTGCCGTAACTTGTGCTGCCACCACCATAGTTGGCTGTGATCAGGTCGCGCTTCCAAGCGTGCCTGGCGCTAAAGCCCCAAGTGAGCTGACGGCCCGTTGTGCTGGAACTCCCGTTCGCCACCGGTGCTGCGGTGCTTGTCGCTGTCTGTACTGCCGCCACGCCCTGGGCGTTTGTCGAAGCGGGAGCAATGTTGCCGATAACGCCGCTGTCGAATACCTCGGAGATCCCAACTGTCCAACTCCATTTGACAGCCTGCGTGCCAACGTTCCGCGACAGGGTATAGTTTCGACTCAGGACCGCCGGGCCCGTGTATGCCTGCGCCGCATTCCCTTCGCCATCCGCTGAGATGACCTGCGGACCCTCCGTCGGCTCGGTCGCCACGGCTCCTTGGAATTGTCCGAAGCGGTCGGTTGTCCCAGTCCCAGTCCGACTGGGTTCCCCCTTGTCCGCCTCAGGCTTCTGGGGCGATATTCGGAGCAGGGGCGTAGCCAAGCCCTGTTTGGGGTCCGCAGTGTCTGTTTGTTGCCGCGGATCAGTCCTGAGTCCCATTGGATCCCGCGGATCATTCCGATTCATAGGATCCAAGGCCCTGATCTGCCGCTCGCGCTCCTCATACGGGGTCAGCTTGGGTTGCACGGGCAAGTTTCGCTCGGCGCGGCTTCGGTTGTCGATGGCAGGGTCCTCGCCTGCGGGCGTTGTAGTTGGCCCTGGAGCTGTCGGTCCTGGAGCAGAAGGTGCGGGTTTCTGCCCGGGGGGCACTGGCTGCGTGACTTCTTGGCTGAGGATATGGAGGGTTGTGAGCGACGTCAACAACAGGAGCCTCGCGGGTCCGCGGACGGCGGCACCGGCAAGTCGGACATTCGATCTCACACTCCAATGTCTCCCGTTCGGGGCTTCCATGTCAAGCGGTCCGCGTACCGTCCCTCCCGACTCCCCCGCAAATGAGGACGGCCTGGCACAAAGTTCATTGTGCCAGGCCGCTTATGGGGGTGACAGGCCGACCCGAGGGGGGGATCGGTCCTGTCCGGCATGCGACGAGTGCGGCGGAGGGGTGCCGCACATTTCGTGCACGTGCCGTTTTCTGTATAACTGTAATACGCCCGCCGACTCCCAAATGTTAGTAAAGCTCTGTAAATGATTTAGCGTCCCTTCGACAGCCCGCCGCTTGCCCCGGCACGTGCGCGCCTGATACATTCAATGATCGATGAAACTTTTGGCTGTTCTCTCCTTGGCTCTCCAGCTCGCGCCCGCCCTCTCGGCGCAATTGATGTATGTCGGCACCTACACGAATCCGAAAAGCGGCTCGAAAGGCATCTACGCCTACCGGTTTGACGCTGCGGCCGGAAAGCTGGCCCCGCTCGGCTTGGTGGCTGAATCATCCAACCCGACTTTCCTCGCGGTGCACCCCAATGGCAAATTCCTGTACGCCATCAATGAGGACAATGAGTTCCAGGGCAAGAAGACCGGTGCGGTTTCCGCCTATTCGATTGACAAGGCGAGCGGAAAGCTCACGCTCCTGAACCAGGTTTCGTCCGCGAGCCCCGGTCCATGCCACTTGGTGGTAGACGCGACAGGCAAGGCCGTGTTGGTGGCCAACTACGCCGGCGGCAGCTTCTCATCGTTCCCGGTCGGTGCGGATGGCAAGCTGGGCGAGGCGGCATCGTTTATCCAGGAAACCGGTTCCAGCATCAACCCCAATAGGCAAAAGGAACCGCACGGGCACTCCATCATCCTCACCAAGAACAACAAATATGCAATCGGCGCCGACTTGGGCACCGACCACGTCAACGTCTTCAAACTGGACGCCGCCACAGCCAAGATCACGCCCAACAGTCCGGCCTTCGGGACTGTGAAGCTGGGCTCCGGACCCCGCCACTCGGCTCTCTCGCCCGATCAGAAGCATCTTTACGTCCTTAGCGAGATGGCCTCCACCGTCACAACCTTCGATTTCAATGCGACCGCCGGAACGATGAAGGAGACGGACTCGGTCTCCACCCTGCCCGCCGATTTCAAGGGCCAAAGCACCACCGCCGAGATCTTTACCGATGCCAAGGGCCAGTACGTCTACGCATCAAACCGTGGTCACGATTCCATCGCCGTTTTTGCGGTAGCGCCCGACACCGGCAAGTTGACGTTCCTGCAAACCGAGTCAACCGGGGGAAAGACACCCCGTGGCTTCATGATCGATCCTTCTGGAAACTACCTCGTCGCAGGCAACCAGGACACCAACAGCGTTTCGGTACTCAAGATCGACCGCAAGACCGGCAAGCTCTCCCCGGTCAGTCAGAAGCTGGATCTGGGCGCACCGGTTACTTTTGCATTTGTGAAGTAGCCCTCAAGTTGGGCGGGTCCAAACGCGGACCGGTGGCAGCTTGTCGGATTGAGCGGCTGCATCCTCAATGAGTTTGGCAAACGCTTTGGCGGCCTCGCTTTCGATGTCGATCCAGACATCGAAAGCGCCGGTTCGCTGGCCGGTTTCACAAACGTGGAGTTTGATCTGGACACGCTTGCCCCACTCCGCCGTATGCGCTGCCTGGGCGGCCACGCTGTCGAGTTTCAAGACGCGGCCGGCTGATAGGTCGTGGTCGGGTATGAAGCTGCGTAATGCGCGCGGGAACAGAATGTTGTTGACGTACGGAGACTTCCGAGGCAGTTGCAGGGGACGGTCCATAGGCAGATCATATCCCGGTGGCCGTGGGTCTCGGGGATAATCGAAGGTAGGACTAAATCTATGAACCCATTCATTCAGCGCATCGCTGGCTTGCTGCTGATATTGACGGCCGGACTGACGTCCATTTGGGGCGGGCTCCATATTTCCCGCTTTGCGCCGACCGTTGCGGTTGCCGGACTGCTCGCGCTAATCGGATCGGCGGTCTTGCTGGACCTTCTGAATGTTCGATTCGTGGCTTCGGTGCTAGCTGGCCTATTTCTCATGGTCCTGCTCATCGGTGGAGCCGACCAGATTGTTGACGGATTGTTGCCCACTCTCGGAGGCCTGGTACGTCCGCCCCGCTATACCCTGATCGCCTGCATGGTGTTGAGCGGATTCTCCGCCTTGCTGGGGGGGTGGACCGGCTGCATTGCATACGGGCAGCCTTCGCCCAGGCCCGCACAAGTCCTCGGGGTGATCAGCGAGGTTGTGGGGCTTGGCGTGGTTGCGGCCTTTTGGCGGACGAGTCCGCACTACCTGGCACTTGTCTTTTTGGTTATGCTGCCCGTGATGACGCGGCTGGGTGCGGCGGCCCGCACGTTGACGTCCGCAGTGGCAAGTCCAAACCTGAATTAGCCCGAGCTATTCGCCCAGCAGGTCCGGCCTAAGTTTCGTCGTCTTGGCGAGGGCGGCTTGGGTGCGCCATTTCCGTATTTCGGCATGGTTGCCACCCAGTAGGACTTCTGGAACTTTCCAACCGCGGAAATCCGCCGGACGGGTCCACTGGGGGCAATCGAGGATGCCGCTTTCAAACGATTCATTGATGGTGGAGCCGCTGTTGCCCAGGACGCCGGGCAGGAGTCTGGCTACTGCGTCGATGATCACGGCTGCACCCAACTCCCCGCCGCTGAGGACGTAATCGCCGATCGAGACTTCATCGTCGACCAAATGCTCCGCCACTCGCTCGTCGACACCTTCGTAGCGACCGCAGATGAACAGAAGTTCCTCGCAGTCCAGATACTCGCGAGCCACCTTTTGGTCGAACTTGCGTCCCTGCGCCGAAAGGAGAATCACCTTTTGACCGGGTGAGCGCTGGGGCCAGATCGATTCCACCGCGCTGAAGATTGGCTCGGCCTTGAGCAACATGCCCTCGCCGCCGCCAAAGGGGCGGTCGTCAACCGTGCGGTGAAAATCGTGGGTCCAGTTCCGGAGGTCGTGCAGGACGACCTCAAGCGTGCCCGCTTGTGCCGCGCGCGCAACCACTCCGTGGTCAAAGGGACCGCTGAAGAATTGCGGGAAAATGGTGAGGATGTGGAACTTCATGCAATGGGACTAGCTGTGGATTCCTCATTGATGGTTTCCAAGCCGATCGGTAGCTCCACCCGGATCAGCTTCTCGTCCGGCAGGATTTCTACGCAAATGGCCTTCACGAAGGGAATCAGGACGCGTCCGCCATCGATTTCGAGGAGCGAGGGGCCACCAAAATCCTCCCAGCCGGTCACTTTGCCTACCAAGCGGTCGGTTGTCCGTTCGCGGACTTCAGCCCCGATCAGGTCGTCGTGGAAGAATTCGCCCTCATCCAGTTGGACGCGGTCCTGCTTGGGTACCCGCACTTCACGACCGCGCAACAGTTCCGCGGCATTAATCGAATCAACGCCCTCGAACTTGAAGATTGGGGTTCCCTGATGGTTCCAAATCCTTTCCACGGGGTATTCCACACCGGGACCGGCTGGACCGAAAAGATGCACCGATTCGAGATCATCGAATCGGTCCTCGTGATTTGTTAGGGGGGAAGCGGTAACCTCGCCCTTGTTACCCCTCGGGCGACCCAAGACCGCGATGGTGACCCATTCCGGCTCGGAAGCGGGTGTGTTGGCCGGATTACTCAAGGATGTCCAGCGTACAGCGGGTGTTATGTTTGGCGGCCGACGCGCCCAGGATGGTGCGTAGCGAGCGGGCGGTGCGGCCCTGCTTGCCGATCACCTTGCCCATATCGGCGGGTGCCACTTTCAACTCCAAAACGGAATCCGTTCCGGCCTTGGCCGAAACGGATACTTCGTCTGGCGAATCCACGAGTTCCCGGACGATGTTCTCGATCAACTTTTGCATCGATTTTCCTCCCGCCCGGGTGCCGGGGCCAGGCTATAGAACTATGCCGCGACCGGAGCCGGGTTGTTCTTGATCAAGCGCTCCACGGTTTCAGAGAGCTGCGCACCGTTCTTGACCCAATGGGCGATCCGGTCGTATTCAAGCTTCGCGGCCGGCGGATCGACGAGCGGGTTGTAGTGCCCCACCACTTCGATGTTGCGGCTGTTGCGGGCGCGTTCCTTCTCGATTACCACGATCCGGTAGAACGGCTTCTTTTTGGCGCCGAAGCGGGCCAGTCTGATCATCAACATATGTTTCCTATTGTCCTCTTTTCTGGAATCAGTACACGGCTGCTACGGAGGGGCCGCATCCGGCCCGTGCAGTGAGCGTTGCGGCTCGTGCGCTGGAATCCAATTCCGTCAAAACCTAAAATCCGGGCAGCCCGAGCTTTCCAAGCCCGCCCATTTTTGCCATCTTCTTGCCCAGGAATCCCATCCCGGAAAGACTCCCGGACAGGCTCTTCATCATCTTCCGTGCCTGTCCGTACTGCTTGAGCAATTCGTTTACATCCTGAACCGTTGTGCCGCTACCTTTGGCGATCCGGCGTCGTCGGCTCCCGTTGATGAGCATGTGGTTGTTGCGCTCCTTGGGCGTCATCGAATCAATCATCGCCACAATCCGCGTCAACTCCTTCTCATCGGGCTGCAGGCCCTGCAATTCCTTCATCATGCCGACCTTCGGCATCATCTTGAGAATCGAATCGAGCGATCCCAGCTTCCGGAGCGACTGCAGCTGGTTCCGGAAATCCTCAAGGGAAAATTCGTTGTCGAGCAGCTTGCGCTGCATTTCCTCCTGCTGCTTGGAGTCGAAGGCTTCCTGCGCCTTCTCGACGAAACTGACGATGTCGCCCATCCCCAGGATCCGCGAGGCGGCGCGGTCGGGGTGGAACGGCTCGAATGCGTCGGCCTTTTCACCAAGGCCCACAAACTTGAGCGGCTGTCCGGTCACGTGCCGGATGGAAAGCGCTGCGCCACCGCGGGCATCGCCGTCCATTTTGGTCAGGATCACGCCTGTGATGCCCAACTGCTTGTGGAACTCGTCGGCGGACTTGACCGCATCCTGACCGGTCATGGCGTCGGCCACGAACAGGATTTCCACCGGGTTCAGCAGTTCCTTCAACTGCTTCAACTCGTCCATCAACTGGTCGTCGATATGGAGGCGGCCAGCGGTATCCACCAGCAGTACGTCTCGCCCTGAATTTACTGTTTCGCGCCGGGCGGAGCGGGCCAAATCGATGGGCAGCGTTTCGCCCTCTGCACCGGCATAGATCGGAATCTTGTTGTCGCGGGCAATGATCGCCAACTGCTGGCGCGCCGCAGGACGGTAGACGTCGACGGAAACGACCTGCGGCCTGTGCCCGTTCTTCGTCAGCCATTTTGCCAGCTTGCCGGTAGAGGTGGTTTTGCCCGAGCCCTGCAGGCCCACGATCATGAAGACGCTGGGGGGATCGTTCGCAAACCTGAGCTTGGACTCATGGCTGCCCAGGATCTTCACCAACTCGTCGTTGATGATCCCAATCACCTGCTGGTAGGGCGACAGGGATTGCATCACCTCGGCACCGAGGGCGCGAACCTTCACCGCCTCAATCAGCTGTTTGACGACTTTGAAATTGACGTCGGCCTCAAGAAGCGCAACGCGGACCTCGCGGAGCGCCACCTCCATGTTATCGGCGGTGAGGCGTCCTTGGCCACGCAGGTTCTTGAAGACACGCTGCAGTTTATCGGACAGATTGTCAAACATGCTTCTTTTTCGGGGTCGTACCGGCTGCCTTGCAAGCCCAACATCCCGGGTCTCCCGGGTTGCGGGCGCTCGGCATGGAGGGGTGACTCTTTATTGTAACGGATGGATGGGAGGAATGGAAGACGGACTGCGCTGAGAATCCCGCTATGATCCCATCGGCATATTCGCCGAATCGGCCATAGAGCGGGCCGGGAAGGCAATATGCCCGGCACCGTTGTCCTCAACCAGTTCCCGGTAGTGGTAGACGTCGGCGCAGAGAAGGTCCCGAACCTCGCCCTCCGCCAGGTAATGCACGGTCGCGCCCGCCGGTATCCGCTGGAGAACCTGCACCAATCCATTCAGCGTTGCGAGTTCAGTTGGATTCGGCTTGTGGCCCAAAAGGATGCCCGCGTCCTTGATGAGAACATACGGCGCGTCGGCACCGCCCAATTCGGAGTCCGGGGTCGAGGCACTGTGGACCCGAACCTTGGGGGCCAGGAAGATCGCCTGGCATGGATAGAGGACGCCGCCAGACACGATGCGGCGCGAAATTGGATCCGCCCCGATGGAGTGGAGACTCGCGGTAGTCGGCACGCGCCATTTTCCGTAGGCGGCCATACGGTGCAACGCGTCCCATCCAGGCTCCAGAAATGGCCGGGGAGCTACTGAAACCCGCCGCTCCACCTCGCGGAGGAGGGCCTCGGCCTCGGCGCAACTATCGCCGCAGACCACCAATCCGTGGTTGGCAAGAACCAGGACAGCGGTTTCCGGGTTCCGTGCCACGGCGGCCTCGATCAGGTGCGCCAATGGCAAGCCGGACGGCGTGTAGGGGATCCACTGCCACGGAAGACCGTCCAATCGGTCCTTTAGGCGGTCGGGCCCATCCTCCCGTACGGCGAAGGCGATCGTATTTACTGAATGAACATGGAGAACGACACGATGGGGCAAAACCGCGTGCATGGCGGTCTCAACCGAAGCGGCCAGCGCCCGGCCGCCAATCATGGCCGTCTGGCCCGCCGGGTCCGCATTGCAATGGACGCGGCGCAATGTTTCCCCCAAGTTGACTGGAATCAGGATTTCTTCGGTTGCCGCGTGCGCCAGCCACTTGCCGGAAGCCTTTATCCACAGCACCCCGTCGGACTTGAGTGACGTGTTTCCCGTCCCCGCTTGGACGAGCAGGGGCTCGGCTCCAAGCCGGGCCGAAAGATCCACCAGGGAATCAAACTCTGTGGCAGCGTTCACTTGCAACGTGTCAAATCCCAACGAGGTACACCGTGGCTTCTATTTCACTTGATCCCGCGAGAATATTCAAGGGGAAAACCGCGTCCACGCTAACTAATTCAATTGAAGTTCTTTGTAGCGCAAATCACGTTGGCTGCCGCTCGAAGAATCGAGCCTCAACCTACCGACGCAACCAAGTCGTCTTTCATTGTATTGCAACAGCTCCCGTCTTGGAAGCTCGCACCGACTAAAGCGTTTGCGTTACCTTCGTGAGCGTTCGTGGCTGGTCGGGATTCAGGTTCTTCTCCACCGCCAAGGCCGCAGCGAACAGCTGAGCAGGCACGATGTAGGGTATCGGCGTGTAAATTTCCGTGATCTTCGCCGGTATCACCATGGCACGGGAGGCCAGCTTGGCAGTTTCACGGCTGGACAAGTCCGCGATCGCCACGGTTTCTGCTCCCAATCCCGCCAATTTTTCCAACATCTCGCGGATGGGACCGGAGGTTGGTCCAGAAGGTGCAAAGACGAAAGCCGGGAAATCGCGCCCGACCATGGCGATTGGCCCATGCAGGAAGTCCGCCGATGAAAACCGCTCAGCCACTACGTACGAGGTCTCCATCATCTTCAGTGCGAACTCGAACGCATTGGCGTAGTTGAGGCCGCGGCCCACCACCACGGCGTGATTCATGAACCTATAGCGTCCGGCCATGTCGAACACCCATTCCTGGGTGCTGAGAGCCGCTTCCACCAGCGCGGGAATCGTCCGAAGCGTGTCCACGTCGAAACTGGCTCCAAGGGCGTGTGCAACCACATACATCAGCAGAAGCTGCCCGGTATAGGTCTTGGTCGCCGCCACGCTCAGTTCCCGGCCCGCGCGGACCAGCAGGACATGGTCGGCCAGACCGGCCATGGTGCTGTTCTCCTCGTTGGTAATGGCGACGGTAACGGCACCTGCCTCCCGCGCCCGCTCCAAAACTATGTTCGTATCCGTGGATTCGCCCGATTGCGACACGCCAACCACCAGCGCATCCCGGTAGTCGACCTTTGCGCCGTACAAGGTATGCACCGAGGGTGCCGCAAGCGATACCGGGATACCGGTCGAGATCTCGATCAGGTATCGCCCAAACTGCGCCGCGTTGTCGGAAGTCCCGCGCGCGGCCAGCACCACCAACCGTGGCTGCCGTGCGGCGATGGCGGCCCGGAACTGGGCCAACCGGGGAAGAGCTTCGTCGAGGGTCTTGACGAGCGCGGCTGGTTGCTGCCGGATCTCGTCCAACATCTTGGACATGCCTCATTTTACAGCCCTTTGCAATTTACAACCGCGTGACGGCATATACTCAAAACTAGAAAGGTGCGCACCGTTTCGCCGCAGTGCCGCGTCCCACTATAAGCCATATGAACAGCCGCGCAAAGTTCGCCGTCGTGATGTCCTCCACCGCAATGGTGGCCCTGCTCCTGCTGGGCGGAGTCGTGACGAAGGGTGCCCCCGCAGACCAGTCAACCGGGACCAACAATGTCTACCGGCACCTGTCCGTCTACTCCGAAGTCCTGTCACGGATCAAGAGCGAGTATGTGGAAGAGCCGGACATGAGCAGCGTGACGCTCGGTGCCATGACGGGCATGCTGGAGGCCATCGACCCCTACGCCAGCTTTCTGAACGCCAACCAGTACAAGGAATATCTCAAGAACTTCGATTCCTACAAGGGCGATCTGGGTATGATCCTGGCCAAGAAGTACGGTTACATTACGATTGTGGCCGTGGTGCCTGGCTCCCCCGCCGACAAGGCTGGTCTGACTACCAACGACTTTCTGGAATCCGTGAAGGGCGTCGCCACGCGCGACATGCCGCTCGCCTACGCAAGCCTCCTGCTCCGGGGAGAGCCTGGTTCCACCATCGAGTTCTCCGTTCTGCGCCGCAAGCCGGAGCCGCAGAAGCTGACCATGGCGCGCGCCGTGGTCACCATCCCGGCGGTCGAATCGAAAATCATGCCGGGCGACATTGGCTACATCAAGGCAGCCGGTCTCAACAGCGCCCGCGTAAAAGAGGTTTCCGCCGCCGCCACCGCGTTGCAGCAGAAGGGCGCGAAGAAGTTGGTCCTGGACTTGCGCCAGTGCGCCACGGGCGAGCCTGAGGATGGCGTGGAGCTTGCGAACCTCTTCCTGGGCAAGGGCACCATCGCCTACGCGGAGGGCCAGAAGTATCCCCGTAAGAATTATGTTGCCGACGAGAAGAAGTCCGTTTCAGGATTGCCTTTGGTCGTTCTCACGAGCCGGGGGACCGCCGCTGCTGCGGAGGTAGCCGCAAACGGCCTGCAGAAGAACAAGCGCGCCACCGTGGTCGGCGAGCCCACCTTCGGCGACGCCTCCATCCGCCGCCCCATCACCATGGACGACGGTAGCGCGATCATCCTCTCGGTGGCCAAGTACTACGGCCCCGACGGCAAGGCCATCCAGGACACGGGCGTCGTACCGGACGAAAAGGTATTGGACACCGAGCAGAGCGCCAACGATCCGGAAGACGATTCGGCGGACGCTGTGCCGGCACCGGCAGCACCCAAGAAGTCGAACGAGGACATGATCCTCAAGAAGGCGCTTGAGATCGCCGCTGCGAAGGCGTAGACGGGCCAGACAAATACAAAGGGCCTCCGGGACAATCCAGTCCCGGAGGCCCTTTGTATTTTTGAGGAACGATTAGAGAGTCTTGAGGTAGGCCATCAAATTGGCCATCTCGGCACCGCTCAGCATGTCCTTGTAACCGGGCATGCCATTGCCACCCTCGGCAACCTTGCCTTGGACATTGGCATCGTTGACCGGCTTGCCATTCCCCAGCTTGGCATTTTTGAACAGGCCCTTCAGACCGGGGCCCATTTTCTTTTCCGTGCTGTCCGCGTTGTGGCAGACACCGCACTGTTCGAAAACTTCCTTGCCCTTGGCGGCATCGCCTGCAGCGGGCTTCTTCTGGCCGTACATGGAGGCGCTGCCGAAAAGCAGGGCGCAAACCACAGCTAAATATTGAGATTTCTTCATGATGGCTCCTTTGAGTCCTTTCTCCATACTACCTGATTTTGGATGCGCCCGAACGGCTCGCGGTGCGCCAAAATACGACCAAAGGCCGATAGTGAAGGGATTGTAATTTTGGGGAGGGGGTGGAGGGGAGTTGGTGCGCCCGAGTGGATTCGAACCACTGGCCTTTTGCTCCGGAGGCAAACGCTCTATCCAGCTGAGCTACGGGCGCGACTGAAACCATTCTAGCGCATAAGGGGTGTGTCGTGCTAGACTTCAAGAAGTAGTCGGCCTGTTCATCTCGCGGAGAGGTGCCTGAGTGGCCGAAAGGAGCGGTTTGCTAAACCGTCGTAGGGTCAAAAACTCTACCGGGGGTTCGAATCCCCCCCTCTCCGCCAGCCTTCCTGTTATCAAAGAACATCTCAACCCAAGGGCTTGTCAGGACCGTGACATACTAGGGCCGTGGCGTGGGAAGTTGAATTCACGCACGAGTTCGGGGCGTGGTGGGCGGGTCTTGCACCGGAGCAACAAGAGGACGTTGCGGAGTCGGTGAGGCTCTTGATTGATTTCGGTCCGGCGTTGCGGTTTCCCCACAGTTCCAAGATCGTGACATCCGCCTATCCCCAGATGCGGGAGTTGCGGACGCAGGGTGGCGGTCGCCCGCTCCGAAGCCTGTACGCCTTTGATCCGCTCAGGAATGCCGTTCTGCTGATCGGCGGGGACAAGACAGGCGACGACCGGTGGTATGAAACGTTTGTCCCGAGGGCGGACCGCATCTTCGAGGAATACTTGCGAGAATTGATGTGGGAAGGAAGGCTCTGATGCGCACACGAAATTTCAGGGAACTACTCGACGCAATGCCGGCGGACCGGCGGCAACGAGTGGAGGACAACTATCAGGCTACGTTGGCGGCAATGCCTGCGGAAGACTTGCGGCGCGCGAGGCAAATGGCGCTGGTTCGACTCTCGGATTCCGTCAATGGCTGGCCGGTGGAGGAATTGCCCGTAGTTGGTGCGGAATCGGCGATGCCGGTAAATGTCTTGGCCGAGTATGTGGGCGCGCTTGGCGGACGACTCGAACTGCGTGCCGTGTTCCCGGAACGAGCGTTCCTGATCGGGCCGTTCGAGAGCGCTTCGCGATAGATCGTGTCCCGGCTTCAGCGACTTCACCCGGTCGGACTTGAAGGGGTTTCCCGAATTCACCACCAAGAAAATTTTCCTGCCCTGTCACTCGTTGGACCGCACCCGAGGACGGCGGGTACTTGCTCGTCGGCTTCTAGCTCGTCAACGGAGTTGGTGCCGTCAACATTTACACCAACGATTTCGGCATCCAGCGGGAATTCCACCTGGCCTTGACGCTCACTGGCACCAAACACTGAAAGGGCGGATACCCGGCTTGCGCCGGGGATCCGCCCTTTTTCGACTACACGAGTTGCTCCGAAACTAGAAGTGGATCCGAAGACCCATTTCCAAGTTGCGCGGTGTGTTGGATTGGCCGGTCACGCGCCCGAACGTCGTCAAGCTGGTGAGCGACGGACTGGCGTTGGACGGCTGGAAGTGGTTCAGGATATTGGTGAACTGGAAGGTCAGGGTCGCACCCACGCGGCCATCCTTCCAAGCGCCAATTTCCTTCACGATCGATGCGTCGAGGTTCCACGTCGGGAAGCCGCGCATGCTGCCGTAGCCCCCGCTGCAGGTGGTGTCGTAGCCCAGGATGCAGCGGCGGAGGTTGCCCGCGATTGCACTGGGATCGGAGAACACGTTCAAACCCGTCGGATTGTTGGTGCCGACGCCATTGGAGCCGGAACTGGCAAAAAGGGAGTACTTGACCTGCGTTCCGGGGTTGATCGGCAAAGCGCAATCGCCCGAGCTGTAGTTCGGACCACTGATGCTGGATGACGACGACTGGCCGAATGCCTGTTGCACCGATCCCGCCGCGTAGCCGACGCAAACCGGAGCACCGCTCTGCGCGAAGAACAGCGGGGCAACACTGTAACCGCCAAGCACGCGGCCCATTACACCCTTCTGGCTCTTGAACCACGGCGTCTTGTAGGTCGCCGCGAAGTTGTACAGGAACTTGTAGTCGAAGTTGCTCACGCCGTAGTTGGCGTGGGTGTTGAAGGCGTCGTACTGGGTGTAGGAGCTGTTGTACTGCGCCAGTGCCGACGTCCCCAGAGCCTTGCTCCACGTGAAGTTGGAGAGGATCGTCATGTTGTGGAACTCGCGCGCACGCCAAGTGACGTACATCGCGTTGTAGTTGCCCCAACCGAGCGAACTCTGGATGTCGATGGAAGCGGCCTGCGCGGCGACATTGCCGCCCGCAACCGCCGGACCCGAAATCATCGTGCGGCCCAAGGTCCAGCTGGCGGCCTTGTTCATAGCGGCCCACAGGTCGGAAACCTGGGCATTCTTGATCAAGGATGTCTGGGTGGATGCCACGAACGCCGAGCAGCTCGCATAAGCCTTGCAGCTGGCCGAGCTTGCGCCGCCCAGCGCGTTCTCGAAGAACGGCTGCACCGGCACCGCTGCCGGGGCGGTGCCGCCCTGGAGCGCGAAATAGGTGGAGGCAAACGCCTGGGAGAACTGCTGGCCGCCCAAGGTCGTCATGTACGGAACCGCGTCGAGATTTGTCGCCAAGGTCTCGTTTTTGATGATGCGGCCGATGTAACCCACTTCCAGGATGGACTTGGAAGTGATCTGCCGTTGGATGCTGAACGAGAAGTTGTCGGTACGGTGCGGCTTGTAGTTCGGGTCGAGCGCCGACGTGTCGCTGGCGGTCGCGTTTCCGCCCACGCCCGGGAAGAAGGGCTGGGCCAAGGTGGCCGAAGCGCTCGGAAGGTACGGGGAGTTGCCGTCCACGCCGATGCGGAAGGCCGTGCTGGGATCGACGCCGGAGGGTCCGGCGCAAGTGTTGGCCTTGGTCGGATTCTGGCAGACGACAGCTTGGATCAAGCCGACGCCCAGCAGCGGTGTAAGCACTTGGGTGACGCCGTTGGTGCGGCCCCAAATACGGCTGTAGCCGCCGCGGATAACCGTGGAGCCGTTGCCCAGCACCTTGCCCAGGATGCCGTCCTTGAAGTGCGGGTTCCATGCAGCGTTGCCACGGGGGCTGAACTCGCCGTAGAACGGGTTGTACGGGTACTTCCGTCCACCACCAACGTTGCCGACGGTCGCGAATCCGAGAGTCGGATTGTAGACTTGGCCCAGCAAAGCAGCCTTCTGGCGCTGCGTGATGAAGCCCTGCACGTCAACCGCGTTGCCCGCGGAGTCCACAACCATCACCTGCTTGCCGGTCTGTTCGGTCGGAGGCAGTTCCAGTGCGTAGCCCATGCTGAAGCTGACCGTGAGGTTCGGCTTTGCCTTCCAAGTGTCGCTGAAGTAGCCGCTGTAATACGGGATGGTGCTCTTGTCGAATGCAGCCGAACCAGCCGGGTTCAACGCAAGGTTGTTGCCCGAACGGGTGTAGGCCAACTGCGACTGCGTCACCAAGCCGAGGACTTCCGAGTACAGATTTTGATACAAAGCAGCCTGCCCAGCCGGAACCGTCGACGGAATGTATGGCGAGTTGGCCCAGTTGATGTAGGTGCTGCCCACCCAGTTGACGAGCTGGTTGTTGGTGCCGACACCGTTGTCGGTGCGGGTGTGGAAGTCGAAGTTGCGCTGGTACGCGCCACCGAACTGCACCAAGTGCTGACCCGTAATCCAAGTCAGGTCGTCCTTGAAGTAGGCGTCGTGGGCGTCCCAGAAGCGCTGGCGGATGCTCTGCGTGTTCACGTTGAAGGGAATCAGCGCGTTGGTGCTTTCCGGAGCGGTGCTGTTGCCCGGTGCGATTTCCAAGGCGCCCGTGTAGCCGGGCAGCTGGCCGGGGGCGTTCTGGTTGCCCCACTGCCAGAATTCACGCTGGTAGCTGAAACGGAAGTCGTTGATGAAGTTCGGGCGGATGTTGCCGGTCAAGCCGACAACATAATAGGACGGAAGCTGGGGCCGTGGGGCAACCGCAACCGGCTGGCCCAGGGTGTTGCCCTTGAAGAAGCCGCCGATGTCCACTTGGTTGGTTGTCAGATTGATGATCCGCGCGTAGCGGTAGCTGGACATCAGCTTCCAGTTGTCGCCGAAATCGTGGTCCACACGTCCGACGAAGGCGTTCGAAGTGAGCGGAGCACGGACACTGGACAGGTAACCGGCGGTATTGATGCCGTCACCGGGATTGGACCCCGTGTAGTCATTCGCGTTCGGCATGTACTGGTTCCAGATCTTCGCAACGTCGGGGTTGATGCCGATGCCGCGTGGATCGCAGGGGCCGCCGGCGCACTGCGCAGGTTGGTACGTTGTGCCGTTGTAGCTAACGGCATATGGATTCAAGTTGTACGGTACGTAGGTGCCAGCCGCGTTGGGAACCTGGATCACGCCCAGCTTCATCAAGGGTGTGGGCACCAGGCGTTCATAACTGCCAACGTTCGGGAAACGTTCCGCCTCATAGTTGAAGAAGAAGAAGGTCTTGCCACCCAAAACCTTGGGTGTCATGGGACCGCCCAGCGACGTACCGAAACGCGACCGGTGGTTCTTCACGATAGGGGTATACGGAGTTCCGAAAAGCGAGCTCGGCGTATGGTTGTTCGCCCAGGAGTTGGCCGCGCCGATGTTGGTCGCGTAGTAGAAGCCGTAACCGGAGCCATGCCATTGGTTGGTGCCGCGCTTGGTGGCGATTTGCACCTGGCCGCCGATTGAGTTGTTGAAATCGGCCGTCTGGTTGAAGGTGCTGACCTTGAACTCCTCCACGCTCTCAACCGGGGTTGGAACGTTGGCGGAGGGGGTGCCGCCGGTCTGGGTGCCGCCCAAGCCAGTGAAGTTCGTCTGGTACGCAGTCACGTTGCCTGCCATGTCGTCAGTTGCGTTGCCGCCGTCAATCTGGTAGGTGTTCTGGTCGTTGTACGCACCAGCCGTGAAGCCGCCCAATGTCGTGCCAGGTTGGAGAACGGCCAGCGTGGAAACGTCACGGCCCATGTTCGGAAGATCCTGCAGCGTGGCACCGCTAAGGGTGGTGCCAACCGAGGCGTTCGTAGTCACTAGTTCGACTCCGGCCGACGCTGTAACTTCCACCGTGGTGGACGTGGCACCGACCTGCATGACCGCATTGACGGTTACCGAACTGCCGATCTCAAGCGGCAATGCGGCTACCCGGAAAGTCGTAAAACCCTCCTTGCTCACCGAAAGAGTGTAGGATCCCGACTTCACGCCCACGAAGATATACCGGCCGGAACCGTTCGTCTTAACCGATTGGGTCTGATTTGTACTTGGATCGAGCAGCCGGACCTCAGCTGCGGGAATTGCGGCCGCCTGCGGATCTGTAACCAAGCCTGAAATGCTGGCGGATGATGTTCCCTGCGCCCAAGCTGAAATAGTCACTGCCAGAAATGTGGCGGCGACGGAAAATGTTCTGCCTAACCTCTTCTGTAGTCTCATCGACTCTCCCTTGACTGAAATTTCGGGCCGCCTGGCGACGACGGAGGCACTCTGGAACGCCCACGGTTCCACGATGCCAGCGGCGGATATGATTTCAAGATGGTAGCGCCGGGAGTTCTCGAAGTCAAGCGGTATGGGGCGGACCAACCATCCGCCGTAGATAGTCGGGGGATCGTCCGAAATCGATTAAGATGGACGTGGGTGGCCGTCATGCGCAGACTTCTTGCATCGATACTTATCTTTTCCTCAGCAGGGGCCGAATCGGCTCTGGCGGCGGTGGACTTCGACCGCGAGATACGTCCAATTCTCTCGGAAAACTGCTTCACCTGCCATGGCCCGGATTCGAATAAGCGCATGGCCAACCTCCGGCTGGACCTGGGCGATCCATCCTCGCTGCCTACCGGTGTCGTGGTGCCGGGCAAGTCCGCCGAAAGCCACTTGATTCAACGGGTTGCGGCAACCGACGCCCGCCGGATGCCGCCCGCGTCAACCGGCAAGTCCCTCACCCCGGCCCAGGTCGCCGCTCTCAAGCAATGGATCGACGAGGGGGCAAAATGGCGCAAACACTGGGCCTTCGAGCCCCCCGTGCGGCCCGCCGTCCCCACCATCGCCGGAACGTGGGCGCACAATCCGATCGACAATTTCATCTCGGCAAGGTTGCAAACCGAGGGACTCAAACCGTCCGCCGAGGCGGACCGTGCCACCCTCATCCGTCGCGTTTCGCTCGATTTGACCGGTTTGCCGCCCACCATCTCCGAGTTGGACGCGTTCCTCGCTGACAAATCCCCCGACGCATACGAAAAACGTGTGGATGCCCTCCTCGCGTCCCCCAGGTACGGCGAGCGCATGGCCTCGGTTTGGCTCGATGTTGCCCGCTATGCCGACACGCACGGCTACCACATCGACAGCCACCGGGAAATGTGGCACTGGCGCGACTGGGTGGTCGGTGCGTTCAACTCCAACATGCCCTACGACCGGTTCACTGTGGAGCAACTCGCCGGCGACCTGCTCCCGAATGCCACCGACCAGCAGAAACTGGCCAGCGGCTTCAACCGCAACCACATGATCAACTTCGAGGGCGGAGCGATCCCCGAGGAATACCAAACGGAATATGTTGTGGACCGTCTGGAAGCGACGTCGTCGACCTGGCTCGGCCTCACCATGGGCTGCGCCCGCTGCCACGACCATAAGTACGACCCAATCCCGCAGCGTGATTTCTACCGCTTCTTCGCCTTCTTCAACAACGTCAACGAGAAGGGCCTGGACGGTCGCAATGGCAACGCGGACCCGTACCTGCAGCTTCCATCCGCCGAGCAGAAGGTCCGCCAGGACCAGTTGAAACTCGCGATTGCGGCCCACGACAAGGCGTTGCCGGAAAAGCGGATCGCCGAGGAGCAAGGGGAATGGGAGAAATCGCAGCTGGCGACGTTCGAGGCGCGTGCCCGAAAGGACTTGGCCGCGCATTTTGAGTTCGACGGCAATCTCTCGGATTCCTCCGGCCACTACCTCCACGGACGCACCACCAAGGGCGATCTCACCTATTCCAATGGCGCCGTGGATCGTGGCGTCGATTTCGACGGTCAAACGAAAACATCCTTCCCCCATATTGCGGCGCTGGATGCCAAGTCTCCGATGGCGGTGGCCTTCTGGCTCAAAATCAACCAGAAGCCCAAGGATGTTGTCCTCGTCCAAGGCTCCGCAGGAAAGGGCTTTGAGCTCTGGCTCGATGATTTCGAACTTTCCGGTGTCCAGCAGCGCGTCCCGAAATTGTATCTCCGGATGCCGGGAGTCGCGGTCCGCACGGTCGACCGCCTGCCCTGGCCGGACAACATGAACCACATCGCCGTGAACTACGACGGCTCCGGCAAACCCTCCGGGATCGCAATTCTCGTCAACGGGAAGCCGGTCAAGACCGAATCCGTGCCCGGTGCCAACTCCGGTCCGGCTGATAATGCCGCTCCCTTCGAAATATCCGAATTCAAGGGCAAGCTCGACGACCTGCGTATCTACAGCCGCACGTTGGACGCGTCCGAAATCGAATATTTGGCCGGGCTCGAACCCCTGCGCGCCATCCTCAGCATCCGCGCCGACAAACGCGCCAAGGACCAGGCCGCGTGCATTCGCGAGTACTACCTCAGCCACGCAGCCCCCGCCCCCGACCGGCAAGCCTGGTCGGAGCTCAAGCAGCTTCGCGACGACCAGAAAAAACTCAACGCGGCCATTCCCACCACCATGGTGATGTCGGAATTGACCGACAAGCCCCGCGAAACCTTCATACTTGCGCGCGGCGACTACAGGAACCAAACGGAAAAGGTGACCGCCGGAGTTCCCTCGGTACTTCCGCCGCTGCCCGCGAATGTTCCCGCGAACCGTCTCGCACTGGCGAATTGGCTGGTGGATCCCGCCCATCCGCTGACCGCGCGCGTCGCCGTAAACCGGTTCTGGGCCATCTACTTCGGTACCGGGATCGTGAAAACCCAGGAAAACTTCGGGGCGCTGGGCGAGCCGCCCAGCCATCCGGAGCTGCTCGACTGGCTCGCCACCGAATTCATCCGCTCCAAGTGGGATGTAAAGGCACTGCAGCGCCTGGTTGTGACATCCGCAGCCTATCGCCAGGCGTCCAAGGTCACGCCCGAACTGCTCGAAAAGGATCCCGAAAACCGCCTGATCTCGCGCGGCCCCCGCTTCCGCATGCCAGCCGAGGTCCTTCGCGATTCCGAACTCTACGCCTCGGGCCTCCTGAAGGAACAAGCCGGGGGACCGGCCGTCAACCCCTACCAGCCCAATGGCGTGTGGGAGGAAATCGCATACGGGGACGGCTTCACTTCGCAATCGTTCGTTCAGGGCAAGGGGGACGATCTCCACCGTCGCAGTCTCTACACTTTCTGGAAGCGCACCGCGCCACCGCCCGAGATGCTGGTGTTCGACGCCCCGGACCGCGAAAAATGCGCAGCCCGGCGAACCATCACCAATACCCCGCTCCAGGCTTTGACCCTGCTGAACGACACCACGTTCGTCGAGGCGGCGCGCGCACTGGCCGAGCGCATGCTTGTGGAGGGCGGCAAAACCCCGGCCTCGCGCCTCGGCTACGGCTTCCGCTTGGCGATGGCACGGCAGCCCGCCGCGAAGGAGCTGGCGGTGCTGAGTGGCGAGTTGAATGCCGAACTTCTGGAATACAAACGCCATGAGGACCGGGCCGCCGCGTTGCTCAAGAATGGAGAGGCCCCGTTGAATCCCAAGCTCGACAAATCCGAGCTGGCGGCCTATTCCGTTGTGGCCGGGCTTATTCTGAATCTGGATGAAACGGTGACAAAGCAATGATGCATCAGCCCGTCAAACCGCCGGTCAACCCCCTCGACCCCACACGCCGCCATTTCTTCCGCCAGGGAGCAGCCGGAATCGGCATCCCCGCGCTGGCCTCCATGCTTGCGCGGGACGGTTATGCCGCCGATCCCGGCAGCGATTCCGCCACCAACGGGGGCCTGCCCGGCATCCCGCACTTCGCCCCCAAGGCCAAGCGGATCATCTATTTGCACCAGTCCGGCGCCCCGTCGCAGCTGGAAACCTTCGATTACAAGCCGACCTTGGACAAGCTCCACGGCACCGAGCTGCCCGGTTCCATCCGCATGGGTCAGCGGATTACCGGCATGACATCCGGCCAATCGGCATTCCCGGTCGTGCGCAGCATCTTCAAGTTCGCCCAACACGGCAAGTCCGGTGCGTGGGTCAGTGAACTGCTGCCGCATACGGCGAAGATCGTCGACGACATCGCCATCGTCCGCACCACCAACACGGACGCCATCAACCACGATCCGGCCATCACCTTCATCCAGACCGGCAGCCAACAGCCCGGTCGCCCCAGTTTCGGCTCTTGGGTTAGCTACGGGTTGGGCAGCGAGAACCAGAACATGCCCGCGTTCGTCGTCATGATCGCCCAGACCAGCGGCATCAATACGGACCAGCCGCTTTTCTCCCGACTCTGGGGCAACGGCTTTCTCCCGTCCAAGTACCAAGGGGTCAATTTCCGCGCGTCGGGCGATCCGGTGCTCTACCTGTCGGACCCTCCCGGCATTTCCAAGGAAACTCGCCGCCGTATGCTGGATGGCGTCGCCAAGCTCAACCACATGAACGCCGAGACCTACGGCGACCCGGAAATCGAGACCCGCATTGCGCAGTACGAGATGGCCTACCGGATGCAGACCTCGGTTCCGGAACTGATGGACCTCTCGAAGGAGCCCCAGAGCACTTTCGACCTTTACGGCCCTGACGCCCGCAAGCCCGGCACATACGCCGCGCATTGCCTAATGGCCCGACGCATGGCGGAGCGAGGCGTGCGCTTCATCCAAATCTACAAGCGCGGCTGGGACCAGCACGGCGATCTGCCCCGCGATATCGCGCTGCAGTGCCAAAGCGTGGACCAGCCCTCGGCAGCACTTGTGCAGGACCTCAAGCAGCGCGGTCTGTTGGACGACACCCTGGTGATTTGGGGCGGGGAATTCGGCCGCACCGTGTACTGCCAAGGCAAGCTGATGGACGGCAACTACGGCCGCGACCACCACCCGCGCTGTTTTTCCACGTGGATGGCGGGCGGCGGCATCAAGCCCGGTCTGGTCTACGGCGAAACGGACGATTTCTCATACAACGTCGTCAAAGACCCGGTTCCAGTCCACGACGTTCAGGCGACCGTCTTGAAGTGCCTCGGGATCGACCACAAACGGCTCACGTTCAAATTCCAAGGGCGTGCCTTCCGGTTGACGGACGTGGCCGGGGAAGTGGTGGACGGATTGCTGGCCTAAGTGGCTATTCCGCGAACTTCCGCGGTGCGAAGTTGAAGCACTGCTGCGGAACATCCACCCCCATCGTCCGCAGCTGGTGGGCCCGCGTGATCGACGCAGCCCCGTGCATCATGTTCAGCGCAATCTGGACCACCGTTCGATTCTCCGGCGGGGCAAGGAAACTGCCCGCTGCCCACTGGTTGAACGCGCCCATCGCCGGACCGCACCAAATCTGGTAGTCGGCTTGGCGTCCGGCCTCGCCCGAAATTGCCCAGCGGCTCGCGAAGTGCAGGTACCAACGGAACACCAGCGCCATCCTGTGCTTGGGTTCGCGGTAGGCCTTTTCGATCTCGTGCGGCATGCGCTTCTGGAAAAACGCTTCCGTGTCGGCCCAAATTTGCGCCACCGGCTGCTTGAAGACGTCGCGCTCCAAGGCCTTCATTGTGTCGGCCGGGATGGATTCCAGCGAATCGTGCCGTGAATAGAGTTCGTAGAGCTTCGATGCGCGCGCGGCGAAGAACGTGGCGCGCTTCAGCACCTGGACCTTCACGCCCAGCTCGAACATGTCGGCCGCCGGGGCCATCATGACATCTGTCGCCGCCGCTTGGCACAGCAGCTTCTTGCCAGCCGGGCTCAACGCTGATTCAATCGCCGCTTGGTTCACGGAACCGGTCAGCGCATAGGCCGCACCCGCAGCAAAAGCCGCCGCGACGCCGCCCGGCGACCCCAATCCGCCGGCCGCACCAATGCGGATCGGGCTCGTGAACCCGTATTTCGCCACCATCTCATCGCGCAGCGTCAGGATGGCGGGCAGCAGGACCGTCAACGGTCGGTTGTCGGTGTGTCCGCCCGAATCGGCTTCCACACTGAAATCCTCCGCCACCGGAATGCGCCGCGCCAGATCCGCTTCCTCGCGTGTGAGTTGGCCCTTTTCCACCAACGCCGCGAGCATGTTGTCCGGTGCGGGCGCGAGGAACGGCTTGGCTACCTCAACACGGGAAATCTTGGCGAAAACGTGGTTGCGGCGGATGATCGACCCATCCGGTGCCGTCTTCAAGCCCGTGCAGGCGTACCGGACGATGCTGGGACGCAGAGCCATGAACGCCGAAGCCGATACTCGGGTGACGCCCTCGCGCAGGTAGAGGTCCACCGAGCGCTCTTCCAAATCCGGGTCCTGGGGCGAGTGGATCAGGTTGGAACCCCAGCTTGCGTCCCCGACCGTGGCTTTCAGTTGCGCCACGGCTTTTTCGATCTCATGCAGCGGCAGTCCGGCCGCACCGAAAAATCCCAATAACCCAGCCTTGGCCATCGCCTGCACCATCGGCACGCTAGCGATGCCGTTCGCCATTTCGCCGCAAATGTAGGGCAGCCGGACCTTGTGGACCGCCATGAATGACGGATCGCCCAAACTGGCCGCGGAGATGCCGGGCAAGCGCCCGACGAAATCCGTCCGGTCCGGGGAGGACGGAACGGGGTTGATGCGGTTGGTGGCCGGGTCGCGGACCAGATCGACGGCGGCGTGCGGATTTTCGACGGCCCAACCGGCCGGAGTAGTGCCTGTGAGAGCTTCCATTGAGGACAAACTTCCAGTATTACCTGGCTCGGGTATTGGCTTACTCCACGCCAAGAATCTTCAGCCCCTGCCCCTTCGTCACCCGCATCCACAATGCTTGGTAGCGGGAATCCGACATCTCCTCCTTCAACTGGAAGCGGAAGGTCCGATCGAGGACGCTGATTGTCAGGTCGAACGGCCCGGAACTGCCAACGCTTTCGATGTCGGACATCCTCCATGTCCGCGATTCCCCGGGGCGCACGCTCTTGAAGACAATCCGGTCCTTGCCCACGACCAACGTGCCTCCCCGCACCGGCATCTGCCACTCGGGCACGACATCAGGATCCGCCAGGGCTGCAACAAAGCGCTTGTCGAGCTTGGCGCGGAAAATGGGATACCACTCCGTTGCAATGGCGACCGGTGTCTTCTCGAAAACGTATGCGCGGTCGCGGTTCAACGTCCGTAAACTGGGTTCATAGGTCAGGATTCGCGGGAAGTCCGGCCCCAGGCGCAATTCCTGGATATCTTCGAACTTCCAGACGCGGGAATCTTTCACGGTGGAGCCCTTGCCGGATTCGGTGAACGTGATTCCGGCGTCGTCAATCTTCAACACCCCCGCGCCCCCGTGCCGGAGGTGTTTGTGGACCACGCTATAGGTCTTCGGAGCCGCGCCCAAGGCGGTTGCCAGCAAGATCAAACACGCGCAAGTCTTGGTTTCAGTTCGAAATGCCATTTCCACACCTCATAGATTGCCGGGTACACCACCAACTCCAGAAGGAAGGACGTGAAAATCCCCCCGATCATGGGCGCCGCGATCCGCTTCATCACGTCCGCCCCCGTTCCCACAGACCACATGATGGGTGCCAGTCCCAGGAACATCGCGGCCACCGTCATGAATTTCGGACGGATGCGTTTCACCGCACCCTCCAGAATCGCGTCCCGAAGGTCTTTCAAGCTGTTCAGCCGCCCCTCGCGCTCCGCATGTTCGTAGGCGATGTCCAAATACAACAGCATGAAGATGGCCGTTTCCGCATCCACCCCCATCAGCGCGATCAGCCCCACCCACACCCCGATGCTCATGTTGTAGCCGAGCCAGTGCAGGAACCAGATCGCCCCAACCGCCGAAAACGGCACGGCGCACACGATAATCAGCGTTTTCACCGCCGACCGCGTGTTCATGTAGAGCAGCATCATCACCAGGAACAGCGTCAGCGGCACCACCAGCATCAGGCGCTGGCGGACCCTCGCCATCCCTTCATACTGGCCGCTCCAGGAAATGGAGTAGCCGGGCGGGAGTTTCAGGCCGCGCGCTACCACCGATTTCGCCTCCTCCACATAGGTGCCGATATCCCGGTCCGCGATATCGACATACACGTAGCCGCTCAATAGGCCATTTTCGTCGCGCAGCATGGAGGGGCCGGTGGCCAGTTTCACTTCGCCCAGTTCGGAAACCGGAATTTGCCGCTGCCCGCCCATTACGGGAACCAGCACCCGCTCCAGTGCCGCCGGATCATTGCGGTACCCGCGCTGGTAGCGCACGTTGACCGAGTAGCGCTCGCGACCTTCCACGGTCGTGGTGACATTTTCGCCACCGAAGGCGCTCATCACCACGCCCTGTGCGTCCTCTATGCTGAGCCCGTTTCGCGCCAGCTTGTCCCGGTCCCAGACAACGTCCAGGAAATATCCGCCCGCCGTTCTTTCCGCGTAGACGCTCCGGGTGCCGCGCACGGGACGCAGCAGAGTCTCAATCCGCTGCCCAAGTTGTTCAATCTGTTGGATATCGGACCCGAATACCTTCACCCCGACCGGAGTGCGGATGCCCGTTGTCAGCATGTCGATCCGATTCTTGATCGGCATCGTCCAGGCGTTCGAAACCCCAGGCATCTTGAGCGCACGGTTCATCTCGCCCACCAGATCCTCCTGCGAAATATGGTCGGGAGTGATGTGGCTGAACCACGGAAAGATCCACTTCGGTGCCCAGGGGGTGTACCATGTGTCGACCCTCCGCCACTCGACCACCGGCTTCAGGGTCACGATGGTTTCGGCCATCGAGAGCGGTGCCGGGTCCGTGGATGTTTCCGCGCGGCCGGCCTTGCCGAACACCTGCGAGACTTCCGGGAAGCGGGCGAGGATTCGATCCTGCGCTTGCAGCAGTTTCTGAGCCTCGGTTTCGGAGATGCCGGGTACCGTTGTGGGCATGTATAGAATCGCTCCCTCGTCGAGGGGCGGCATGAATTCCGACCCGAGGGTCCGGTAGACCGGCACCGTCACCGCCACCAGCGCCACCGCACCCGCCAACACCAGCCATTTCCAGCGCAGGCTCCATGCGGCCACGGGATGGTAAAGCGCGATGAGGATCTTGCTGATCGGATGGGATTCCTCGGAGTGGATCTTGCCCACAAGGACTGAGCTCACAAAGCGCGCCAGCCACCGGGGGCGGAACTGGAAATCCTGCATGTGTGTGAAAACAAGCCGCATGGCTGGATCGAGCGTAATCGCCAGCACCGCCGCGATGATCATGGAGAAGTTCTTCGTATAGGCCAGCGGTTTGAAGAGCCGCCCCTCCTGGGCTTCCAACGCCAGAACCGGCAGGAACGCTACGGCGATGACCAAAAGGGCGAAGAAACTCGGGCCCCCGACTTCCTTCACCGCGTCGATCACCACGCGGTGGTAATCCTCCTTGCGGCCCGTCCTCTCCCATTCCTCCAGCTTCTTGTGGGTCTGTTCCACCACCACGATGGACGCGTCCACCATCGCCCCCACCGCGATCGCGATCCCGCCCAGCGACATGATGTTCGCAGTCACCCCCATCATCCGCATCGGGATGAACGAAATGATGATGGCGATGGGGATGGTGAGCGCAGGGATCACCGCGCTCGGCACATGCCACAGGAAGACCAGAATCACGATCGAGACGATGATCAAGTCCTCGATCAGCGTGTGTTTCAGGTTGTCGATGGACCGCAGGATCAAATCGGAGCGGTCGTAGACCGGAACGATCTTGACCCCGGCGGGCAGTCCCGGCTCGATCTCCTTCAATTTGGCTTTGATTTTTTCGATCACGGCCAACGCATTCTCCCCTTGGCGCATCACGACGATCCCCGACACTGCCTCGCCCGTGCCGTTCAAGTCCGAAATGCCCCGCCGGATGTCCGGGCCAAGTTCCACCACCCCGACGTCCCGGACCCGGATCGGCACGCCGTCCTCGGCATTGTTCAGGACAATCTTGGCAATGTCATCGGTGGATTTGGCATAGCCGCGGCCCCGCACCATGTACTCGGCCCCGCTCATTTCCACCAGACGCCCGCCCACATCGTTGTTCCCGGCCCGGACCGCCTCCACTACCTTGGAAATCGGGAGCTTGTAGGCCTGAAGCTTGACGGGGTCCACATTCACTTGGTACTGCCGGACGAATCCCCCAAGCGGCGCGATCTCCGCAACCCCCTGCACAGATTGGAGTTGGTAGCGCAGGAACCAGTCCTGCACGGACCGGAGCTGCGCGAGATCGTGCTTGCCGGTGGGGTCGGTCAGCACATATTGGAAGACCCAGCCGATGCCCGTGGCATCCGGGCCGAGTTCCGTCCGCACACCCTGCGGCAGGCGCGGCTGGACCGCCGAGAGGTATTCGAGCGTCCGGGACCGTGCCCAGTAGATGTCGGTGCCTTCCTCGAAAATGATGTAGACGTAGGAATAGCCGAAATCCGAGAACCCGCGCACGGTGCGAACGCCCGGTACGGACAGCATGGCTGAGGAGATCGGGTAGGTGACCTGGTCCTCCATGATGTCGGGGCTGCGGTCCCAGCGCGAATAGACGATTACCTGGGTATCGCTCAAATCCGGGATCGCATCCAGCGGAATGGTGCGCATCGACCACAGGCCCGCTCCCACCGCGGCAGCCACCAGCACGAAGACCGCGAACTTGTTGCGCCCCGAGAACTCTATAATCGCGTCAATCATGTTCGGCCTTCCTCATCTGGCTCTCCGAATTCAGCAGGAAGGTCCCTGACGTGGCGATTCATTCCCCCGCCTTCAGGCCGCTGAGGATCTCCACGCGGTCGGCAAACCGGGCACCCGTTTCCACCGCGCGCGGCTCGAAATAGCCGTTCCCGCGGTCCACGAAAATGGTTTTTACGTTCCCCGCGTCCAGAACGGCTTCGGCGGGAACCGTCAGACGCCGTCCCCCTCCCAGATTCACCACGACATCGACCCACATGTCGGGACGCAACTGCATCTTCGGATTCAGCAGCTCCAATCGAACTTTTACGGTACGCGTGGCGGGGTCCACTTGCGGCTGGATGAAGGTGACGCGCGAGAAAAGCGACTCCCTGGAACCGGGGATCGCAATGCGCGCCTCCTGGCCAACGCGGACTTTCTGCGCATCGGCCTCGAAAACGTCGGCCACCACCCAGACGCCGTTGAGGTCGAGCAGGCTGAACAACTCGGTTTCCGGGGTCACCCGCTGGCCGGGGAAGGCGTTCCGCGCAGTGACATAACCGCTGGCGGGGGCGTAGAAAACCACCGACTGCACCGGTTTCTGCGTGCGCTCGATTTCCTCGATTTGCGCCTCGGTCAGGTTCAAGAGCAGCAGCCGACGCCTGCCCGCCTCCACAAGCGCGGCGCTGTTCAACACGGATTCCTGCATCGAACTGTGCTGCATCACCGATTTCGCCTTCAATGCCAGCAGGTACTCCTGCTGCGCATTGAGCAGCTCCGGACTGTATAGCGTGAGCATCTGCTGGCCCTTCGTCACGAACTTGCCCACGAAATCGGTGGAAACCTCGGTGATCCAGCCATCGGTGCGGGCTTGAACACGGGTGGCGCGGGTCTCGTCGGGCATCACGCGACCGGATACCCGGATCGAATCGCCACCCTCGCTCCATTCCGCAGTTCCGTAGCGCACGCCAGCCAAGTGCTGCTGCTGGTCCGGGACTTGGATTGCATTGTCCGGCTTGGGCTCCGTGTTGGGCTGCTCACCGCCGCCATCTGCGTACACCGGCTCCAGTTTCATGCCGCAATCGGGGGCGATGCCGGGCTTGTCCGACTTGTACCAGGTATGCATGGGGTCCACGTAGTACATGACCTTGTGTTCGGTCTTTGCGCCCGTCGGCTTGGTGGAGTACCAGCGGCCATAGCCGAAACCGCCGACGAAGACCAGTCCGGCGAAGATCACAACCGCCAAAAATTGCAGGATCCTCATTTGTCCCTCCCGCTAGAAAGCTCTACGCCCGTCATTTCCTCGATTCGGGCGATGGCCAGCGCGTAGTTCAGCTCCTGTTCGTGAAACTGCTCCTCAACATCGATCTGTGTGGCCAGATTGCCGAGGACGGAAACCAGATCCGCGTTGCCGGTCTGGTAGGCCGTTAGGGAAGACTCCACCGTGAGCCGACTCTGCGGCAGCACCGTGTCCGTGTAGAGTTTCGCCAACCGGGACGCTGTTTCGAGCTCGGCCCAAGCCGAACGGACCCGAAACTGGAGCGACTGCTGTGCCGCCTCGTAGTTTCGTCGTGATTCCGACAGCAGGTCCACCTGCTCGGTCAGCGCTGGCCGCTGGCGGGATTCGGCGTGGAGGCGGATCGGCACATCGACCCGCACTTGGTACATCGGCGACATGCCGCCTTGGTTGTAATACCCTGCGGAGACGGTGTAGTCCGGGTGGAAGTCCTTGCGCGCCAGATTGACGCCAAGTTCGCCGCGGGCAACCATCTTCAGCCGCCGGTTGAGTTCGGGTGATGTCTCAAGGGCCCGGGCCAGGATCTCATCCACAGTAAGGGCGGGATGCGGCACCTCCTCCGACACCGGCTCGCCGACCGGGCCGCCCGGTTTGCGGTTCAGCAGGCTGTTCAACTCGGCCTCGGCCATGGCCCGGTCCTGCAGCATCTTGATGATGCGGGTTTCCATCATCGAAAGTTGCGTCTGGGTCTTGAAAATATCCTGTTGGGCTGCTTTTCCGGCGATGTAGCGGGCCTCGGAAACCCGCAGCATGTCGGATAGCACGGCCTTGGCGTGTTCCTCAATGGCGATCGCGGCATATGTGTGGTGCAGCCGATGCGCCGCTTGGACCACGCGGGACCGTACCGAGAGTTGCACCGCCTGGTATTGCCAGAACTCGGCCTCGGCGTCCTTGGCGGCGATTTGGCCGCGCAAATGGCGTTTGCCGGGGTAGGGGATCTCCTGCGCCACGGAAAAACCGATGTTGCTGGTCGGATTGCTCCCCAACTGCTGGCCTGGCAGCGGTCCGCCGTTGCTGGCGTAACCCACGGACAGCACAGGGTCGGGCATGCTCGATTCGCGGGCACGGCGTTGGTGCGCGGCCTCGTACACTTTTTGGGCCGCGAGGATTTCCGGGTTGTTTGCCAGCGCCTCGGAAACGAGGTCGGCAATTCGGACGGGGCTGGCGGCGTGCATGGGCAGGACCCAGCCCAACACCGCCAACACCATGAAAATACATGGGCTGGACACGGTTTCTCCTGAACAAATGCGTATGTCAACGGGGAAATGGCCGCAGATGCGGGAGGATCAAATACGGAAAATGGAGTGGAGGAGGTTCAGGTCGGGAGGGGGATCGGGGCGGTGCGGTGTCCATGCCACCGTCTGGCGGACGGCCATGACAGGCCCCCGGACGGGACTGGCCAGCTCCGCAACCTGGGATAGCGGTTGCGGAATCGACGGAGCCTTGGTTTCGGAAAACGCCTGCGTGGTGCAACCAGCCTGCGCGGTTGTTCTGGACTTCGCCTGTTTACAGCCACCGGCCGGATCGCAACAGCTCTTGGCCTGGACGCAGAACAGACATCCGCCCCACAGCAGGATCGCCGTGAGCAGAATCGCCATCGCGCGGCTGGCAGCTTGTCTCATCTGTAGGCTCAAACTACAGCACGCGGCGGGCCAAATGCCGGGCTACTTCTTCACCGCGATCTTCGAGATTATCACCGACTTGCCGTCGGCGGCGAGTTCGCCCGTCAGCGAAACCGTGGCTCCGGCGGCCTTTCCCAGGTCGGGGAAGGTCTGGTTGGCGATTTGAACCACCTTGCCGTCGTTCACGAAGGCGAATTTCGAGCCCGCTTTGACGCACGCGAGGGTGCAGTCGTGTCCGTTCACCGTCTTTGCGCCGGGCGACATCGCCGCGTGGTTCGTGCCGCACATGCTATCGGTAATCTGCCCGGTCCACGTCTTGGGGGCGCAGAAGGCGGGGGCTGCCACCAAGGTCAGCGCAATCAGAATTTTCATGTCGGTATCTCCTGAATCCAGTATCCACTGATTTCCCATTTTGACCTTGAGCCATTTGGCGCTCCTGCTGCGTCAAACATTCGTTGGAGCTGTTCTTGGTAGAGTCAAGGTTTGTGGAGGATTTGTTTGAACATTCGTAGTGGAACCAAATGGGCACGCGCAGTTGCCGCGCTGGCGTGCGCCGCCGGCCTTCAAGCCCAGGATCTGAAGCAGTTCGAAAAGCGCGTTACCGAGTTCACGCTCGCCAACGGCCTGCATTTCATTGTTCTGGAGCGGCATGAGGCCCCCGTGGTCTCGTTCCACACCTATGTCAACGCCGGGTCGGTGGACGATCCGAAGGGCAAATCCGGCATCGCCCACATGTTCGAGCACATGGCATTCAAGGGTACCGACCTGATCGGCACCACCGACGCCGTTGCCGAGAAAAAGGCGCTGGCTGCCGTCGAAACCGCCTACGACGCGATGGAAGCGGAGAAGAACAAGGGCCCGCGCGCCGACAAGGCCACTCTGGCGAAGCTCGACGCAGCGCTGGATGCCGCAATCGAAAAGGCCGGCACCTACGTTGTGCCGAACCGCTACCCCCAAATCATCGACGAAAACGGCGGCGTCGGGATGAACGCCGGAACCGGTGAGGACTCCACCACCTACTTCTACAACTTCCCCGCGAACCGCGTTGAACTCTGGTTCTACCTGGAATCGGCCCGCTTCCTGCATCCGGTCCTGCGCGAGTTCTACAAGGAGCGCAGCGTGGTCCGCGAGGAGCGCCGTATGCGCACCGAATCCGATCCCCAGGGCAAGCTCGTGGAGTTGTTGTCCGCCACGGCCATGATCGCGCATCCCTACCATGTGTCACCGGTGGGCTGGGCCAGCGACATCGAAAACCTGCGGACCGACGACGCCCGCCAGTTCTTCGAAAAGTACTACGTCCCGGGCAATATGACGATTTCCGTGGTTGGCGATGTGGACCCGGCGAAGATCAAGGCCCTCGCAGAGGCATATTTCGGACGCCTCGCCAAAAAGCCGGTCCCGGGCCCGATTGTTTCCGTGGAACCCCCGCAGGAGGGCGAACGGCGCGCGAAGATCGAATCCCCCACGCAGCCGATCGAATTCATCGCCTACCACCGGCCCAACCAAAACGACAAGGACGACCCGGTTTTCGACGTGATCGCAGGCTTGCTGTCAGGCGGCCGCACCAGCTTGCTCTACAAGGACATGGTCCGCGACAAACGGATCGCCCTCGCCGCCCAGGCGGACGCCACGTTCCCGGGCGGCAAGTATCCCGGCCTGTTCCTGTTCGTGTTGGTTCCGGCCCAGGGCCACACGCTCGAGGAGAACGAAAAGGAACTCGACGCCATGCTTGCGAAGTTCGTCAGCGAGCCGATCGACGAGGCTGCCTTGGCACGCGTGAAAACCAAAACGCGCGCCGGTTTGATCCGCCAACTCGATAGCAACGAGGGGTTGGCGCAACTGCTGGCCTCCTACCACATGAACTATGGAAACTGGCGGGTGCTCTTCACCGGGCTTGAGGACATCGACAAGGTGACCGCCGCCGACGTCCAGCGGGTGGCCAAGCAGTATTTCACGGCCAAGAACCGGACCATAGCGTCCACCTACCAGCCCACGGAAAAGGCTGACAGCAAGCAAGGGGAATCGAAGTGAGAAAACTGGTACTTTTGGCTTTTCTGCCCTTGTTGGCATTCGGACAGGGCAAACTTGCGCCCGCCACCACTTGGAACGCAATCAAGTTCCCGAAGCTCCGCGACGTCCAGATTCCCAAGGTGGAGGAGGCCACCCTCCCCAACGGGATGAAGGTGTATCTCTTGGAGAACCACGAACTCCCCACCGTCCGCGGCACCGCCTTGGTCCGCACGGGCAACCTGTTTGATCCCAAGGACAAGATCGGCCTCGCGACCATCACCGGCTCAACCTTGCGCAGCGGCGGCACCACGGACCGTCCCGGCGACCAACTCGACGAGCAACTCGAGAACATCGCGGCCTCCGTCGAAAGCGCCATCGGGGAAAGCAACGGCAGCGTCCGCTTCAACACTCTGAAAGAGCGCACCGACGAAGTTCTCCAAGTTTTCCACGATGTGATCACCAAGCCTGGTTTCCGCCAGGACCGCATCGACCTGCTGAAGACCCAGATGCGCAGCGGCATCTCCCGCCGCAACGACGACGCCCATGGCATCTCGCAGCGCGAATTCACGGATATTGTCTATGGCCGCGACAATCCCTACGGATGGCGCATGGAGTACGAGAACATCGACAACATCTCGCGCGACGACATCGTCGGCTTCTACAAGCGTTATTTCTTTCCCGCCAATGTGATTCTGGCCGTCCAGGGCGATTTCAACTCCGCCGAAATGAAGGCCAATCTGGAGAAGTTGTTCGCCGATTGGAAAGTTACCCAGCCACCCGTTCCCGCGTTTCCGAAAGTCAACAACACGCCGAAACCCGGCATCTACGTGGCGACGCGCGAAGACGTCAACCAGACCAGTTTCGCCCTCGGCCAGTTCGGCGGCATGCTCAATGACAAGGATGCCCCGGCGCTGGAAGTCATGGCCGACATTTTGGGCGGCGGCTTCTCCAGCCGCTTGTTCCAGAAAGTCCGGACGAAACTCGGCTACGCCTACGACGTGAGCGCCAACTGGGGTGCCGGGTACGACCACCAGGGGCTCTTCGAAATTTCAGGCAGCACCAAGTCCGAAAGCACGGCGGATGCCCTGAAGGCGATCGACCAGGAGGTTCTGCGCATTCGCGAGCAGCCCGTGACGCCGGAGGAACTGGAATCGGCGCGCCAGAAGGTGGAGAACAGCTTCGTGTTCAACTTCGACACGCCGTCGAAGACCCTGGGCCGTTTGCTCACCTACCGCTACTTCGGTTATCCCGACGACTTCATCTTCAGCTACCAGAAGGCCGTCGCCGGGGTGACGCGCGAGGACATCCAGCGTGTGGCGCAGAAGTACCTGGATCCGGCGAAGTTCGTGATCGTGGCAACCGGCAACCCGAAGGAATTCGGCAAGCCGCTCGCGTCGCTCGACCGGCCTGTTTCCGATCTGGATCTGACGATTCCGCAGCCCAAGGCGAAAAAAGCCGCAGCTCCGGCCGACGCCGGAAGTGCCGCACGCGGCAAAGCGCTCCTAGCCAAAGCGGCCGCCGCTGTGGGCGGTACCGCCAAGCTTGCTGCGGTGAAGGATTTCACCCAGTCCGGTACCATCCAGCTGGATCAGGCGGCGGGCGGACTCAAGGTCACGCAGAATGAGCAGTGGCTGGCCCCCTCGCACTTCCGGCAGGAAAATGTGCTCCCGTTCGGCAAGGTGGCCACTTATTCAGATGGGAAGACGGGTTGGTCGGTGACGCCGCAGGGCTCCACCGCGCTTCCCCCGGCGCAGTTGAACCAAATCGCGTTCGAATCGTTCAAGATCTGGTTCACGCTGCTTGCCAGCGGCGAAAATCCGGACCGCACCATCACGGAAGCGGGCGGCAAGGTCGAAATCTCCGATAAGGCCGGCCACTCCCTGACGCTGACTTTCGATGCCGCCACGGGATTCCCGGCCTCGCTCTCCTATGCGGCCCCTGGCAACCCCAACGGCTCCGTAGAGGAAGTCTATGCGGATTGGCAGGACGCGGGCGGGGTGAAACTGCCGCGCAAAGTCACCATGAACCAGGGCGGCAAGCATTTCGCGGATGTTGTGGTGACCTCCGCAGCCGTCAACACCGGCCTCACGGTCGAACAGATCTCGAAAAAGCCATGACCTTGACAAGGAGAGGTTTCCTTGGGGTGGCCGCATCCGGCGCATTTGTACTGCGTGCCGCCACCCCTTCGACCGCGCGCGGCCGCGAAATCGTCGACAAGGCGATCCACGCCCTCGGCGGCGACGGTTTTCGCCAGATGACGACCCGCACCGAGACCGGCCGGGCCTACTCGTTCTACCGCGAGCAAATCAGCGGCCTTTCCTACGCCAGAATCTCCACCAAGTACTTGGCGCAGTCGGAAGGGCCGCTCAAAATGGTCCAACGGCAATCCTTCGGCAAGACCAAGGAGGATACCGCGCTCATCGTTACGGAGAAGGACATCTGGAACCTCTCCTACAAGGGTGCGCGAGCCATGGAGGCCGACCGCGTCAAGCAATTCCGGGAAACCCAACTGCACGACGTGTTCTACATCCTGCGCTCGCGTATGGACGAGCCTGGGCTGGTCTTCGAACACCGGGGCAAGGACGTGGTGGAGAACCAACCCGTCGAGAACATCGAAATCATTGATGGCGAGAACCGCAAGGTCACGGTGTGGATCCACTCCAGCACAATGCTGCCTGTAAAGCAGTCGTTCAAACGCTGGGATGCCGCCATCAACGACCGCCGCGAGGAAGTCACCCGCTACACCAAATACCGGGAATGCGGCAATGGCGTCCTGTGGCCGCACGACATCCAAAGGGAGCGCGACAAGGAAAAAATCTACGAAATGTACGCCGACAAGGTGGTCGTAGGCTCGTCGCTGGCCGGGGATCTGTTCGACCTGCCCCCGTTGGTGACCATCCTCAAGAAATAGTTAGGGCAGATAGAGGAATTCTATCGGCCCGAAGCCACCAAAAGTTTGACCCGGGGCACTCGCAGGGCCAATAATATAAGAAGTCCCCGTCTGTTGACGAATTCGGAACTCCACGCGGAGTCCACCTTTCCCCCGAAGTAAACTCTCTGTCGCCACGTCCGGCGGCTCCCAGGTCCCTGTGTGTTCACCTGCCAGACGATGTTGCAAATTCCTGGAGGGAATCTTGAGAGTTCTTACAGCCGCCATATCTTTGCTCGCATTGAGCGCCAGCCTTTGGGCGCAGGGAGCCTCCTCGTTGCGGGGCACCGTCACCGATCCAACCAAGGCCGTCATTCCGACCGCCAAACTGACCCTGACTGACAAGGAAACCGGTGTTGCCCGCGCTGCAGTTTCGGCCGCATCCGGCGAATACCAGTTTCTGCAGGTTCGTCCCGGCACCTATTCGTTGTCCGTCGAGGCGTCCGGTTTCGGCTCGCGCACGGTCGACAACATCAAATTGCTGGTGGACACACCCTCCACGGTCGATGTCGCGCTCGACGTTGCCAACAGCACCTCAACGGTTAGCGTAATGGCCGAAGCCGCTGTCCTGAACACTGTGGACGCCTCGGTCGGCAACGCCTTCCAGGAAAAGCAGATTTCCAGCCTGCCGCTGCAGACCAGAAACGTGGTGCAGTTGCTGAGCTTGGAACCCGGAGTTACCCAGAACGGCGAGGTGATGGGTGCCCGCCGCGACCAGAACAACATCACGCTGGATGGCGTGGACAACAACGACAACCAGAACCCCCTCTCCGGTCTGAACGGCACGGGAACGCTGAACAGCAGCGGCAATTCCGGGTTCACGTCTGCGTTGCCGGTGCCGCTTGATTCGGTGCAGGAATTCCGCGTCACCGTCGCAGGCCAAAGCGCGTCGGCAGGACGTTCCTCCGGTGGCCAAGTCTCTCTGGTCACGCGCAGCGGCACCAACGAGCTGCACGGTTCGGCTTACGAATACAACCGCAATACGGCCTACACAGCGAACAACTGGTTCAACAACCGCTCCGGCGTGGCCCGCCCGGCGCTGGTCCGCAACCAATTCGGCGCCTCCCTCGGCGGACCGGTCAAGAAGAGCCGCCTGTTCTACTTCCTGAACTACGAGCGTCGCATCGACGCCAGCCAGTCTTCGCAAAGCCGCACCGTTCCGAGCGAAACGCTGAAGAACGGGCAAATCCTCTTCGCTACCACCAACGGCAAGGTCTACACCCTCAGCCCAAGCGATGTCGCCAACGTGGATCCGCTCCACCAGGGTGTCTCCCCCACGATGCTGAGCTACCTCAAGCAGTTCCCGGTCGGCAACTCGCCCCAGACCGGTTCCGACCAGGGCTTGAACTTCTCCGGTTTCCTCTTCAACGCGCCCGTCAAGCTGGACTACCGCACCTACGTCGGCCGCTTCGACTGGGTGGTGGATCCGGCGGGCAAGCACACGGTCTCCTTCCGTGGCACCTTGTCCAACGAGGACCAGACCCAGACTCCGGCCCAGGTCCCCGGCCAGGCGGCTGCCGCGCAGCTGCAGCAGGACCCCAAGGGCTTTAGCCTGCGCCACACGGCCCTGTTGACTCCGACAATGACCAACACGGCCAGCATCGGCGTCACCCGGATTGGCTTCGCCTCCACCGGTGCCACCAGCCCGTCGCTCACACTCGGTGCCGTCAGCACCCTCCAAAGCTTCGTTCGCGGCAGCTCCCGCATCAATCCGACTTGGAAGTTTGCCGACGACTTCAACTGGGTCAAGGGCCGCCACACGGTCACCGCCGGAGCGAATCTGCGCTGGATCGACAACCGGCTGGAAGGCTACGGCAACTCCTACCCGTCCTACTCTTTCGGTCGCGGCGTCCTGCTCGGCCTCGGCAACGACATTTACACCCCGGCCCTGAACTATGTGGCGGGCGGCGATGCCTCGCTGAAGCTTTCCAATTCCACCGCCGTCACCAACGCTTTCGGCACCCTGCTGGGCCTGCTGAACTCCTACAGCGCCACCTACCAGTACCAAAAGGACGGCTCCGTTCTTCCTTTCGGCGCCTCCCGGCTGAACGACTTCATCACGAAGAACTCCGAATTCTACGTCCAGGACACATGGCGCGTCTCGCCGAAGTTGACCCTCACCTACGGCGTCCACTACGAGTACGATACCGTTCCCTATGAAGTCAACGGCCTGCAGGTTTCCACCACCCCCGGCCTGAACAATTACTTCGCCAACCGCGCCGGTGCCGCCGCAAACGGCATTCCCGGCAACACGTTGGCCAACTCGAACAAGATCACCTACGCTCTCGCCGGACCCGTCAACGGCCTGCCGAGCTGGTATTCGCCCGACAAAAACAACTTCGCCCCGCGCATCTCGGCGGCCTACTCCGTTGATTCCAAGACGGTTGTCCGCTTGGGTGCCGGCATGACCTACGACCAGTACGGCAACGACCTGGTGAACAGCGTTTCCTCGCTCGGCTCCGTCGGCCTCTCCACCACCCTCGGCACCCCGAGTTCGTACAACTTCACCACCTCCCCCCGCTACGGAACCGGCGTCCTCCCCACGCTGCAACCGGCACCCAAGGGCGGATTCCCGTTCACGCCGCCGAACATCGCGGCCATCAGCGGCACCTACTTCGGCATCAGCCCGGACCTGAAGGCACCCTACACGTTCCTGCTGAACGCTTCGGTTTCCCGGTCGATCTTTGACAAGTACACGGTGGAACTGGGCTACGCCGGACGCCTCTCCCGCGCCGGTCTGATCCAGTCCGACGCCTTCGCCCCGGCCATCAACTACAAGGACCCGGTGAGCGGCCAAACGTGGACCCAGTCGGGAACCGCCTTGGCGAACCTCTACAACAGCGGTGTTACCGATGCCGCGGTCCAGAAGAATCCCTCCCTGGTGCCGCTGAGCCCGTTCGTCGAGAACATGTTCCCGGCACTCACCAACTACTACTTCCCCGGTAGCGCTTCGGCCAACTACTTCCACGGGATCTACGGCGTGAACGCGGGCAGCCACTTGGACAACCTCCACCAGCTGGACCGCATCACCTCCGCCGCCTTCCCCAACTGCATCGTGAAGACCGGTTGCTACACCTTCTTCGCGCCGCAGGGCTCCGCCGATCCGACGTGGACCAACGCGGGCAACGCCAACTACAACGCCATGCTGTTGACTGTCCGCCACGGCCTCTCCAGCGGTCTTGCGTTCGACTTCAACTACACCTTGGCGCATGCCATCGACAACGGTTCCGGCACCGCTAGCGGCGCGGGCCAGTTCGGCGGCATCCTCCAGAACGTGTTCAACCCGAGACTCAACCGCGGTGATTCGTCGTTCGACTTCCGCCACTTGGTGAACGCCAACTTCCTGTACGCTCTGCCGTTCGGCAAGGGCGGCAAGCTGTTCGCCACAAACTCCAAGGTTCTCGACTATGTCATCGGCGGCTGGCAGGTTTCCGGCCTGATGCGGTTGCAGTCCGGTGCCAACGCCAACGTCGGCGGCAGCGGCGTCTTCAACAGCAACTACTGGAACGGCTCCGGCTCCTATCCGATCAACGGCATCAAGCCCGCATTCGGCCTGACCTACGACCAAAAGGGCAACCCGAGCATCTTCCCGACAACGACCGTTTCCACCCAGTTCCAGGACGCCCTCCCCGGCGCACCCGGTGCTCGCAACACCTTCCGGCTGCCGTGGCAGAAGAATCTTGACCTCTCCGTAACCAAGGAATTCAAGATGCCCTTCGAGCGCCACACCCTCCAGTTCCGTGTGGATGCCTACAACGCAACCAACAAGGTCAACTTCACGGGAATCAGCCTGTCCACCTCCAGCCCGAGCAGCTTCGGCGAGTTCTCCTCAGCCCAGGAAGCCCGGGTTCTGCAGTTGGCCCTCCGTTACTCCTTCTAGTTCGCACACCCGGGAGCCGGTACGGGGAAATCCCGCACCGGCTCCCTTTTTTTCTTCTTCCTTGGGAAGCAAAAATGCGAATCGGAACCGCTGGTTTTGTCGCGGCGAGGCTCACCTCGGCCCGCGAAGCTCGTGGCGTGACACAATCGGACCTCGCCGAGCGGACCGGAATCAAGCCCCAGAGCATCTGCCACTACGAGCAAGGCCGCCAGTCTCCAAGTCCCGAGGCCTTGGCGTTGCTGGCCGAAAAACTCTCCCTTCCCGAACGCCACTTCCTCCGTCCGTTACCCCCTGATTCCGCCGGTCTACACGCCCGGCTGGGCTGGCTGCGGGAACTGGCTGCGTATGTCCGCAGATTTGTGGAACTCCCGCCTGTGCAACTGCCGTTGGTGGACCTTCGGGAAGCAGTCTGCGTCGAAAGTGCCGCCGAGACCGCCCGAACATTCTTCCGTACCGGTTCGGGACCGATTGCCAGCATGACGATCCTGTTGGAAAACCACGGATGCATCGTGGCGAGACTGCCCGGCTCCCACGGACACCCGTTCCAATTCGCCACGCTCTTGGATGGCCAGCCTTACATGGGATTGGATCTCGAAAGCCCCCCAAGCACCGTGCGCTATTCCGCCGCCCGTGCCTTGGGGTCGCTAGTGCTTGGCGGCGACGCCGCTCGAGATCCGCTCCACGACCGCTTCGCCCGTGCATTTCTCATGCCGGCCCGGACCTTCGGTCCAGAAGTCTGGTCCCCAACTCTGGACGCAATGCTCGGGTTGAAACGAACTTGGAATTGCCCGATAGGGGCCATTGTCCATCGCTGCGTGGACTTGGGTTTGCTGGACGAGGAGCACGCACGGCGGCTGGTTGCCAACATGGCGCGGCGCGGTTGGAAGTCCGACGAGCCCGGCGAACACGATCAAGCGCAGGAGTCGCCGCGCATTCTGGCGCAAAGCCTACGGTTGATGCTGGATTCAGGGGTGAAGGACGTCCATACGCTGCTGGCCGACCTTGCGCTTGGCAGCAGCGATGTGGAGCAACTGGCGGGACTTCCCAATGGCTTCCTCCGTGAAGCGGAGCCCCCTGCCGCATGGGCTCCGCGTCTCCGGCAAGCTGCCGCAGGCTAGAACTTCGAGGGATCCAACCGCCACACGTTGTGTGCGCGAAGATTGGAAAGCCACACCGACCCGTGGCCCGCGCGGATCGAATCCCCGCCGTCACCCGTCCACTGCCGGATCACAGTGTTGGTTGCGGGATCGATCTCCGAAATCGGAATCTGGAAGATGGTCGCCCAGACGTGGCCGAAGCCATAGGCAATTTCCCCGCCGCCGCCCGGAACACCCACTTCGATGTTGGTGACCAGCTTGCGTGTCTTCACATCCACGCGGGAGACGGTGCCGTCGCCCTGGTTCAAAGTCCAGATGGCCCCCCCGCCGAACGTCAGGAAGCGCGGTCCCGGACCCGTCTCGATCGAATCCGTAACCTTGTTCGTCTTGGCATCCACGCGCGTCAGCGTGTTGGTTTTGGGGGTCGTTACCCAAACCGCGCCATCCCCGTAAACCACCGCGGCCGAGCCTGCCGGGATGTCGACCGTCGCTGCAACTGCATTGGTCTTGGGGTCGATCCGCGAGAGTTTCCCCGCCGCATCCGTTACCAGCCAGACGGCGTCGTCGCTGGTGGCGATCCCGCCCTCGCTCTCGGCGGGTGGTGCCTGGATGGTCGCCACCACCGCATTTGTCTTGATGTCGATCCGCGATAGCGTCTTGTCACCGCAATTGGGAACCCAGATGCTGCCGAAACCGGCGGCCAGTCCCGAGCACGGGCGCTTGCCGACCTCGATATTTGCAGCCACCTGGTTGGTCTTCACGTCCAGCCGGTGCACCGTGTTGGTCGGACCGTTCGACACCCAGACCGCATCGTCCGTCAGGACCTGCCAATCCGGAGTACCGCCCGTGGTGAATACGGCGAGGGGCGTCAGCGTACTCATTTCACGCTTTACGCCCGGCGTGCTCACGCCTGGGGGCGGAGGACGCTTGCCACCCTTTTTCTTTTGCATGGGCGGTTGGCCGTCCGCCGGTGGCGGTGCCTGTTCCTGTTGTGCCTGCAGCAGGAGGAACGGTGCGCATGCTCCGGCCAGGAAACCCGCCGAGACTTGCAGGAAGCGATTGATTTTCATGTGTTTGGACTCCAACTGTTATTCGGCAAGCGTTGCAAGCACGAGCTTCGGGTCAATCCGCGAAACCGTCCCATTGTTCAAATTGGACAGCCAAATGGCACCGGCTGACGTCAGAATTCCCCCGCCGCCTTCGCCCCAAAACTGCTGGGCGACCTTCTCCTTCTCGTCGGTCAATTCCACCCGCGTCAAGGGAAAACCATTCATGGTTACCCACAGGAAGCCCTCGCCGAAAGCCATCGCTCCGGAGTCGGCCCCTGGCACACCCAGGTCAATGCTCTTGGTCACCTTGTCCGTCTTCGGGTCGATCCGGTCGATCTTGCCCTCCTTGCCGCACAGAACCCAGATGGCAGCCTGTCCGGACACGAGCGCGACAGGTTTTGCACCCACGTCAATCCGCTTGTCCACCAGATTCGTCGCCGGATTGATCTTCAGTATCTTGTTCTGTTCCGGGCACACCAGCCACAAGGCGTTTTCGGCGAAGGTCATGCTGTGGCATCCGGACGGCACGCGCATTTCGCCCACCACCAAGTCCTGGTCGGGGTCGATCCGAACGATGGTTTGCTTGGAATCCGTCATCAGCCAGATGCTGTCGGAGCTCGCAGCAATGGACCCGCGTGTGTCCAGAGCGCCGGTCGTGATGGTGGCTTTCACCTTTAGCGAGCGCGGATCGAGTCTAAGCAGTGTTCCGTCGCCGCACGACGGCACCCACAGGCTGGTGAATGCGTTCACAATACCGCCACACGGCTTCTTGACGGCCGGAATCGGATCCGCCGCAGTGTTGCCCTTGGCTTCGAACTTCAACACTTTGTCGACGGCGGGTGCATAGAGAGCCCCCGGACCTTGCGCCGCGAAGTAGAGCCAAGTGGGTTTGTCGGGCGTCGCAAGAGTGGCCTCGGCCTTGATTTGGGCGAATGGAATCTGCACTCCGGGCGTCTTCACGCCTTGTTTTGGAGCGGACAGCTTCGCGGCAACCACGGCCGCCGTCTTGCCCTTGGACACGGCCTTGCCGTCCGGCGCGGGCTGGCAAAATGCCACGGACCCGAAAATCGCGATCAAGCCAACGAATACACGCATGGCGAACACCTCAGAAGAGAAATTTGGAATTGGGCCGTCGGACGGGGGCAGGGAATGCAACTCCGACGAGGAGCGCTCTGGGACGGAACCCCTCCAGTATAGCCCGCTCGAAGAGCTCCGAGCGGCATTGACTTATACGGTTCCCTTATGCTAACGTTCGAACAGTTCCCCGTGCGTCCGAAGTGTCTCTTTAGGCCTCCCGCAGCGAACTCCTTGGCTATGTCTGCCCGGGTCCTCCGTCACCCCCTCCCAGTCTGGACTGCCACGTCGGCATAATTGCGTCTTCTCCGCGTGCCTCGCCACGCTGACTCGAATTTTTGCTTGAAGGGTCTATGTCTCGATTGAAATTCGCCGTCGCATCCCTCTCCCTTGCTGTTCTCTCGACGCTGCACGCTCAAACACCGGACGCGTCCAGTCCCGATTTCTTCGAAAACAAAATCCGGCCCATTCTGGCCAACAACTGTTTTGGTTGCCACACGAATTCCGCTTTGGGAGGTCTGCGTCTCGACAGCCTCGCGGCGATGAAGACCGGCGGCAAGCGCGGCACGGCACTCAATCCGGGCGACCCCGACAACAGCTTGATGATTAAAGCGGTCAAGCAGGTCAATCCGGATCTGAAGATGCCTCCCGGCGGCAAATTGAAGCCCGCCGAGGTCGCGGACCTTGAAGCTTGGGTGAAGGCCGGTGCCGTCTGGCCCGCCACCGCCGTTTCCGCCGCCCCAGCAAGTGCCGGTGGCAAGTATGTGATCGCCCCCGAGCGCCGCCAATTCTGGTCCTTCAAGCCGCTCTCTGATCCCGCTGTGCCCGCGCCCAAAGATGCCAAATGGGCCAAGACCGAGATCGACCGCTTTGTTCTCGCCCGTCTCGAAAAGGAAGGCCTCCGCCCCACCACGCCGGCGTCGAAGCACGATCTGCTTCGCCGTGCCACGTTGGACCTGACCGGGCTCCTCCCGACCAACGACGAATACAGCGCCTTCGAGAAGGACACCACACCCGACGCCTTCGCGAAGGTTGTGGACCGTCTCCTCGCTTCCCCCCATTACGGGGAGCGTTGGGGTCGCGCGTGGCTAGACGTCGCCCGCTACGGTGAGGACGACTACCGCAGCTTGAACCCCAATCCCCGCGGCTACCGCCCCTATCCGAACGCCTGGGCCTACCGCGACTGGGTCGTGCAAGCCTTCAACGACGATATCCCCTACGACCAGTTCGTGAAAGCGCAGTTGGCCGGCGATCTGATGGACAAGAAGGTCCGCACCCAGATGCTGCCCGCGACCGGTTTCCTCGGCCTCGGCCCCTGGTATTACGACAACGGCTCCTATGAGGTCACCCGCGCCGACGAGCGCCATGACCGTGTCGATGTCGTTACCCGTGGCTTCCTCGGCCTCACCGTCCAGTGTGCCCGCTGCCACGACCACAAGTACGATCCCATTCCCCAGACCGACTACTACGCCTTGGCCGGAGTCTTCTACAACACCATCTACGAGGAATACCCCCGCGCCCCGAAGAAGGTGGTGGAGGATTACATTCGCGTTCAGGACGCCGTCGATGTGAAACAGAAGATGCTGGGCGAGATGAACACGAACCTCGCGGCCGAACTTTCACGCACGCTCGTGTACCAGACTTCCAGCTATCTACAAGGCGTTTTCGAAGTTACCGGCAAGACCAAGAAGGAGGCCTCGCAGGTGGTGGAATCGCGCCGCCTCGATTTCGAGCTTCTGGACCGCTGGGTGAAGTACATGGGCAAGACCACCGACAAGTACAAGTTCAAGAACGACTGGCAGGCCATGATGAAGCGCGGCGGAACCGCCGACGAGGCCAAGAAGCTTGCCGAGAAGTTCCAAGAGGACATCGTATCGGTGATGCTCGAAAAGAACGAGCTCGATATCGAAAACAAGATCATCGCGGACAAGGACGTCGACGGCACCAAGCCGAAGAAGCGTACCGACAAGCCGAGCAATTTCACATCGAACAAGGATTTCAACCCCGGCGCGCTCCTCCAGTTCAAGTCGATGGCGGACGAGCGGAACTCCTTCTGGACCGAGATTTTCCAACGGGAATTGAAGGATTCCGATGATCCGAACGCCATGCCGATGAACGGACGCATGGGCAATCCGGGCGTCCTCCTGTTCCGCGGCTGGGGTCTCGAATCCCGTGTGGGTCCCGAATCCCAAGCACGCATCAAAGTGCTGCAGACGGACTTGGAGGCCGAACGGAAGAAGCTGGAGACATCCTATCCCTTCATCCATGGTGTGAGGGACGCCGAGAAGCCGGTCAATATCCCGTTGGCCCTGCGTGGCAACCCGGAAACTCTGGGCGACGAAGTTCCGCGCCACTTCCTCAGTGTGTTCTGCGACGGCGAACCGATCCCGTTGAACCAGGGCAGCGGCCGGCTGCAAATGGCGGACCTCATCCTCGCCCAGCCGATCGCCATGCGCGTTATGGTCAACCGCATCTGGAAGGGCCACTTCGGCACAGGCATCGTCGACACCCCCAGCAATTTCGGATTTGGCGGCGAACGACCCACCAACCCGGAACTCTTGGAATACTTGGCCGCCCGTTTCCGCAAGAACGGCATGTCGGTGAAGAAGCTGCACCGCGAGATCATGCTGAGCGCGGCGTACCAGCTTTCGACCGGCGACGACAAGTCCGCCGCCGACAAACTGGCCTCGGAGAAGGATTCCGGCAACCGCCTCTACTGGCGCGCCAACCGCAAGCGCATGGACGCCGAGCAGGTGCGCGACAGCATCCTGCAGGTTTCCGGCAACTTGGATGACGGCATCGGCGGCCCCTCGCAGGACCTGAATCCCGACTACAAGCGCCGCACCCTCTACGGCAAGGTGAGCCGCTACAAGTTGGACGCCTATCTGCAATTGTTTGACTTCCCGTCGCCGAACATCAGCGCCGAAAAGCGTTTCACCACAACCGTTCCGCTGCAACGCCTGTTCCTCATGAACAGCGACTTCGTGCAGTTGGAAGCCGAGGAGCTGGCCAAGCGGGTCGCAAACGAGGCCAACAACCGGGCCCGGGTCAGGAAGATGTACAACCTGGTCTACGGTCGCGAACCGAGCGAGCCAGAAGTTGCGGCGGCGATTGACTATCTCCACACCGAGCCCATGAAGGCCTACGAGGAAAACAAGAACAAGCCCAAGGAGGATGCCGGTCCTGGACGCGGTGGACGCGGTCGCGGCGGTGCCGGTGGACCTGGTGGTGGACCCGGTGGTCCTGGCGGAGCTGGTGCAAACGTCTCCGATGCCTCGAGCCCCGACATGCCGAAGCCGGAAGTCGCGGCTGCCGGTGCCGGCGGCGGTTTCGGCGGCGGCGCTGGCGGTGGTGGCGGAATGGGAATGGGAATGATGGGGGGCATGGGCGGATTCGGCGGCGGTGGCCGCGGTCGCGGTGGTGCCCGTCCCGTCGAAGTGAAGTACGAGGCCTCCGTCTGGGGCCGCTATGCCAAGGTCCTGCTCAGCTCGACCGAATTCACCTTTATCAACTAGGAGACACCGACATGCACAAATCCAGAAATCCCTTCACCAGAAGAGAAGCACTGCGGCGGGTCGGCAACGGCTTCGGCATGGCGGCGTTCGCGGGCATGCTCGGCCAGTCAATGGCGCGCGCCGAAGGTATCTCCGGCGTGGCCAAGCTCGACCACCCTGCCAAGATCAAGCGCGTCATTTTCCTGTTCATGAACGGTGGCCTTTCCACCATCGACGCCTTCGACCCCAAGCCGGCGCTCGAAAAATACGACGGCCAGCCGATGCCCGGTGGCTCCATCGCTACCGAGCGAAAGACCGGCGCGCTGATGAAGTCGCCGTTCACGTTCAAGAAATACGGCCAGTCCGGCATGGATATCAGCGAGCTCTGGCCCAACTTGGCCAGCCACGCCGATGACATCTGCTGGGTTCGTTCGGTATTCACCGAAATCCCCAACCATGAGCCTTCCTGCCTCATGATGAACACCGGTGCCAACCAGGCCGGTCGACCATCCATGGGCGCGTGGCTGACCTACGGCTTGGGCACGGAAAACCAGAACCTCCCGGGCTATGTGGTTCTCTGCCCCGAACTGCCCACCACCGTGGGCTCTCCCTTGTGGAGCAACGGGTTCCTGCCCGCCATCAACCAAGGCACGTTCATCGCGAACAAAGTCGCGACGCCGGGTGCCGGTGGTATGGGCATGGGAATGGGCGAGGACGGCATGGATGGCGAAATGGAAGCTATGCCCGATATGCCGGAGGAGAAGGATAAGGACGGCAAGGTCAAGCCGAAGAAGATCGTCGTTGAGAAGAATTTCGATCCCAAGAAGATTCTCAACTACGTCAACAATCCCAAGTTCTCCCTCACGGAACAGCGCCGCGAACTGGATCTGCTGGGCAAGCTCGAAAAGCTGCACGCCGAGGCGGCTGGTACCGATCCGCAGGTGGAAGCCGTCATTAAGTCCATGGAAGTCGGCTACCGGATGCAGACGGAAGCGCCGGAAGTGTTCGACATCCGCAAGGAATCCCAGGCCACGCTGGACATGTACGGTCCCGGTGACGTTGCCCGCGGTGCGCTGATGGCTGTGCGACTGGCCGAAAAGGGTGTCCGCATGACCCAGCTCTACTACGCCAAGGGTGACCCGTGGGATGCCCACGCCGACATCTTCGCGCACAAGATCAACGCCAAGAATTCCGACCAGGCGTTTGCAGCGGTGATCACCGACCTGAAACAACGCGGCTTGTGGAAGGATACGCTCGTTGTCTGCGGTTCCGAATTTGGCCGGACTCCGGTCCGCGAAGTAGGCGGCATGGGTGCGGGCATCAAGCGCGGCCGCGACCACAACCCGCACGGTTTCACCATGTGGCTGGCTGGCGGCGCGGTCAAGGGCGGAACGATTTACGGTGCCACCGACGATTTCGGTTTCAAGGCCATCGAGAAGCCGACCCACGTGCACGACATCCACGCGACGATCCTGCACCTGCTCGGCATCGACCACACCAAGCTGACGTACCGCTACAGCGGACGCGACTTCCGGCTGACCGACGTGTCCGGCAACGTGCTGCACGACCTGATCGCGTAGCATGCGGGCCTGTTTCAGTGTTGCATTTCTTCTCGGATCCTGTGTAGCGCACGCGCAGTCTGTTGAACCCGGCATTCTGCCCGTGCGCTGGGCTACCGGGGGTCCTAACTGCTTGGAACTCCCCGCTTGGGAGATCCACGAATACAACCCGACCGTCTACATCCTCCGCGAATCCGGCTGCACGCACTACGAAAAGCCGTTCCTCTACCTGTTCTTGGGTAAGACACGGGCGCTGCTGGTAGATACCGGTGCCGGGAAAAGTGATGCGGCGGTAGTCGTCGGCACCTTGATCGACAAATTCCTCGCCCGCGAAAAACGTGATTCGATCGAACTGATCGTCAGCCACTCGCACGCTCATGGCGACCACGTTGCAGGGGACGCAGGCTTCGAAGGTCGCCCGAACACCATCGTGGTGAAGGCCACAGTGGATGCCGAATCCAAGTTCTACGGCATGAAGACGTGGCCTCAAGACCAAGGCTCCATCGACTTGGGTGACCGCGTCATCGACGTCTTGGCGATTCCAGGCCACGACGCCGCCCACTTGGCCTACTACGACCGCCGAACCGGTATCTTCCTAACTGGAGACCACTTGTATCCAGGCCGCCTCTATGTCCGCGATTTCCCCGTCTATACCGAAAGCACCCGCCGCATGGTGAAGTTCACCGCCGACAAGCCTATCTCGCACATCCTCGGCTGCCATATCGAACAGACATCGACGCCCGGCGTGGACTATCCTGTCGGGACCAAGTACCAGCCGGAGGAGCACGGCTTGTCGCTTGGCAGAGCAAATCTTCTGGAATTATTGGATGCGTTGGAACGAAATCCCGGCAAAAAGACGGTGCTGCGAGACATCACGGTTGCCCCGAAGTAACCACTTCCACGTGTAAGTTGACCGCCCGGCTTAGGGCCGACGCGTGCCGCTTTCGAATTCCCCGGCCTACGCCGCCATCTCCTCAGCGTCCCGCATCCCCGAACAAGTCGCCTCCAGCCGCGCATGGAATTCCATCGCGGTCGAATCTCCCAACCGGGCGGGCGGAGCCACATCCAGCGCCACCTGAGACCCGCTATCCGGGTCCTTCTTCGCCAAAACCACCACCCGCGAGGCCAAAAACGCCGCTTCCTGCATGTTGTGCGTTACGAACAGCACCGTGATCCCCGTATCCGCCCACAACTGCTTGATCAACTGCTGCATCTCGCGCCGCGTGCCGGGATCGAGCGCGCTGAACGCCTCGTCCATCAGTAGGATTCGCGGCTGCATGATCAGAGCTTGCGCGATCGCCACCCGCTGCTGCATGCCGCCCGAGAGCTGGTCGGGGTACTTCCCAGCGTCGGACTCCCGCAGTCCGATGCGCCGGATGTACCCCATCGCCTGTTCCCGAACTTCCCGCCGACGCTGGAAGTAGCCTGGCGTCCAACGGGTCGCCAGATTGAATTCGCTCACCAACGGCCCGAAGGTAATGTTGTCGAGCACCGTGCGGTCTGGAAACAGCGAATATTTCTGCGGGACATAACCCCGCGTCCGGTCCGGGCGCTGGTGTTCCACACCGTCGATCAGAACCCGACCCGTGGCGGGCCGCTCCGACCCCAGCACCAACCGTAGCATCGTCGACTTCCCGCACCCGGTCTGCCCCAGCAGACAAATGAAATCTCCTTGGTGTATGTCCAAGTTGATTCCGGCACCAACGGCCCCAAGCACGGGCCGCAAAGGTGCACCGTAGGCGACGGTTATATCCTTGATTGCAATTAGCGGCATAATCACGCCTCCCGGAACCACGGATGCAGTTGATTGTTCACCACACGCATCACCAGATCCACCACAAACAACAACAACGCCACCCAGAGGACGTACGGAATAATCACGTCCATTCCCATGTGGCGGCGAAGAAGCGCAATCCGGTACGCCAGGCCATCTGTCGACGCGATCATTTCCCCCGCGAACAGAAACAGCATCACCGCTTTCAGATTGAGCCGGATGCTGTTCAAAACACGGGGCAGAATCTGTTTCAACACCACCGTGTAGGCGATGTCGAAATCGCCCGCACCCAATGTGAACGCTTTCACGACCTGCTCCTGCGGCACACCCTTCGTCAGGTTGTAGACATCCAGGATCACGGTGGGAGCCACGCCGATCACGATCAGCATGATCTTCGAAAGCTCGTCAATCCCGAACGCGATGAACAGGATCGGCAGCAGCGATAGCGCTACGATCTTGTCGAAGAACAGCAGGAAGCGCAGAAAAAACGCACCGAAATATGGGAACAGGCCCATGTGGAGCCCCAGCAGCACCGCCGGAACCAACAGAGCCATGCTGATCGCAAAACGCCGGGACGTCGCCACGGTATCCTTCCACAGCATGCTGCCCATCAGTTTCTGGGACAGCGTGGCCGTCTCCGGCAACGCCTCATCCTCCTCGGCAGGCTTCATGAGGGCATCGGACATGCCTTGGACCATTTGTGCCACGGTCGGCATCACCCGGTCCTCGGGGTTGTCCTTGTGCCTGTCCCGCGAAACTTGGAAGTAGGCGACAATTCCCCCCGCGAAAAGCAGCCAGGAAAGAACAAGGCTGACGGTCGCGCCCGGCTTGGCGTTGACTGCGAAAAGCTGCATCCGCCCCCCTAGAGCTTGCCCGTCGCGGCCATTTCCATGTAGGCCGAGTCGAATTTCAACCGGACACGGTCGGGCTTGCCCTGAATTGTCCCGTCCGGGAACTTGATCGCAACGTCGTCCACAGATTTTGCGTTGTTCCCCAACAGGCCATGCTCGAAGCAGAACTGCCGGACAAGCGCCATGGTCTTCTTCAGATCGGCCGATTTGCCGAAATCGGACGCGGCCTTCGGGGCGAAGAACATCTTGGTGGTGCTGAGCTGCTCCTTATAGGATGCGAGCGTGTCGGACGAGCCCTCGGCGATGGTGGTCAGGACCTTGTCGGTGGCAGGTCCTTGGGCGGACATGAGCGCCATCATTTCGTACCAAGCTCCTGTTAGAGCCTTGGCGAACTTCTGGCCGGAACCGTCCGGGCGTTCCAGCACATCGGTGCGGACCACGGTGAGGTCCAGGATCTCGCCCGGAATCTGCGAAGAATTGAAAAGCGACGCGACTCCCTTGCCCTTGGCAACCTGCGACACCATCGGCTTCCAAGTCACCACGGCCTGCGCGCCCGGATCATTCAGGAACGCGGCGGCGATGTCGGAATCGGACGTGTTTACCAGTTTGACCCGCTTGATCTGCTCCTTGAGGCCCGCGATCGTCATCGCACGGTCGAAAAGATACTCCGATACCGTTTTCTGGACCAACAACAGCTTCTTTCCGCCCAAGTCCTTCATCTGTGCCCCGTTGCGGGCCAGTAGTGCATCGTTGCCGTTGGAGTAATCGCCGATAATGATCGACGTGGTCGGTACTCCGGAAGCGGCCGGCATATCCAGTGCCTCCATGTTGGTCATGGTGCAGGCGTCTATGTTGCGCGCAACGAAAGCATCCAAGGACGGCGCATAGTCAAAGCGCTGAACCTTGATCGTGATGCCGTACTTATCGGCCCACTTTTTCAGGATGCCGGACTTGTTCAGGTAGTGGTACGGGGTCCACCCCGCATAAATGGACCAACCTACGGTGAAAGTTGGTTTCTGTGCCGGAAGTAGTCCAGCTGTGATGAGTGCGAATGCTAGGAGTCGGCGCATGGTGTCCACGTAGTCTGAGGTGTCAACTCGGCTACGGGGCCGGGTGCGGGGTACTGTACTAATTCTATCGCGTGTTCCCGGAAGGGACGTATATGAAGTTTCTTATCGGCGGCATTTACCATTTCAATGCCTCGGTCTGCAGGGACCGGATATAGCCCCGCCAACCACCGAAGTGGGTAATCTCGGTGGCACCTGGAATGGCGAACGGCTCGCAGATAAAACATTTGACGGTCTGGCCATCGTCGAGGGTGGCCGTGCCGATGCCGAGTGGTGCCGGAACTTCTGCCACAAAGCTGCCGAAGCGGTCGGTCGGCACAGCCCAGATTTCCAACTCGATGCCTGGACCCGAGAATTCGGGGTCGCGGACCAAGCCTGGCTTCGGGGGAACCGTTCCGGGCAGCGCGTAGAGCCGATACCCCGAAGCTGTTTTCGCCGCTCGCATCAGCCGGGCACCGCGCGTGGTCAATTGCCAGTTGAGGGGCTGTCCGCTCAAGTGGGCACCCACCACCGCAACCGGAACACAGCCCGTGGGCGCGGGTACCGTCGCCGATTCCCCGGTAAACAGGGCGCCCAGGGCCAGCAGGGCCTCTTCGGAAAATGCCGGGCCGATAAACGTGACGCCAAACGGCAGGCCATTCGGGCGCAATCCCGCAGGCACGGCGAGAGCAGCCAAATCCATCAGGTTCACGAAATTCGTGTAGTAACCGAGGTTGGTGTTCAGCTGAACCGGATTCGCCGCAATCTCCTCATGGGTGTAAATCGTGCCCGTGGTGGGCAGAAACAGCACGTCCATCTGGGCCCAAGCGGCTTCGGCCTCGGCGCAGAGTTCCTTCAGGCGGTATTGGGACTCGAAGGTGTCCACTGCCGTGAATCGCGCCCCGCCTTGGATGATGCCGCGAACGACGGGGTCCATCGCGCCGCTGGAATGGTGCACGAATTTTCGGATCGCCGCGAGCCTCTCGGCTACCCACGGCCCGGAATACAACAGTTCGGCCGCGCTGCGGAAAACCGAAAAATCAATCTCCACCTTGGTGCCGCCCAGTCCCTCCAAACGCGAAACCGCCTGCGCGTAAAGTTCGGCCGCCCCGGTGTCGCCGAAGAATTCGAGCTGGTCGGCCGCCGGGACGCCGAATCGGAACGGATCCCCGGCTGCCAGCCAAGGCGCAGCGCCTTCACCAGGTCGGGATGTCCTCGAAAACGGGTCCTCCGGGTCGAAGCGGCGAGTCGCAGCCAGCACGGCTGCCGCCGTTGCGCAAGTCTTGGAAAAGATCGAAACGCAATCCAGTGTCCGGCAGGCCGGCACGACCCCGGACGTACTCAGCAGCCCGCAAGTCGGTTTCAACCCGATCAACCCGTTGAACGCTGCCGGAACGCGACCCGATCCCGCCGTATCGGTGCCAAGAGCGAAATCCACCAAGCCCTGTGCGACCGCCACCGCCGAACCCGAACTGGACCCGCCCGAGATATACGCCGGATTGTAAACACTCGAACACGCGCCATACGGTGTCCGCGTTCCCACCAGACCGGTCGCAAACTGGTCCATGTTGGTCTTGCCGATCAACACTGCCCCGGATTCCTCCAACTGGCGGACCACCGTAGCACTCACCTCGGGACGGTAGGCGAAGTCGGGACAGGCGGCGGTGGTCGGCATGCCTTCCACGTCGATATTGTCCTTTACCGCAAACGTCAGGCCCTTGAGCGGCCCCTCGGTTTCCGCATGTGCCAAGGCGCGCTCGCGGGGGAGCACGGAAATCCACGTGGGCGTCAACGGTCCCGCTTCAATGCGGTCGAAGATGCTGTTGATACGGCTGGCGTTCGTCATGCGACGGGACTCCTTTGGACAGTGACAAGTTTTTGCCCCGCCAAGACCATGGCCCCCGGAGCACAATGGCGTTGCCGGACCACCCCGGCAACCGGCGAAGTGACGGCAATCTCCATCTTCATCGCCTCCAAAATCAACACCTGCTGGCCAGCCTCAACAACTTGGCCGTCTTCCACCAGTAACTTCCAAACGGACGCCGTGACCGGCGACAGCACCGGGCTGCAACCTTCCGGCACGCCAGTATCCTCGTCACCCGAGGACCGGCCCGAATCCGCCGGTTCCAGGAATTCCGCCTGTCCGGCCGCGGCCCAGCGCTCGCGCTCGGCATCGAACGCGGCCTGCTGGTTGCGCTTGAAATTGCGGGCATCGGAGTCAATGCCCCCCAAAAACTCGTGGTAACCCTTCAAGCCGAAACGCGTTTCTTCGATCTTCAGCGGATATCGACCACGCGGGAACTCCTCGCGAATCTCCAGCAGCTCCGCCCCGCTGACGGGATAAAATCGGATCTGGTCGAAGAATCGCAGCAGCCACGGAGTGCCCGGTTGGAACTCCGGCGTGCTGCGGAAGGTGTTCCACATTTGCACCGTGCGCCCCACGAACTGGTAGCCGCCAGGACCCTCCATGCCATACACACAAAGGTAGGCGCCACCGATGCCGACAGCATTTTCCGGCGTCCACGTGCGCGCCGGGTTGTACTTTGTGGTCACCAGGCGGTGGCGCGGGTCCACAGGAGTCGCAACCGGAGCTCCGAGGTACACGTCGCCAAGACCCAACACCAGATAGCTGGCATCAAACACGATGCGGTGCACGTCGTCGACGCTGCCGAGTCCGTTCACCCGCCGGATGAATTCGATATTGCTCGGGCACCACGGCGCGTCCGGCCTTACCCCTGTCATGTAGCGGTGGATCGCCAGCTGCGTCGCCGGGTCGTCCCACGAAAGCGGCAGGTGCACAATCCGCGACGGCACGCTGATTTCGTCCAGATCCGGGATCCGCTGCTCGCAATCATGGATCGCGGCCAGCAGTTCCTCCCTCGGAAGTCGCGAATCATAGTGGATCTGCAGGGACCGGATGCCCGGCGTGATGTCCACGATACCTCGCAAGTTTGCCGCCCGGATGCCCTCCTCCAGCGCGTGGACCCGGAAACGCAGGTTCATGTCCAACACGTTGGGGCCGAATTCGACCAGCAGATTCCGATCACCGTCGGCGCGGCACACCATCGCGGGTGCTTTTTCGATAGCCGGGTGCGACTGCAGGATTGGGCCTTCGGGCGACACCTTGCGGAACCGGATGGTGTCGCCGGGCTTCAACTGGCCCATCTTCCAAAGTTCAGCGTCCACAATCGTCGCCGGACAAACAAAGCCACCCAGACTGGGGCCGTCGGGGCCAAGGATCACAGGCATGTCGCCCGTAAAATCTACCGCGCCAATCGCGTAGGCGTTGTCGTGGATGTTCGAGGGGTGCAGTCCGGCCTCTCCGCCGTCCTTCCGCGCCCATTTCGGTTTTGGCCCGACCAGCCGGACTCCCGTGCGATCGGAATTGTAGTGGACCTTCCAGGACGTGGAGAAGAACATCTCGATGTCCTCGTCCAGAAAGAAATCCGGTGCGCCGTGCGGGCCGTAGAGTACGCCAATCTCCCAGGCGTGCGTCAGCACGGGGATCGTGGGGACTTCTTCGGCGGAAGCTCCGGTTTCCGTGCCCAGATGCAGCACGTCGCCAGCCCGCAGGCTGCGTCCGAAAGGTCCCCCGAATCCGCCCAGAATGAATGTACTCCGACTGCCGAGGTACGACGGGGACTCAATTCCACCTGCCACCGCGAGATAGGCCCGTGCGCCCGGTCCCGCCGAGCTGCCGATCTTGAGAACACTCCCGGCCCGGACAGCCAGCGGCGTCCAAGGTGAAACCGCATCACCGTCCAGCGTGCTGCCGAAATCCGCCCCGCCCAGAACCACCGTCGTTTCGCAGGAAAACTGCAGCGTCGGCCCCATGACCGTGATTTCGAGTCCGGGCGCGCCTTCCGGATTTCCGCAGATCCGGTTCGCGATCCGGAACGACAAACCATCCATGGGTCCCGAAGGCGGAACGCCCACATGCCAATAACCCAGCCGTCCGGGGTGGTCTTGGACGGTGGTCTGCGTGCCAGGCTCCAGGACGTCGATAGCGCGGCGCACGAACGGGAAGTCCTTCAGGAATGCGGTTGTCACGCCACCGGCAGCGAACGCGCCGGACCGAACGATTTGCCCCAGATACCCGACAATGGTCTCCGTGCCCGAAATCTCGCAACCGTCCAGCGCCTCAGCCAAACGAGCCAGCGCCTCGGCCCGATCCGCACCTTGGACGATGACTTTCGCCAGCATCGGGTCGTAGAACGGCGTGACCTCGGTACCGGATTCCACCCAGGTTTCCACCCGCGAGTTCGGCGGCCAAGCCACATGGATCAGCTTTCCGGCGCACGGACGGAAGTTCTTGCCCGGATCCTCGGCATAGATCCTGGCCTGGATCGACCACCCGCAAGGCTGGATCTCGGACTGGGCCAAAGGAATCGGCTCGCCTGCCGCCACCCGGACCATCCACTCCACCAGATCGATGCCGGTGACTTCCTCCGTCACCCCGTGTTCCACTTGCAACCGGGTATTGACTTCCAAGAAGTAGAACTGCGCTGTGGATTGGTCGTAAATGAATTCGACCGTCCCGGCGGACTGGTAGTTCACCGCCTTGCCCAGCCGGACCGCCGTCTCCAGCAACGACGCCCGCACTTCCGGCGTGATCCCCGGTGCCGGCGTCTCCTCAATTACCTTCTGGTTTCTGCGCTGGACCGAACAGTCGCGCTCCCCCAGCGCAACCACCGTACACTTGCCATCGCCGAAGATCTGGACCTCGATGTGCCGCGCTTGGGAAACAAATTTCTCCACATACAGCCCCGCATGGCCGAAATTGGCCACACTCAGCCGGTGGACGGCGTCGAACGCGTCCCGCAGCTCGCCCTCGGAGGCCGCAAGGCGCATGCCGATGCCGCCGCCGCCCGCCGTGCTTTTCAGCATCACCGGGTATCCGATCCCCGCCGCAGCAGCAACAGCCTCGGCGGAATCCGACAGCAGTTCCGTGCCCGGCAAGATCGGCGCGTTGTTGGCCTGGGCAATCTCCCGCGCCGTGTGTTTCAGCCCGAACGCACGCATTTGCCCCGGCGTGGGCCCGATGAAGACGACTCCGGCTTCGGCGCACGCCTCAGCAAACGCCGCGTTCTCACTCAGAAAGCCGTAACCGGGATGGATGGCCTCGGCTCCGGTTGTGCGCGCGGCGTCCAGCAATTTCTCAACTGCGAGATAGCTCTGGGCCGCCGGGCCGGGTCCGATGCAGACCGCTTCGTCGGCTTGCGAGACGTGCAGCGAATGCCTGTCGGCCTCGGAGTAGACGGCGACACTGCGGATTCCCATCCGTCGCAAGGTGCGGATAATCCGGCACGCAATCGCGCCCCGGTTTGCGATGAGGACTTTCCCGAACATTTACTGGACCGGATCCCAGATGAAAACCTCGACCGGGGTCGGGTTGTAGGCGTTGCAGGGGTTGTTCAGCTGCGGGCAGTTGCTGATCAGCGCAATCACGTCGGTTTCCGCGCGCATCTCCACATACTTGCCCGCGTCCGAAATGCCGTCCTCGAAGGTCAGGCGGCCATCCGGCGTCACGGGTACATTCATGAAGAAGTTGATGTTGTTCGGGATGTCGCGCTTGTCGAGCTTGGAACCCGCTTGGCCGTGGTCGTATTCGATCACCGCTTTCAGGAAGCTGCTGCGGCACGCGTGCATGTGGCGTTTGCCGATGTCGTAGCGCACCATGTTGCTCTCATTCGCGCACGCGCCGCCCAAGGTGTCATGCCGCCCGCACGTGTCGGCGGTGATGGTGAGCAGGACGGTCCCGCGGACCGACACCAGTTTCGTGCCGGTCGTTAGATAAATGTTGCGCTGCAACTGGATCGTGTCCTGCGCGCTGTAGCGGTCCGAGGTATCCTTCGCGTTGTAGAACAAGGTGTCGGCGGCTTGGTTGCCTTCCAGATCCACAATCCGGAAGGTCTGCCCGGCGGCGATTTCATGCATCCACGGCTCTCCGGCGGGGACGATGGCGCGGTATACGGCGTCTTTGGGGTCGAGTGTGCTTTCTACAAGGGCCATATGTGCGTCCTAGAGGAAATACCGTTCGGTCAGTGTGAAGCCGCGGCCGTTCTCGGGGCGGGAAATTCGGCAGGGGTCGTCCGGGCCCGGTGCCGGGACGCGCAGAATCTCGGCGTGGACCGGTTTTGGCGCATAGGCCGGGTTCGGGTCGAGCGGGTGCTGGCAGGTATTCACGATCGCCAGAGTGTTCATTTCGGACCTCAAGGTCACCTGCGACCCTGCCTTCGAATGCCCCTCGACAAATGTCAGGCCACCGTCGTCCGCCACGGCCAGCTTGCTGAAAAAGTTGATGTTGGCGGTGAGGTCGCGGGGCGTCAATCCCCACTTGCCCAACTCCACCACAAAGCTGTCGAAACCGTTCTTGTGGTAGCCGTTGCGCGCCGTCTGGTAGTTCAGTTCGCCGTATTTGGCTTTCACCAGCGCGGGTCCGGCAACACCGCCAATCGGATCGTGCCAGCCGACCGTATCTTCGGTGATGGAGCAGAGTATCCGCCCCATGTCCGAGTACAACGCCGTCCCCGCAGTTAGGCGGGAGATATGTTGAGCCTTCAGCGTATCCGGCATGTTGTAGCGTTCCACCGGGAACTCGGAGTTATAGAGCAGAACAGCGGCATTGGCCCCGCCTTCGATATCAGTCAACCGAAGCGCCGTGCCGCGTTTCAAGACATGCGACCACGTTGCGCCCGGTTGGATCGTTTCTTCCCACAGGAGGACACACGTATCCTTCATCGATGCAAACCTCGAATATTTCAGTTATGTTTTTGTAGCTTGGGAATGCTGGTTGGAGGGCGGGACTAGCGGGGTGGGCCGCAGCAGACGTCCATCTTCGTCAACCGCAGGAACACGTCGAGCGCGATCAGCATGCGCGTGTTCCTAGTGGGGAGGGTCCGTGTCACTAAGCACAGTATTGCACTTGGACGCGGTGGGGCAAAGAAGAAATACTTGATCGGGGGAATCAAAAAATGGGGATGGAGCGGGTCTCGGCTACTTCGCCAGCTCACGCGCCATCTGGTCCCGGTCCAGTTCATTCTCCCAGCGTGCGATCACCACCGTCGCCACCGCATTACCGGTCAAATTTGTCAACGCGCGCACCTGCGACATGAACCGATCCACCCCCAACAACAGCGCGATTCCCGCCACAGGCACCGTACCCAGCGACGCCAAGGTCGCCGCCAAGGTGATGAAGCCGCCGCCCGTGACCGCCGCCGAGCCCTTCGACGTCAGCATCAGCACCAGCAGCAGGATGAATTCCTGGCCCGTCGAAAGCGGCGTATTGGTTGCCTGGGCCACGAAAATTGCAGCGATGGTCAGGTAGATCGACGTGCCGTCCAAGTTGAACGAATACCCCGAAGGCACCACCAGTCCCACCACCGGTTTCGCGCACCCCAACGCCTCCAGCTTCCGCATCAGGCCGGGCAACGCGGTTTCCGACGACGAAGTTCCCAGCACGATCAGGAATTCCTCCTTCAGATAGCGGATCAGCCGGAAAACATTCGCCCCGTGCGCCTGCGATATCGCCGCCAGGACGATGCAGATGAACAACGCGCTGGTCAGGCAGACGCAACCCATCAACTTGGCCAGCGGAATCAGCGTTTTTAGCCCGAATTTGCCCACCGTGAACGCCATCGCGCCGAAGGATCCGATCGGGGCCACCTTCATCACGATCTCCATCACGCCGAACAGCGCGTGGACGAAATTGTCGCAGCCCGCAATGATGCTGCGGCCCTGCGGGAACTTGCCCAGCGCCACCCCGAACAGGATCGCGATCAGCAGCACCTGCAGGATTTCGCCCTTCGCAAATGCCCCCGCCATGGTGTCGGGGATCACGTTGAGCAGGAAATCCACCGTATGCAGCGCCTTGCTGGGTCCCGCGTAATCCTGGATGGATTTGGCGTCGAGCGTTGCCGGATTCACATTCATCCCGGCGCCCGGCTGCAGTACTTTCACCACCACCAGCCCGATCACCAGCGCAAACGTCGTCACAACCTCGAAGTACAGCAGCGACTTGACGCCGATCCGGCCCAGCTTCCGCATGTCACCCGCGTTGCCGATCCCGACCACCACCGTACAGAAAATGATCGGCGCGATCAGCATCCGCACCAGCTTGATAAACCCGTCGCCCAGCGGTTTCATCGACGCGCCCAGCGCCGGATCCACCGCCCCCAGTACCACGCCGAGGATGATTCCGACAAGAACTTGGAAATGAAGCGACTTGTAGAACGGCTTCGGCGGTGGGGGCGTGTTCATGGAAACCTATTTTCCCCTGCCGCTCCCCACAACTAGGCTGCGGACTGACGCCACGCACTCGACCGCCTCCGGCAAGGTCGCCAACTCCTCCAGCGACCACCGCATTTTCCGGCTCCAATTTGGATACTCCGCCGTCGTACCGGGCAGGTTTTGCTGCAACGGCTCGCCGGTCAAATCCTCCTGGTTGATCAACCAGAGATCGGATTCGGATTTCGCAAGGTACTCCAAAACCGCGAGCCGGATTTCCATCGACATCGTCGGCACCTTCGCAGCGTCCGTTTCATGGTCGGCAGGTAGAAGTTCTTCCGCCAGCAAGGCGTCCAGCAGGCGCTGCCGGTCCCGAATCCTCGATTCCAGTTGCGCCTGATACGAATCCTGGTCCGTCACCCCCGCCTTCAGCCGCGCCTCGATGTCCTCGCCGGTCCAATAGCCGGTGATTGTCGGCAGGTCGTGGGTTGTGGTCGAGGCCAGCGCTTGGACTGGATAGTCGGCTGGCCGTTTGAATCCGGCAGCGTCCTGTTCGAAGATCATCAGCCGGTAACTGAGGATACCGAACTTGGCGAGTGTTTCCCGCACCTCGTTCTCCACCGTGCCCAGGTCCTCGCCCACGATCAGGGTGTTGTTGCGGTGGCTTTCCAGCGCGAGAATGCGCACCAAATCCATCGGCCGGTCCTTGACGTAGGCCCCGTTGGCCGCGTTGTGGCCTTCGGGAATCCAGTAGAGGCGGAAAAGGCGCATCACGTGGTCGATGCGCAGCGCCCCGCCATGCCGCATCGACTTGCGGATCGACTCCGTGTACAACCGGTAGCCATCCTCCAAATGCCGCTTCTGGTTGGGCGGCGGGAAGGACCAGTCCTGTCCCGAGGGCGAAAAATCATCTGGGGGCGACCCCACGCGGGCACCATTGACGAAGAACGGTCGGTGCGCCCACAGATCGGAGCCGCAGCGGTCGGTCGCCAGCGCCAAATCGTGGTAAAGTCCGATGCCCATGCCCGACGCGAGGGCGTGTTGCTGGACGGCGGCAATCTGTTGGTCCACCAGCCACTGCAACCAACCATGGAACAGGATTTCCCGGGGGTGCGCGGCAGCGAACTGCGCCACAGCCGGACTCGCCGGGTCCTGGAATTCCACGGGCCACTGGGGCCAAACCCAAGTATCGGGATTCGCGGCATGCAGATGCTCGTCCAGCGCGCAATATGTGGCGTAGAGGCGGAGCAGGTCGCCTTCCCTGTGGATCCAGTTCCGGCAGGCGGCGTTCGGCGGGTTGTCGGCGAAGATCCGCTCCAGCGCGCGCCGTTTCAAGGCCGCCACGCGCTCGTACTGGACGATGCCGGTGGCGCGCAGGGCTGCCATCTCGGCCAACGTTTCCGGTGTTTCGAATTCGGCGCAGATTCCCGCGTACCCCGGCACCGCTTCCACATCGAGGTAGAGGAAATTCCGGTAATAGATGCTGTTGGGCAGGTAGGGGCTGGCGTTGTAGGGCGTGCGGTTGTGGATGGCGTGCAGCGGATTGAGCGCGATGAAATCGGCGTGGAGGGCGGGAATCGCCCAGTCGATCAAATCCCGCAGGTCGCGGAAATCACCGCATCCCCAGTTCCGGCTGGACCGCACGCCGTAGAGTGTCACCCCAAGTCCGGCGCGCCGGAGTTTCGGTGGCAGTACGGCGGATTCTGGTCCGACGATCAGGCGGAAATCCCCGCCGTTTGCCCGGACTTGGTGGTATCCAAGCGGTAGTTCGTCTGGAATCGACTCAGCGTCGAGCCGGTGGCCCGATTCCAGTGACAACGCGAAATCCGGTGCTTCCAGCCAAGCCTTGGGTAGCGCCTCCGATTGGCCGGTCACCAGGACCGGCGGCTCCTCCCCATCGGTATCCGGTCCCAATGCTGTCAGGATTGCAGCGTTGGTCTCAGGCGACGTCCGGTGCTTCTGGCCGAAAATGTCCCAAAATTCCTGCTGGATCCCGTGGCGTTCGGCGAGTTGTTCGATGTTCTCCAACTACCAGTGTAAACAATGGGTTAGAGGGAATCAGAATTCCAGTTTGGCGATCAGTCCGTTCAACCGGCCCTGCAACTGCGCCGTCTGGTTGTCCAATTCCGTCTGGCGCTCCCGTATCTTCGCGATTTGCGTCTCCTGGTCGGCCAGCTTGCGGGCGTATTCCTGCACCAGCTGCTGTTGCCCGCCCACCCCGGAAAGGCTGGCGATGTTCTGCCGGTTGCGCTCCTCGTCGGACGTCACCTTTTGGACATCCTTCTCGATCCGGCTTTTCTCCGCGCCCGCCGCCGCCAGTTGGGTTTTCACGTCGAAAATCTCCTGAAGTTGCCGCCGCGCGGCGTCGCTCAATACTTTGTTGCGGATTTGGACGGCCAAAATCTCGGGCATCATTGTGATGATCGATGTGGTCTGGGCGAAAAGATGTTCCTCCGTGACAATCAGTTCCGTGTTGGCGTTTGCTGGAAGCTTCACCTCGAACCTGTACACATCGCTTGCCGTTTCAAAGGGCTTTACCGGGCCGATCAGGTGGAAGTCACGGCGGATCGGATGTTCGACAATCAATGTTTTCGTCTTGGGGTCGACGTTGTGGATTTCGTAAACCTTCTTCTCCGTTTGGGCGTACCGTGACTCTAAAATGCCGTCATGGGCATGGATCTCCCGGATGTTGCTCCGCTCGGAGTTGACGTTTGTAGAGATCCTTGTGCCCAAGTCAACCCCGTAGCTTATGAACCGCTTGTCCGAGTTTTTCACGGTTTCGACCAACGCTTCGCCCGCATAGGTTCCGGCATCGAAGATTGTGATTGGACCGCCATCCATGGGGCGGCCGGAATTGTTTGTGATTTCGGCCGCGCTTAAAGGGTTTGGCTTTTCGTCATCTGAGTAAATGATGAGCCTCCGAGCCGGAATCTTGCGTTGAAGGAACGGCAGCATGGCCGATTCATTCTTCTTGACAGTAACCGGATTCTGAATAGTGTATTCAAAGAGGTCGGCTACTTCATTGGCGTGACCCTCGCTAGCGACATTGCTTGACTCGACGTTGACTGTTTCCGCAATACTTCCTACATTGCCATTTCGGTCAAATCCGGGTCTTGGTGGTCCTGGCTGCTTGGTTGCCGGGCCCATACGAGCCATGGCCGGTGCCGGGGGTGCTAACAGGTACGAAACCGCCCCCGTATGCACGGTTGGCGCAACAGCCTGGTCCTCCGGCAGCTCCGCACCCTCCCGCTTGATGTACTTCGGCCCGTACAACTGGCTCACAAATGAAATCGGCTTCCCCGAAACCAGCGAAATGTGCACGTTGGTCCAATCCTCGCCGGTTGTGTTGTCGGCGATGGCCCAACCCTCCAGCGTCGCCTCGGTCCCCTTTTCGTCGAACAGCAGCCGATAGCTCGATTTCCACGCGGGCATCGGTGTGATGTAGCTCGCCCGGACTTCGCGCGATTTCGAATCCGTCGAATCAATGTATACGCTGCGTTTGTCGCGCGACCGGGCCCCGTTCAGCGCCGATAGGAAATCCTTGAACAGGGTCTGCAGCTTCACATCGGGAAACCGGATCGACGTTGCAGCCGAAAGATCCACATTCCGCAGATCGCCCGAGTCGGTCAGCAGTGTGACCTGTTCCTTTTCGGCCCGATCCTTGTCGCCGGGAATCAACCGCGCACCCGCAATTACGGCCACCAGCTTCTGCGGACCGAACTCCATCTCGACGCGCGCGCCCTTCAACTGGTCCAGCATGTTGCTCAGCGGCTGGTTGTCACCCGCTTGGAAGGGAAATTCCGCCAGTTTCGAAGCCAACGGAATCGACGAGTCATACCGTACACCCGTGACCTTGCCCACCGAATCGGTGATCGTCAACGACTTCAACACGTCATTCATCTCCGACGCATTGAAATCCAGCCGTGCCGATTCCCCAGGCCCCATCGTCCCGCCGCGCTCGAAATACCCCACCCCGTGCTTGTACAGCACCACCGATCGGACGGGCAATTCCGCCCCCAGTGCGGGTACGGGTGCCACCAGAACGGCGCACAGGGCCGAGGCAATCAGTTTCGAGCCGGACGAACGTTGTACGAGCATGCGCTGGGGTAGACGACGGGCACCGCTTTTCGGTTCCACGCCCTACCGAACTGCGGCGAACGGCCACTCGCCCCCGCGGCTCGCCCTCCACAGGTAGGCCGCGATCCCGACTCCCAGCAATGCCACCCCCGCCGCAATGTACTCGAAGCCGCTCGCCGCCAAGATGTAGAACCATCCGACAAACGCCAGCACGCTTGTCAACGGATAGAGCGGCATGCTGTAGGGCCGTTCGATGTCCGGGCGGTTGCGCCGGATCAGCGTCACCGCCAAGACCTGCGCCATGAACTGCACGATGATTTGGATCACCACGAACGCGTTCACCAGCGTTTCCAGCGGCAGCAGGCAGGCCAGTGCCGACGCCGCGCCCATGAACACAACGGAAAAACTGGGGAATGCCCGGGTGGGGTGCAGCCTGGCGAATGGCTCGAAAAATCGCCCCTGGACGGCCGCCGCGAACGGTATCCGGCTGGCCCCCAGCAGTCCGGCGAAGAGCGATGCCAGTGTGGTCCACAGAATCAGCACCGTCACCACCTGCGCCGCCGCCGTTCCGTAGAGCTTCTGAACGAAGTCCGAGGCGATGGCGGTGGAGCGGATCGCCTCGCGCCACGGCACCACGCTGAGGATTCCCACGTTCATCGCCATATAGAGGATGGCCACCGCCACCACGGCGCACAGGATGGACCTCGGCACTACGCGAGCGGGGTTCCGTACCTCCCCCGCGAAATAGCAGATATTTCCGTATCCGGCGTAGTCGTACATGGCGATCAGCGTTGCGCCGCCCACGCCCGCGAAGAAGGCCGGGTTGGGGCTGAAGGCTCCCGGCGGGAAATCCAGCACTCTTTTGGCGTCGAAGTGCCAGAGTCCGCTTGCCGCGATCCAAACTACGGTGGCCACCACCGCGATCCACATTGCGATCGAAAGTTTGGAAATCGCCCGGATGTCCCGGTAGAGCATCAGCGTGGTCAGCCCGCAAACGGCCATCGCCAGCAGCTTTTCCTGGCTCCAGGTGAGGTTGCCCACGAGGAACTTGGTGTATTGCGCGAAGCCCACGGCCCCGGAGGCGGCGTTGATGGGCAGCAGGAAAATCGATTGCCAGATGAACAGGAAGCTCATCATCCGCCCGAGCGTTTTTGGCCCGTACGCTTCCGATAGGAAGTGCAGCGGGCCGCCGGTACCGGGCAATGCGGCGCCCAACTCGGCCCAAACCATGCCGTCGCAAAGTGCCACGACCGCGCCCAGAACCCAGCCCAGCATCGCTTGCGGCCCGTTCATCTTGGCCAGCAGAATCGGAATGGTGATGAACGGCCCCACCCCGATCATTGTGATCATGTTGGACGCCGTCGCCCCCCAGATGCCTACGCCGCGGATCAGGCGGGGTTCGCCGGTTTGCATTCCATGATGTTACGACAGACCCCGTGCTATCCTACGGACTTAGTGGGCCTGTGGCGCAGTTGGGAGCGCGCTTCCATGGCATGGAAGAGGTCAAGGGTTCGAATCCCTTCAGGTCCACCAAATACTCCCCCCTCAGTAACAGCCCGCAAGCAATTCGACCCACGAACGTGTCATTTGCCTAGCGTCATAATCACGAGGTGAATTGGGCTGTCGAGGTTACGGATGAGTTCAAGGCTTGATTGAACGGGCTCGCCGAAGTGGAGCGTGTATCCGTCGAGAGGGGGTTCTGCCGCTGGAGGAACGCGGCCTGCACCTCCCGTTTTCCGAATGCAGCGGCGTGAGCGGTTCGCGCGATTCCGCAATGCGTGAACTTCGAGTCCGACATCAAGGGCGTCCCTACCGGCCATCGAATCTTGTTTTGATGCGCCGGGTCCGGGTAACCTCGTTGAAGAGGTTCCGTGACGCCGCCAATCCCAATCCCCCAAGAAAAATACGAAGCGGTCTCGCGCAGCCTGCGCGAAGCATTCAACACCACCGCCATCGACCACATCCAGCCCATCACCAAAGGTCTCAGCTCCGACCTCGTCTTTCGCATCGTGGTGCAAGGTTCCCCGTTCATCCTAAAGATCATGACCCGCATCGATGAGCGCAACGACCCCGCGCGCATCTTTGCCGCCATGCAATCCGCAGCCCAAGCCGGGCTCGCGCCCCGTGTTCGGCACACCAACATCGACGACGGAATTTCCATCATCGATTTCGTGGAACCCGTGCCATTCTCCCCATCCGAAGCCCTCTCCCGCCTTCCCGCCGTACTTGCCAGGCTCCACGCCTTGCCGCCATTTCCCAAGACCTTCAACCACGTCACCGCCCACAACGGTTTCATCTGGCGCTTCCGGTCCGCGAATCTGCTGCCATCCCACGAAGTTCAGGAGGTTTTCGGGCGCTACGCGGAACTTTGCGCCGTCTATCCCCGCCTCGATTCGGACATAGTTCCTTGTCACGACGATCTGAAGCCGGAGAACATCCTCTTCGACGGCTCCCACGTCTGGCTTGTGGACTGGCAAGCCGCTTTTCAAAATGACCGCTACTTCGACCTTGCCGTTGTCGCCAACTTTCTGGTCGCCAACGAGGAGGACGAAGCCTTGTACCTCCACCAATACTTTGGACAGCCTCCCGACGCCTACCAGCGCGCCCGCTTCTTTCTGATGTCCCAAATGCTGCATCTGTTCTATGCCACCGTCTTCCTGCTTCTGGGTGCCGCGGGCAAGCCGGTGGATCTCGAAGTCGGCGCACCGGACTTCCACGAATGGAACACGCGCGTGTGGACCGACGGCATCGATCTGGCCGACAACGGAATCAGGATCCTCTACGGCCGGGTTCACTGGGAACGCCTGTTGAGGAATCTCCGCGGCCCCCGGTTCGCGGAAGCGCTGCAAATCGTCGCGGACCGGCATCGGAACGACGACAACCTCTGCCTACTCCTGCCGACTGCACCGCAACTCCCGGCCTAGGTTGACGGGTGCATCCGGAAGGCAATAAACTTGCTGTGCCAGGCCACTTCCACAACAATGACTTTCCGGATCGCCCTCCCCATCGTTCTCACCGCAGCGTGGATGCTGCAACCCGATCTGTCCGCCCAACCCCAGCCGGCTCCCCAGCAGCCCGGCCAGCTGGAGTACGAGCGCAATTGCGCCTCCTGCCATGGCGGCGACGCAATGGGGGGCGAGATGGGCCCCAACATCGTGAACCGCGTGGCGAACCTGACCGATGAACAGCTGGATGCCGTCATCCGCGATGGCCGCCAGGATCGCGGCATGCCCGGTTTCCCCAATCTGGCAGTGCCCGAGAAGACCCGCATGGTTGCGTTTCTCCGCACCCTTCGTGCCCGACGCCGCGCCGCGCCGGTCCGCAAGTCCATCCGGACCACCTCCGGCACCACGTTGACCGGCCTTGTCCTCAACGAAAACATGGGCAGCGTCCAGCTGAAGACGGACGACGCCAAAATCCACCTGCTGCGGCCCGACCCGCGCGGCGACAGCCAGCCCTACCGCGAAGTCACATCCCAGACCGACTGGACCACGTACAACGGCGACATCCGTGGAAACCGCTACAGCACCCTCTCCCAGGTCACCAAGGAAAACGCGCCCAGGCTCGCCCCCAAGTGGATGTTCACCATGGAAGGCACACCCACCCGGGCCCAGACCACGCCTGTGGTCGTCCAGGGCATCATGTATGTCACCAGCGGCAACGAATGCTGGGCATTGGATGCCGGTGTCGGCCGTGAAATCTGGCACTTCCAGCGGGCCCGCACCAAAGGCTTGGTCGGCAACGCGGCCCAGGGCTTCAACCGGGGCGTGGCCGTGCTGGCCGACCGCGTTTTCATGGTCACCGACAACGCCCATCTACTCGCCTTCAACCGCTTCACCGGCGAACTGGCCTGGGAAACCGAAATGGCCGATTGGAAGCAGAACTACAACGCCACCTCCGCGCCCTTGATCGCCGATGGCCTGGTCGTCTCCGGTACTGCGGGTGGTGAACAGGGAGCGCGCGGCTTTATCGCCGCATGGAATCCGGAGACGGGCAAGGAGGTCTGGCGCTTCTGGACCGTCCCGAAACCCGGTGAACCCGGTTCGGAGACCTGGAGCGGAAAAGCGATCGAACACCCCAGCGGCGTCGCCTGGCTCACGGGCTCCTTCGACCCCCAGCTCGACACCCTCTACTGGGCCACTGGCAATCCCGGCCCGGACTACAACGGCGACGAACGCAAGGGCGACAACCTCTATACGTCCTCCATCGTTGCCCTCGATCCCAAAAACGGCAAGCTGAAGTGGTACTACCAGACCACGCCGCACGACACCCACGATTGGGATGCTACAGAGCCCCTCGTGCTCGTCGATGCGGACTGGCAGGGGGCGCAGCGGAAATTGCTCATCCAGGCCAACCGGAACGGCTTCTTCTACGTGTTCGACCGCGCCACCGGCAAGCTGCTGCTCTCCAAGCCGTTCATCCAGAACATCAACTGGGCCAAGGAGATTGGCCCGGACGGCAAACCGGTGCTGCTGCCCCCGGTGAGCGCCGGTTCCGCCAACAGCTTCAAGGTCTGCCCGTCCCAGGATGGCGCCACCAATTGGTTTTCGTCGTCCTTTGAACCCTCCACCGGGAAGTATTTCGTCCAGACCTACGAAAAGTGCAGCATTTTCACCACCCGGACCACCGAGGAGTGGCAGGCGGGCCGTGGATATTCCGGCGGATCACAGCGCCTGGTTCCGGGCGAAATACCCCGCCAGATCCTGCGCGCCATCGACTACAAGACTGGAAATGTTGTTTGGGAGCTTCCCCAGGCCGGAGGTGCCACCTCGTGGGGCGGCACCCTTCTGTTCTCGACCGGTGTTCTCTTTGTCGGCGGCGATTCGGGGAGCCTGATGGCCGTCGATTCGGACAACGGCAGGATTCTCTGGCAATTCGATACCAGCGCCACTTTCAAGGCTTCCCCCATGACCTACGAATTTGACGGGAAGCAGTACATCGCCGTGGCCTCCGGCCAGAACATCCTGGCCTTTGGGGTGAACTGAGGTGGATAAGGGATCTCTATGAATGTTCCATGAATTTCGGGACACGCGGCCCCGCAGTCCCTTACAATCATCCTTTCCATGGCACGCGCAGAACTGCTGGTGGTGGAAGACGAGCCCGAGATGGCGGCCGACCTCCGCCAAGGTTTCGAACAGGACCAGTACCTCGTCCAAGTCGCCGGC
>CAIYDY010000319.1 GCA_903925015.1 uncultured Acidobacteriia bacterium
AACAGGAGATACGACCATGAAGACCATCATTCTCACCATCGCAGTCGCCGCCATGACCTTCGCCCAGACCCCGGCTCCGGCAGCCCCAACAGCTCCGGCCGCTCCAGCCAAGAAGGCGGCCAAGAAGGCCAAGAAAGCCGAAACCACCAAAGTGGAAGCAGCCAAGCCCACTGAAACGGCGAAAACAGCCGTCAAATAGGACTCGCGACCGGCACTCCGTCCGCCGCGCCGCAAACGGGTCCCGCCTTCCGACGGCGGGACCCGTTTGCTGTTTTCGACGACCATCCACAAATGAACTGGCGCGCTTTCCTCCCGCTCGACGCTTGGAGTGTTGACAAGGAGAGCTTATGCCGAACCCGAAAACCCTGATCGTAAAACCTGCACCCGGCAACAGACTGCTGCAGGCGTGGACCCCCAACGGTAGATCAGACACCGGACTTTGCCCCCTCGGACTGAGGTCCAGCGCCATCGGAATTCGATGGAACGGACCCCCGGAATCCGCGAGAAGCCCGGAGCACTGCACCGCGACCCGCAATCTCATGGAAGAATCCCTTCAAGGTTGGGCGATGGCCACCAACGAGCGCGGGACACTGCTATTCCGCTCAAGCCAGAACGCCACCGTGTTCCTCGCAAGTGCCACCTCACTCGTCATCGCCAGCGTTTCGGATAGGACCGGAGTTTGCGCCGAAGCCTTTGCCGTTCTGGGCGGACAAGTCCATCACAGCACCGCCAACGGCGAGGCTTGGACCCCATTCCATCCATTACAGCCAATCCCCCGCGAAACAGGACAGGTCCCGGATCCGCCAAGGATCTCGATCATACGGAACAGCTCCGGGCTGCTGGACGTTGTGGCCTGTTGCCGTGACGGCATCTTCCGTGCCGAGCAGACAGGGCCCTGCGTGTTCCGGCCGTGGCACGCGTTTCATCGCGGCTATGACAAACGGGGAACCGTCGTCCAAGACGAGCCTCCCGGAGTGGCCGTATTCATCGCAGGGGAGGAGGGATATTCCGCGCCCTCATCCGCGCTCCCCGCGTGGAAGCGGGTCCTATAAAGCTCTACGGGGTTACCCGGCTGCGCAGGGTACGCAGGGCGTTGAAACCTTCCTTGGCCACTTCGGCGTCTGCGTCCCTGCTGGCCTTCTCCAACGCGGCGATGGAGCCAGCATCCCCGCTGGCAGCCAGCACACGGCAGAGGCGGGTTTTCTCGTCGCGGGTGCCCTGCTCCAACGGCTGGTACAACGCCTGGCGAACATCAGCCCGGCGTGCGGCCTCGACCAGATAGGCCAAGGCGACATCGCGGTAGGCAGAGGAATTCAGGGTGTTCATCAGGTAGCGGAGGGGGGCTTCCTCCGACACCGAAACATCGCCCTGCATCACCAAGCCGAAGGCAGCACCAAGCCTTGGCAGCATTTTCTGTTCGTCCTTCCAAGCCTGTTCGATGACCGGCTTATCCGCTGGCTCGCCAGCCCGGCCCAAGCCCTCGGCTGCGGCTGCGCGGTTCTTGTCGTCCTTGGCGGACAGATACGACTTCAGAACGTTGCGGTCCTGCGGCTCCGGCATCAGGGCCAAGGAGGCCAGCGCCGACCGCTCGGCAACCTTGTTGCGCGGGCTCGACAGAATATTGCGCAGGCCCGGCAAGGCATCCTTCGCCCGCAGCAGGCCTACGGTTTCGATCGCGGCCGACTGCACCTTGTCGTCCAAATCGCGGAGGAGATAGACCACGCGGGGGCCGGCTTCCGGGTCGCGGATCTTCTGCATTGCGATCAGTGACTCATACATGACCCGGTTGTCCTTGGTCCTCAGCGCATCAATGAGGTCCAGCAATGCGCCTTGTCCCCGTAGGATTCCCACGGCCCGGCACGCATTGGCCTTGGCATCCAGCGTGGCACCGTTGCGTACCACCGTCGCCAGCGCCGCCACTACTTCAGGGCGGACGACCACGAAAGCCTCGATCATCTGGTCGTTCGAGTCGCTAAACTTGGCCCGGATGGAATTCCCAGCCTTGATCACGGAGGAGCCAAGCCCCTGCTTGACGTACCCGGGCAGGTAGAAGTTCACCAGACCGTCCGTGGCCCGGATCTGGACCTCGGCGTCGACATCCTTGGTGCCGCGGATCAGAGGGTCGATCGTGTCCTTGCCGCCGATGGCGATCAGCTGCTTGATCACTTCGACCCGGGTGTCCACGGCGGAGCTGTTCAGATACTGGGCGACGGTCGGAATCGTGGACGTTCCGCCCTTGGCGACAGCGCGCACGTCCTTGGGCGTTTGGGCGAGGGCGGTGCCGAAAATGCCGAGGGCGCAAAGCAGGATCGGGGCAATGTGAGTGCGTGGCATCTATACCGATTATGCCGTGGATAGCGGCAATGTTTCGTGAATTCCCTCGACGTCTTGAAATCCCGTGATCCTGGAGATGGCTCTGGGATAAGATTGGTGGGGATTTCCCGTCGTCCAAAACCCGTTGTCCCAACCAGGAGTTTCCGCATGTTCCGCCTTTCACGAACCACAATCGCCACTGCATTGTTGGCGGCGAGCGCCGCCGCCCAGACACCGCCACCGACCACGCCACCCGTTCCCGGGCCCGGTGCCCAGCGGCCGGCACGACCGCCAGCCCCGACGCGCGACCCGAACACGCCCGGCTATGTGGCCGCGAAAGATCTGCCCGACGGCATGAACGCTCCCGCCAAGGCAGACGGAAACTTCATCCTCGGCCCGACACACCCGGCTGCGCCCGAGATGACGGTGCAGGAGGGCGTGCCGCAGGGGGACATTTACAACTTCACGATGGAATCGTCCGACAGCAAGCTCTACCCCGGCATCGCCCGCGACATGCCCCAACCGGGGACGCCGCCTCCGACCGATCCGGCAGCGCGCCGGATCGTGTCCAGCCATCCCGCCCCGTACACCCGCAAGGTGGCCGTCTATGTACCGAAACAGTACGTCCCCGGCACCGCAGCCCCCTTCATCATCGGCGCGGACGGCCCGGATCTGATGCTGTTCAAGGCTCTGGACAACCTGATTGCGCAACACCGGGTCCCGGCGATGATCGCGATTTCGATCGGCAACGGTTCCGGCGACGGACCTGGCAGCGAACGGGGCTTGGAATACGACACGATGTCGCCCCGCTACGCCGAGTTCGTGGAAACGGAAGTGCTCCCGCTTGTCGAGAAACAGTACAAGGTCAAGCTCACCAAGGATCCCGAGGGACGCGCCACGATGGGTGGCAGTTCCGGCGGATCGGCTGCGCTGATCATGGCTTGGTACCACCCGGAGTGGTACCACCGGGTGCTCACCTATTCCGGCACCTACGTGAACCAGCAGTCGCCGGCGAATGCCGAGACGCCGCACGGAGCGTGGGAGTTCCACGACACGCTGATCCCGAACAGTCCCGTGAAGCCCATTCGGCTGTGGATGGAAGTTGGGGACAAGGACAATCTGGGAGCCCCGGACGGCTACCACGACTGGGTACTGGCCAATGAAAACATGGCCAAGGTGCTGGCGGCGAAGGGTTACCACTACCAATTCGTGTTTGCCCGCAATGCCGGACACACGGACCGCACAGTCAAAATGCAAACGCTGCCTGAAGCCTTGGAGTACACTTGGCAGGGTTATCCGGTCGGCACGAAATAAAGATAAGGACTCCGACATCATGTTCCGCAGCGCAACAATTTCCCTATTGATCACCCTCGGCTCGACGACAGCCTTGGCACAGACCCCTCCGCCCGCAGTCGGAGTTCGTCCGGCACGCCCAACGCCACCAACCCGGGACCCGCATACGCCCGGGTACGTAGCGGCCAAGGAGTTGGCCGACGGGGCCATCCCTTCGCCCAAGGAGGACGGCAACTTCATCCTTGGGCCAACGCACAACCCGGCACCCGAAATGGCTGTCCAGCCGGGTGTCCCGCAGGGCCAAGTCTTCGACTTCACGGTGGAATCCAAGGACAGCAAAATTTATCCGGGTATCGCACGGGAGCCGGGCACGTTCGGCACCCCGGACGACAAGGATCCGTCGAAGCTGATCGTGACCACGAGCCACCCGGCAGCGTACACCCGAAAGATTTCCGTGTACGTACCCAAGCAGTATGTCCCCGGTACGGTCGCGCCGTTCATTGTGGGTGCGGACGGTCCGGACAAGGGGCTGTTTCAAGCCCTGGACAACCTCATCGCGCAACATCGTTTGCCGGTGATGATCGGCATCGCGATCGGCAACGGCTCGGGCGATGCCCAAGGGAGCCAACGCGGGTTGGAGTACGACACAATGTCCGGCCTCTATGCGGAATTCGTGGAGAAGGAAATTCTGCCCTTGGTCGAAAAGACCTGCAACGTCAAGCTGACCAAGGACCCTGACGGCCGGGCAACGATGGGCGGCAGCTCGGGCGGTTCGGCGGCGCTGATCATGGCTTGGTACCACCCCGAGATGTACCACCGGGTGCTGACGTATTCGGGCACCTACGTGAACCAGCAGTGGCCGCAGAATGACAGCGTCCCGCACGGGGCATGGGAATTCCACGAACGGCTGATCCCGAACAGCCCGGTGAAGCCGATCCGGTTGTGGATGGAGGTCGGCGACCGGGACAACTACAACCCCAACATCATGAAGGACAACATGCATGATTGGGTTTTGGCGAACGAGAACATGGCGAAGGTGCTGGCGGCCAAGGGCTACCACTACCAGTTCGTGTTTGCGACCAATGCGGGGCATACGGACCGCACGGTGAAGGCGCAGACCCTGCCGGAAGCACTGGAATACGTTTGGCAGGGATACCCGGTGGGTGGGAAGAAGTAGGGGGGCCAGGCCCCGGGGTTGGCGGGCGGTGGTGCGGGTAGGGGGGCTCCCAATCCGAAGTACCGAGGCGGCCGGTTGTGGCGACCTGGAATGGTCGCCACAACCAAGAATGGCTGCCCCAGGCAAATGCACGGAGGGGGGCGGACCTTCTGCTACTTGCCCATCACAAGGATGGTGAACGACCCCGTAATCACTGGAGCCTGGGGGCCGCGGCCAGAACCGGCGGGAGGAGGTGGCGCGGGGCCGCGCTCCTGAGCCATGGCGAGCACATGCCCGGTTTTGGAGTCGAACGTGATGGTCCGCGCGCCGTTCATCGTCTTGAGATCCTGTTCGACCTCGAACTCCGTGGGGCTCTTCTCCTTGATGATCGTCATGGTGCCGTTGCCGTGGGTGCTGAAGGCCTCCATTGTGGGCGGGTTGAAGGCCGCGCCGTCGGAACTGCCGGCCAAGGGGAGGTTTGCGAGGATCTTGCCGTCCTTGGCGCTGAGGATCACCATCATGGGCTGGGGCGGCACCGCCGGGGGATTGCCGGAACGTCCGCAAGCCGCGAACAGGACTTGGTTTTTGACATCGAGAGCCAGACCGTTGCAGCCGCCCTTGTCGACGAGCGAGTAATGGGCGGTCGCCTTCATGGTCTTCACGTCCACCACGGTGACAGAGCCGACCGCGTCCTGCATGACGACATAGAGAGTGCCCTTGCCGTCGGCGACGCCCTGTTCGGGAACTCCGCCAAGGTCGATGGTGCCGAGGACGGTGCCGTCCTTGGAGTCGATCACGGTGGCGTCCTTGGTGGGATGGCTGAAGACGTAGACCCGTTGGTTGAAGGAATCGAAGAGGATGCCGTCGGGCCGGGCCGCGCCGACGTCGATGCTCTTGATCAGGGTCAGGGTCTTGGTATCGAACATGGACACCTTGGGATGGTCGCTGGTGAAGCCGTGTCCGGACTTGGGGTCGACGGTGGCACCGTTTCCGCCCACGCCGGGAATTTCACCGACGGGTGCGAGGGTGTCGAGGTTGAAGACGGTGAGGCGAGGGCCGACCTCGGCAACAGCGGGGGTGGTGTCGGTGGCGGGAATGGCCTTGGCCGCGCCGCGCGGGATGTAGATGCGGCGGCCGGCGTCGTCGGCGAAAATGTAGTCCCAGCCGCCTTCGCCGCCGACGCGCGCGGTCTTGAGGACCTTGTAGGGGCCGTCTTTTCCAGGTGCGCCCTGCTGTGCCGAACCGGTCGCTGACAGCGTTGCTGCCACCCACAACATGGCAATACGTTTTTGCATTTTGATTAGTCTCCCAGCCGAGTGTACCTCAGATGGAACAGCCGGGAGTTGGTGAGTCTCGGATTATTCGGTTCTCCGCCCAAGCTGACGCCAGGGGAATTCCGGTTCCGGCGACCTGTACAGGTCGCCGCAGACAGGAATGCCCAATGCCACTTACTCCCAATGTTGCTTACTTTTGGGTTGGTGCCGGATGGCCGAAACGCCGAGAGGCCCGGGAACCTGCGCCGTGCGGCGCATGAGGCGGATGAAAGCCACCTCGCAGCTTGGAAAGGCCGCCCCACAAGGCATGCGAGCACTTGCCGGAACTCGTGGACGGCCTGGGCAAAACGGTGATGCCGTGCTTTGTAGGGAACAGCAAGTGCATTGGCCAAGGATGGCTGCGCTAAATCCGCATTGGAATCAGTGGATTTCTGGCTCGGGGGTTGGTTTCTTGCCGTCCAGAAAGTCGAAGTCGCAGCCTTGGTGGGCCTGGGTGACACGGTCGGCGTAGAGGGACATGTAGCCACGGGCGAATTTGGGCTCCGGCTTGACCCAGGCGGCGTTGCGGCGGGCCAGCTCGTCGTCGGCTATCAAGAGGTCGAGACGGCGACCGTCGACATCCAGACGGACTAGGTCTCCGTCGCGAACGAGGGCCAGCGGGCCGCCGATGAAACTTTCGGGCGAAACGTGCAGAACGCAGGTTCCGTAGGCGGTGCCGCTCATGCGGGCGTCGGAAATGCGGACCATGTCGCGGACACCATCCTTCAAGAGCTTGCGGGGAATCGGCAGCATGCCCCACTCCGGCATTCCGGGTCCGCCGAGGGGACCGGCGTTCTGGAGAATGAGCACGGAATCCGGCGTGACTTGGAGGTCGTCGGAATGGATGCGGGCGTCCATGTCGTTGTAGTCCCGGAAGACGACGGCTGGTCCGGTGTGCTGCAGAAGCTTGGGTGTGGCGGCGGAAGTCTTGATCACGGCCCCATCCGGGCACAGGCTTCCGTAGAGCACGGCGGTGCCGCCGCTCTCGACGAGGGGATTTTCGCGGGGGCGGATGACTTCGGGATTGATGACCTTCGCCCCGGCCACGTTCGCCCCGATGGTGCAGCCGTTGACGGTCAGCTCGTCCAGATGCAGGAACTCGGTCATTTCGGCCATGAGCGCACGGAGGCCCCCGGCATAGTAGAAATCCTCCATGAGGAAGCGGCCGGAGGGGCGGATGTCGGCGAGGACGGGAACGATGGTGGCGAGGTCGTCAAAAACGCGCATGTCGAGCTTCAAGCCGCACCGGCCGGCCATGGCGATCAGGTGGATGAAGGCGTTGGTGGATCCGCCGATTGCCATATCGACGGCGACAGCGTTTTCAAACGACCGCATGGTGAGGAATGCCGATGGCTTCCAATCGTCCCAGACCATTTTCACGGCGCGCTCGCCGCACTGCATGGCCATGCGGACGTGGTTGGAGTCGGCGGCGGGGATGGAGGAAGCTCCGGGGAGGGTGAAGCCGAGCGCCTCGGCAAGGGCGGTCATGGTGGCGGCGGTGCCCATGGTCATGCAGAAGCCGGGGGAACGGGCGATGCCGTCCTCGATCTCGACCCATTCCTCGCCGGTGATGGTGCCGGCGCAGCGCTCGGTCCAGTATTTCCAGAGATCGGTACCGCTGCCGAGCGGCTTGCCGTTCCAGTTGCCGCGAAGCATGGGGCCGGCGGGCAGGAAGATGGCGGGGAGGTCCATGGAGATGGCACCCATGAGCAGGCCGGGGGTGGTTTTGTCACAGCCGCCCATCAGGACCGCGCCGTCGATGGGGAGACTGCGGAGTGCTTCCTCGACCTCCATCGCCAGCATGTTGCGGTAGAGCATGGGGCTGGGTTTGGCGTAGGTTTCGGAGATGGAGAAGGCGGGAATTTCGACCGGGAAGCCGCCGGACTGCCAGACGCCGCGCTTGACAGCCTCGGCGCGCTCGCGAAGGTGGGCGTGGCAGGGGTTCAATTCGCTCCAGGTGTTGACGATCGCGATGACGGGCTTGCCGGTGAAATCTTCACGCCGGTAGCCGCATTGCTTCATCCGGGAGCGGTGGCTGAAGCCGCGCATGTTGTCGGGGCCGAACCATCGGTAGCTGCGCAGTTCTTCGGGGGACTTTGGCATTGGTCCTCATTATGATATCGGGACCAATGGGCTGGGCCGCCGTACGGATTTCTAGTGCACGGGGCCGATTTTTGCGGGAGGCCAGTACACAAACACTGCCTTCCCGTAGATGGCGGGCCTGTCCACGAATCCCCACATGCGGCTGTCATTGGATGAACTGCGGTGGTCGCCAAGGACGAAATACCGATCCGCAGGAACGGTGCGACGGTGGAGGGTCATGTGGTCGCGGTATTCGTCGGGCAGGTACGGCTCCAGGATCTTGATTCCGTTCACAATCACGACGCCGTCGTCCACTTCGACCGTATCGCCCGGAATGCCGATTACGCGCTTGATGTAGGACTGGCTGGGGTCCAGTGGAAAGTGGAACACCACCAAATCGCCCCTCTCAATGTTGCCGGTACCCAGCTTGTACTGGTATTTGTTGATGAAGATGCGTTCCTGGTCGGTGAGACCCGGCATCATGCTGGTGCCCTCCACCTTGACTGGCTGGTAGATGAAGACGATGAGGACGACGGCCAGGACAACGGAAATTGCCAAATCCCGCAAGAGGGATGCCACGCCGAATACAGGCTGCGGCGCGGCAACAGGTGCGAGTGCTTCAGAAGTGGTAGGTTCTTCCATGCGAAACGAAAAATGGGCAGCTGTGACCCGATTATACCCATTTTGACGTGTCCGAGCCCGATCCGTTTCGATCCAGGGATATACTCGCGTCAGGAGATTTCTAAAATTGTCCCTTTCCCGCCGCGACCTATCGATGATCCTGCCCGGACTTGCCGCAGCCCTTCCGTTGCCTGCCGCGGCGCTTCCCTTGCCTGCTGATGACAAGAAAATGCTGGAGACCAAGGCCTTCGACTATCCGGACCTGCCAGTGAAAGCGAACGGCCAGAACCACTCTCGGGCCGTATTCGACTGGCAGACCCATACAGGCTATCCGGTGGAATTGCATATGACCGAGTTGGGACCGGGTCAGGTCCCCCACGCTCCGCACCACCACTCCCATGAAGAGGTGATGATGCTGAGGAAAGGTGTCCTGGATGCCACCTACGGCGGGCAGACGGTGCATTTGACCGCTGGCTCGGTGATCTACATGGCTTCAAATGTCGAGCACCAGTGGCGCAATCCGGGTCCGGAGCCGGCGGAATACTTCGTGATCGCCCTCGGCAAGGGCCTGTAACGGGTATCGCGCTAAACTACTCTCACCGGACCAAGTGGACCGGCCTGTCCAGCCGCCCCGCCCGCGACCCTTCTCCGACCCGAAGCCCGAAACCGGCCCGTGGAGTTTTCATGAAGATCACTACTTTCCTATTCTTTTCGTCCCTGGCGATGGCGGCGACGCCTTCTTTCAATGTGGTTGAAGCGTCCATCCCGGAAATCCGGGCGGCTCTGGACCAAAAACGGATCACATCCCGCGAGTTGGTCACCCTATACTTGGCGCGCATCGGCATGTATGAGGACAAGCTGCATTGCATCATCACAGTGAATCCGAACGTGTTGAAAGAGGCCGATGATAGGGACCGCGAACGTGCCCAGGGTCGCGCGAGGGGACCCTTGCACGGCATCCCGATCGCGCTCAAGGACAATGTGTTGACTCATGACATTGTCACCACAGGCGGCGCACTTGCCTTCGACGGGTTCATACCGCCCTATGACGCCACCTTGGTCAAGAATCTGCGCGACGCGGGCGCGATTATCATTGCCAAGACCGGTTTGTCGGAACTGGCCAACTGGGTAGCGGGAGCCCCAACTCCGATGCCGGGCAACTACAACGCCATGCGCGGGTTCGGCTACAATCCCTACGACCCCCGCCGCGACCCGCGCGAGGGCTCCAACGATGGCCGTCCTGTGCTGCAAACCGGTGGTTCGAGTTCCGGTGTCGGCACTGCCGCCAACTTCTGGGCCGGGAACGTCGGAAGCGAGACGTCCGGGTCGATCCTAAGTCCTTCAAATCAAAACATGCTTGCGGGAATCAAGCCGACGGTAGGCCGGATTAGCCGTTACGGGGTGATTCCGATCACCGCCGACCAGGATACGGCAGGTCCCATGGCCAAGACCGTGACGGACGCGGCCATCATGCTGGGAGCCCTCGAAAGTCCCGCACCCGATCCGAATGATGCCGCGACAAAGCTCTGCACTCCCCCGCCGGGCCGCGACTACACAAAATTCTTGAAAACCGATGGCCTGAAGGGTGCCCGGATCGGCATACCTCGCGCCTTTTTCTACGAGCGCGCGAACCTGCCCCAACGGCGTAGCGGGGCAGCGGAAGCTCCGGCACCCGGCGGACGTGGCGGCGGCAGGGGCGGCAACGGCGACCCGTTGACTCCCGAACAGGCACGGGCCATGACCGAGGCAATTGAAATCCTAAAAGCGCAGGGTGCGGTCATCGTCGATCCAGTGGACATTCCGAGCCTCTCCACGCAGGATCCAGACAAGAATTTCGCGCTCTGGGGTCAATGCTCCGGGCTCAACAGCGTGAAGGGGAAAGACGCCAATTGCTCTGTCGTCTTGAAGTACGGCATGAAACGCGACTTCAACGCGTGGCTGGCAACGTTGGGCCCTTCAGCTCCGGTCAAGACGTTGACGGAACTGCGGGAATGGAACATTACCCACATCACATCGGGGGCAATCCGTTTTGGTCAGTCGCAACTGGATATCTCGGATGAGATGGACGTGCAAGCCGACCGGGCCCGTTATGAGCACGACCGTGCCAAGGATATAGAACTGGCGGGCACGAACGGTATCGACGCGGCGATGAAATCCAACCAGCTTGATGCGATTCTCTTTCCGGGACCAAATGGTGCGGGCATTGCGGCCAAACCTGGATACCCTACGGTCATCGTGCCTTTCGCGATGGTTCCGAATACGGCGACGCCTCCGTTTCCGGCCGGATTTGAGGCGAAACCGGCTCCGTTCGGCGTCAGTTTCACAGGTATGGCATGCAGCGAGCCCCGCTTGATCGAATTGGCCTATGCTTTCGAACACGCGTCCAAGCGTCGGGTTCCGCCGCCAGCCGTGCCGTAAAGACCCAGACACGGGAAGCGATTATTTCTGGCTCAGGCCGCCGTCCACTGCAACCAGCTGCCCTGTGGTGAAGGTTGATGTGCGGAGGAAATACAACACGGCATCCGCAATCTCCTCGCCGGTCCCAGCTCGACCGGCGGGAGTTGCGGCTATGAATCTTTCAATCCGGTCGTCGGTTCCCCCAAACGGAATCACACCAGGGGCTACCGCATTCACGGAAATCTTCGGTGCCCATGCGCGCGACAATGCCCGAGTCAACATCACAACACCGGCCTTGGACGCGCAGTAATGCGCGTGTTCCTGCCAGGGCCGGATCGCGCCCAGGGAGGCAATGTTGACAATCCGCCCATTGCCTGTCGGCAGCATGATTCGCGCCGCTGCTTGGCAGGAAAAAAACACAGACTTGAGGTTTACCGAATGGATGAAATCCCAGTCCGACTCTTCAATATCCAGAGGATCGAACCTGGTGAACCGCGCTGCGTTGTTCACCAACCCGTCCAAGCGGCCAAAATGGTCAGCGACGCGGTCGAACATGGATCGAATCTCCGCGACGGACTCCAAGTTGGCCTGAAACACAGGGACCCCGCCGCACTCCGACGCCGTGAGGCGGGCTTGGGCATCGGATTCGCCGTAATGGATGGCAACCCTTGCTCCCTCCGCGGCCAACGCCAAAGCAATCGAGCGCCCGATCCGTTTGGCTGCGCCCGTCACCAGAACTACCTTGCCCTCAAGCGATTGCATGAACCGACTCAGCCTCCTGAAGTGCCAATTCCCCCACCTCCGGCGGTTCCGGCAACCTGCCGCTCACGTTCAGCCAAGTCCAAACGACGGCCGTCATGGAGCTGACAATCCCGGAAACCATCCCAATTGTGCGCGGATTCCACGAGACCGACACCGCACCTGTCGCCATCATGGAAATCATCATTGTGGACCAGGTGAGGGACTCAAGCGTGGCGAAAACCCGACCGCGGAACCGGTCCTCCACGTGCCGCATCAACTGCGTGTAGTTCAACACCGAGCTCACCGCGACCGCCGCCCGCGAAACCGCGATGAAAACACAAGCCCAGGCCATCGTCGGCATTTGACTGAACAGCACGTACGCCCCGCCGTGGATCACGTACACAATGGCGACCGTCCTCTTGTACTGGACAAAATTGAGGCGCTTCCCGAGCTGATAACCCACCGCTCCGCCGCACAGCAACCCGAGGCCCGCACAACCCCAAATGACACCAATGCCATAGGGACCGGCCTTGAAAACCTTCTCCCCGAACAAGCTGAAGAGAATTTGCGCGGCGCCCCCGCCCGCAGCCCAACCTATCGTTACCACCGACACGCCCGAAAGCAAGGGTGTTGAGCGCATATATGCCAAACCATCGCGGAACTGGCGGAATCCCGTCTTCGACCGCTTCGATGCCGATTGCAGGACACGGAATCCCCTGCCATCCGCGTGATGCAGCCGTGCAATGCAGGCAGCCGACACGAGGAATGACAAGGCGTTGAATCCAAAGGCAATTGCGAAACCGGACTTCACCACCACGGCCCCCAGGAAGGCACCGATCGTAAGGCTAGCCCACGACGTGGTCTGGGTCATCGTACCAGCGGTGTGGAGTTCATCCGCCGTGGCAATGCTCGGCAACACCGCCGCACGGCCCCCTGAGAAAAAGGGCGATGCGAACATCAGCACGGCGCTAAGCCCGAAAAGCAGCCAATTCGACTTGTAGTCCACGCAAAAAATGAAGCTCAGGGCGATCACGGCCCGGACCAAATCGCTGGCGATCATGACCCTGCGCCTGTCCAACCGGTCCAAAAGCACACCCGCGATAGGACCGGCACCCAGCATCGCCACCGCCCGCGAGAGAAAGACCCCGGTGACCACCAACCCGGCGTTGCCCCGTTCCATGGCCAGACTCATCACGGCAATGTTGTTGAAGTGGTCCCCGATCTCGCTGACCACCTGCCCGGTCCACGTCCTGCGATAGTTCGCGTTGGTGCGGATCAAGCGTCCGAAATCACTCAAGAGAAGCGCTCCGTCACGAAAATCCCCGCAAAGACCATGCCGCCTGCTGCAAGCGCCCCTTCGCCCACTCGTTCGCCGAGAATGAGAAAAGCCAAGGCGGTCGCGATTACCGGCTGCAGGTACTGGAACGCGCCCACCCGCGAGGCGGGAATCCGGGCAAGAACGTAGTAGTAAATCAGATAGCCTGTTACCGACGAAAACGCGCCCATGTAGAACATGCCGAACCAAGCTCCGGGTGAAAGCTTCGAAAACTGAAAGTTGCGGCCAGCCCACCACAGAAGGGGTGCCAGCAGCACCGATCCACCAACGTAGCCCATCGCATTCACGGCGATACCACCCAGTTTCGGCTTGTGCCGCTTTCCAAATACCGTCATCGCGGCCAAGGGGATCGCACAGCCCAAAATAAGGAAATCGCCCAGTAGCGTTGGCTGTTGCTGTCCGGCGACGGATTGCGTGCGGATGAATTGCAGCGAAACCACTCCCATCAGAGCGATTCCAATTCCCAGCAGGCGGATCCGGTTGATCGGCTCCAACCGCATTGCAGCCGCCATCCCAACAACCCACAACGGAGTCGTCGCCATGATCATGGACGAGTGCAGCACCGTCGTCCTAGCCACCCCCAGCGTCCAAAAAAGTTGGTTGACCGTGATGCCGCCAACACCGAGAACCGCCAGCAGGCACAAGTCGCGCGGCGTGGCCTCGATCTTGCGGCCTCGCGACTGGTACCAGAAAATCGGCACGATCAGAACCGCCGAGACCAAGGTGCGGATGCAGATCACAATCTCGGCCGGCACCTCGCGAAATACAATCCGGGCGGCAATATAGTTGCCGGACCAGCACAACATCATCACGGCAATCAGCAGGTACAGGAGAGCGTTCGAGGTCTTCCCGGCGCTCATGCCGCCGCTTTCGGCGTGGCAGCTGTCGAAGTGATGGTTTCGGTTCTAACTGTCACGTGGTCCAAATAGTCGCGGTCGATTTCATAACCGAAACCTACGCCGTCCCGAACAGCGATGGTGCCCTGGGCCGTGGTTTCGACTTCGGGGACAATAATGTCCCGCTTCCAATAGCGCTTGCTGGCGGAAACATCGCCGGGCAGAGTGAAATTCGGCAAAGTCGCCAGCGCGATATTGTGCGCGCGGCCAATGCCAGCTTCGAGCATCCCGCCGCACCAGACCGGAATTCCCGCCTTCTGGCAGACATCGTGGAGCCGGATGGCCTCTCCGAAACCGCCGACGCGCCCCAGCTTGATGTTGATGATCCGTCCGGCGCGCAGGCGGATGGCCTGTTCGGCGTGGTGGGCCGAGCGGATGGATTCATCCAAGCAAATCGGCGTTTCCAACCTGGGCTGCAGCTGCGCGTGGTCGATGATATCGTCGTGGGCCAAGGGCTGCTCGATCATCATGAGCATGAATTCGTCAAGCTGGCGCAACCGGTCCGCATCGGCAAGAGTGTAGGCCGAATTGGCATCGGCCATCAAGCGGACGGTGGGGAAAGCTTCGCGCACTTTGGCAACGGCCTCTATGTCCCAGCCGGGCTTGATTTTCATCTTTATGCGCTGGTAGCCGGACGCGAGCTCCGTCGATATCTTCTCGAGGAGTTGTTCAATAGTGTCCTGAATGCCGATGGAGACACCACAAGGAATCTCCCGGCGGGCACCCCCGCCAATTTCCTTCCAAAGTGGGTTGCCGTTGCGCCGAGCCTGGAGATCCCAAACAGCGGCCTCGACCCCACCCCGCGCCATCTTGTGGCCACGAATGTGCCGGATGAGCGGATCCACATCCTGAGCAGTTTCAATTTCACGGCCCAACAACCGGGGAGCGACGTAGTCACGCGCAATGGACCAAGCCGAAACCGTCCATTCCTCGTTGTAGAAGGGGTTCTCACCCGCGGTAATTTCGCCCCAGCCGGAAAGCCCGTCGCTTTCGACCTCAACAACGATAATGTCGCGGGCGTACGTGCGCGAAAAACTGGTCTCAAAAAAGTGCACCAACGGCATCCGGAGGTGCCGGAGTGTAATCCTGTCGAGTTTCATGATTCAAGCATTCGGGACTTCACCCCGGCAATTTTGACCGCCCGTTTGGGACGGCAAAGATTGCGATTGCGTGAATCTCTAGTTTAGCAAGGGTTAAGTTTAGCAACGGCTAAGGCTTCTTGACAGGCTGGGTTGTTATCGGCGCGGCTGAACCGCCGTCGGCGGACGAGGGGGACGCAGACGGTGCTTGCGACACCGGCGTGGTAGGCTTGACCACCGGATCTGCCGAAGTGACGGCCTGCTCGACCACTGCCTGGGCTGCCGGAGCGGGCAATTTCGACGGTGCGTCCCAAACAGCCAAAATCCGCTCTTCGCCGAGCCGGATAATGGCGGTGACCCGGTCCGATTTGTGCTTGGCGGTAAACACACCCTTTGACAACTGCTTGGAATCGAGCAAAACTGATTGCAACTGTCCACCATCGTTGAGTATCAGGGATGCCTGTTCGAGCCCCGCCACGCCATCCCGATTCCATTGAAGGGTTACTTCGCCCTTCGATTCCGTGATCTCCAATTTGAGAGGTACCCGGGGAATCCAAATATCCTTCACAATATAGGCGGCCAACACCAGAAGTGCCAAGGCCACGGATCCAATGACCGACCAGAAGCGGCGGGTCTTGGGCTGGGGCACAAATGGGCCCGCATATGGCTGGGCTACCGACGAGTCCCTGGCGGGGGCTTCGAATTTGGGCCGGATCGGAATTACGCCCCGTGCGCGGGGGTCGGCCTTCGTTGATTGGTTGACTTCCCTGCCTGGAATGGTAGCCGCGTTCTCCTTGGAAAACTGCGGACGGATTGGCAGAATTCCGGGATTGTCGCTTGGGACGTCGTGGCGGAAATTCGGAATGTCCGGCTGGGGCGCAAAGCGCTGCCGTTCCGGGCGGGGCTTGGCCGGGCGGAAGTCCTCTCCCGATGGCGCGGTGTTTTGAGGTGTAGTGTTTTGATGTACAGCCTGTTGCGGCACGTTGGGGCGACGTGCTACCGGAGGCCTCGCCTGGGCAGGCGGCTCCTGTACCCTCGGTGCGGGAGCCGGAGGCGGTGCGGGAGCCGGAGGCGGTGCGGGAGCCGGAGGCGGTGCGGGAGCCGGAGGCGGTGCGGGAGCCGGAGGCGGGGACGGCGGCGGCGGAGCCACCGGCGTGACTGGAGCCAGTGCGGCAACTTCGACGACCGGAACAGCACTGTCGGCCGCTTCCAGGTCGCTCAAATCCTCTTCGTCCGCAGCCCACGGGTCAACACCCGTCTGGGGGCCGCGGAGGATCACGCCTGAATCGTCGCGATGGCAAAGCACGGCCTTCGTCGTGTGCACGGCGCTGGGTTGCAGGACCAGAGCCACCTGCCATTGCTCGGGACAAATTGTGCGGTACAGCGCCAAGTCCCGCTCCCCCATCTCGATCGGACCGCGGGTTCGCGAAACATACCAACCAACGACGCTTAGCTCCCTCGGGTGCTGCGCCAACGCGACTGCAGCCGCGATCTCGGCCTCCGTTAGGGCAAAGGAGGGTCCGGAGGCGTGGGAACAGGGAATTTCCACCGAACCGAGGATTCGCACGCCGTCGGCGGTGCGTTCGCCCAGCAGCAAACCGCCAGCACCGGCACCAATCTTGGGCACCGACAGGAACCCCAGCAAGGCATGCCGTCGAACCTGCTCCAATGTTTCCCGTGCATATTCCACGACCGAAGAGCTTCCGTCTGTATTCCAAGTGGCAATCGTTGGCATTCGTGGTCTCTGAACCGGCGGAAAAAGGTCCGCCCAGTTCAACGATAGCAAGACTGGCTTCAAATTTGGCTGGATTGGGGGACTATACTGGTACTGTGTCCAAAGCCAAGGATCTGGAAGTTCGACTGCAGCGGACGGAACAGCAGTTAAGGCTCTTCCAGAAAGTAAGCCGCTTCATGGTCCGGGACATGAGTCTGCAGGAGGTTTTGCAGGGCATTGTCGCCATGGTGGTCGAATTCACCGAGTGCGATTCCTGCTTGGTTTACCTGTGCGACCGAGACCATCTTGTGCTCTGCGCTTCCAATTCCCAGAATGAGTCCCAGATTGGGCGCGTCCGCCTCAAGTTGAACGAAGGCCTGACCGGCTGGGTTGCCCGCGAGCGCCGACTGCTGGCAATTTCCCGCGAGGCCTACAAGGACCCCCGTTTCAAGCACTTCGGCGAACTCCAGGAGGATTCTTTCGAATCCTTCCTCTCGGCCCCGGTGATTGCCCGCAACCGCGTGGTGGGCGTTATCAACGTCCAATACCGTCAGGCTCACCAACATTCGGGCGGCGAGATGGAATTGCTCACCACCTTGGGGGAGCAGGTGGGTTGCGCATTGGCGCTTGCACGCATTGAGCCGCAGATTCTTGCATCCATAAACCACGCGGAACTCGTCCTATCATCTTTCGTACCCACGGGTACCGCCAGTGCGGGTGCCCGAGCCAGGCCCTAACCGAAAACACTATGCGCAAACTCCAGCTGTTGGCGATGGCGGCGGCCTTTCTCGCGGAATCGTTGCCCGGAGCCCAACGCTGGGACATACAGTACCGATACCGCAAGATCGACTCCACCCTGACCATCAACGATCTGGCCTTTCCGGACCAGAAGCGCGGCGTTGCCTGCGGCTACACCACCGACCGCAACGAAAAGGACAAGCCGGTAGTGCTGGTCACCAGCGACGGCGGGGCCAATTGGACCGAAACTCCGGTCAAAGAGGCCGGCATCTCCCTGTTCTTCCTCGATTCCTCCACGGGCTGGATGGTAACCGACAAGGGAATCTGGACCACAGCCGAATCCGGCCGCAGTTGGAGCAAGCTCAAGAACGCACCGGGGAGCCTTCTCCGCGTTTGGTTCCTGGACCGGCAGCACGGTTTCGCCGCCGGACTCCAAAAGCGTGTCTTCGAAACCACCGATGGCGGGGATTCCTGGAAGCCCTTGGAAATCCTGAAGGAAGTCCAAAGCGATCCGGTTTACACCACGTTCGGCGAAATCGCTTTTGCCGATGGCAAGGGAATGATCTCGGGCTGGAACATCCCGCCGCGCCGTGGCGGTCCCGATTGGCTGGACCCCGAGCGTGCCGCACAGCGCAAGCAGGTGCCGCACTACGGCGTGCTGCTCGAAACCACCGACGGCGGCAAAAAGTGGATCAAGAGCGACGCTTCCGTATTTGGCGAGATTACGCGGATGAGCCTCACCCCGCAGGGCATCGGAATCGGACTGATCACGTTCCGCGATATTTTCGACTACCCCAGCGAGATTATGCGGATCGACATGCGCACCGGCCGCAGCACTCGAATCTTCCGCCAGAAGGACCGCGCAATCACTGACGTCAAGATGTTCCCCGGTTCGACGGTGGCGTTCCTAGCGGGTTATGAACCCTCCGGCCCCGTCGCCAGCAGCCCGATCCCCGGTAAGGTGAAGGTCTTGACCAGCACCGATATGGAGAAGTGGACCGAGATGACGGTGGACTACCGGGCCGTCGCCCACAGCGCCATTCTGGCCGGTCCCGACGAAAAGCATGTCTGGATGGCGACGGATACCGGTATGATTCTCAAACTGGTCGACGAATAGGGCGCACGAATAAGGCGGCTATGCGTGCGCCTCGTCCTTGTCAATCGGCGTGACCGGATCGAGCCCAATCCAGAAGAACGTCCCGAGGAAATAAACCCCGGCGGCCACATAAAGAACCTTGTTCCAGTCCCCACCTGCGGACTTCAGAATGTAGGGAGCCAAGGCAGACGCGACCGCACCGCCCAGGTTCCCCATCATGTTCATCGTTCCCGACAACGTTCCGGCGTTGCGTCCGCCAACGTCCATGCACGAACCCCAAGAGCCAGGCATCACCAAATCGTTAGAGAAACTGGCAAACGCCAGCGCCACAACGGCATAGAAGGGGTCGCTGATCATCGTGGAGATCACAATCAGGCTGGCGGCGCTCAGGAATCCAAGGCAGCCCAGCAGGCGGCGGGTCGCCGTGACGCTGCCTGTCAATTTGGTAAGCGGTTTGGCGATGAAGCCGGAGAACAGGCAGCCAATGCCCCCTAGGAACAGCGGCATCCCCGCAACCCGTGCGATCTCGGCCGGATTCAGATGGCGGGCTTCGCGCAAGTAGGTCGGCAACCAAGTAATCGAGAAGTACCAGCTATAGGACAGGCAGAAGTACTGCCCGCCCAGCATCCAGACCTGCGGCGACCGCACAAATTTGCCCCACGGCACGCTGCCGTGAGCGTGCGAGTGCGAATGCTTCAGCAATTCCAACTCGGCGGCATTCACGCTCGGATTGTCGGACGGCTTGTCCCGGAACCAGCGGTAGAAGGTAACGGCCCAGATGGTGCCGAGGCAGCCGAAAACCCCGAAGGCCGTGCGCCAGGAAACGATTTGCAGGATCTGGAATACCAACACCGGCGTGATCGCCCCGCCCCACCGGGCAAACAGCCAGACAATGCCCTGAGCCCGCACCCGCTCGTCGCGTGGCAGCCACACCGAGAACGCCTTGGCGATATTCGGGAATGCACCAGCCTCGCCCATGCCAAACAGCGTCTGGATCACCAGAATCGAAAGGAAGTTGAACGCCTGCCCCGTGGCTGCGATGAACACCGACCACGCCACCACGATCCGCGTCAGCACATTGCGCGCACCCAATTTATCGCCCAAATAGCCGCTCGGGATTTCAAACAGGGCGTAGGCGCTCAAGAAGCAAAAAAAGACCCATCCCATCTGCTCTTTGGAAAGCCCAAGGTCCTTGCTAATCTGGGGAGCTGCTTGGGAGAGGGCAACGCGGTCGATGTAGGTGATAATCGCCAGTATGACGGCGAAAATTACGACCCAGTAACGTACCTTCGTCGGCTTTTGGAGAGGCTTCATGTCAGCGGCGATTGCGCCGGGGGCGGTGGATGCCATAGTCTTGCATCATATACCGGCTGTCTTTGCGGACCGAAAAATGGATTTCCAACTTGTCGAGAGAAACCTCCGGGAGTCGTTCCGGGCTCTGGCGCCGGGGCGGCCAAGGGCCCGGATTCTGGAGTTACCTGGGGTCTCAATTGCGTCCCTCGGAGTGGAATTCCAGATGTTCAACTCGGCGTTTCTGAACGGACCGGTCGATTCCGGTGATACGCTGATGCGCAGACTCGACACTGCCCGGACCCACTTTGAGCGGGAGGGGATCGATTGGTCGTTCTGGTTCTGCGAGGACTGGCTGGGGTGGCTGGCTCGCCGTCGGCTTGGCGCGATGTGTGCCCGGCAGGGGCTGCGCTGTGCGGCCGAAATGCCGGGAATGGCGACCGCCGAACTGTCCCCGCCCAAACGGCCACTTCCGGCACTCGACCTCCGCGAGGTTGACTCCGATGCCACCCTTGCCGGCTTCCGTCAGGTCGGATCACAGTCGTTCCACGTTCCACCTAATTGGTTCTCGGAGGTGTTCGACTGCGCCGAGCCGGCCCGCCGACCGGGATTCCGCAGCATGGTTGCCTACCTGGACGGCACCCCCGTGGCGACGGCCGCGTGGGTGCAGTCGCCCGGAGCCGTTGGATTGTACAACATCGCGACAACACCGGCCTACCGCGGCCGCGGTCTCGGGGAAGCCGTCACGAGGCTAGCCGCAGGGCGGGCGTTGTCCGAGACCGGCCCGATGCCGGTCGTTCTGCAGTCCTCACCCGCCGGTCGGGAACTGTACCAGCGGCTGGGCTTCCGCACCGTGGCCCGGATAACGGTGTACAACTCCTGACGGGGCCGGCATTCCAACGTCGCGCGAGGGCTAGGTTGCCCTCGCTCCGGCCAATTCGGAGAGGAGCCAAGCTTGGGCGAATCGGACGTCGCGATGGACCGTTGTGGGGGACAGGTCCATCACGTCGGCGGTTTCCTCGACAGTCAGTCCACCGAAAAACCGGAGCTCCAGGATGCGTGCCTTGCGCTGATCCACTTTTCCCAGACTGTCCAGTGCATCGTGCAGCGCCAATACGCTCGGCGGTCTGTAGGGAGCACCGGCCAACGCCACGGTCAACTCCGCGTGCTGGATTCCACCACCCCGTTTGTCGGCATTGCGGGCCCGTGCATAATCCACCAGGATTTGGCGCATGATGGTGGCCGCCACCACGTAGAAATGCTTGCGGCTCTGGAGTTCGGGCACGGCACGCCCAGCCATTCGGAGCCACGCCTCGTTCACCAATGCCGTCGGCTGCAGCAACTCGGCATCACGACTGGACAGGCACCCTGCCGCGATCTTGCGCAACTCGTGGTAAACGAGCGGAATCAGACGGTCCAACGCGGTGCGGTCCCCGGCACTGTATTCATTCAGCAACAGTGTCAGGTCGGGGAGGGAATGCTCCATCTAATTGGAGTTTAGCGAATCTCCGACCGGTCTGGGTTCGCCCACCCCGCCGCAATCGCGAGCGCCGTATAATTCGAATCAGAAATGGTTCTGAAGTACGATCCCCTCATCGGCCCGAACGCCTTGGCCTGGACGGCCACGGACGAGGCCGGGCGCGTTGCCGCCGTTCTGAAGTTCCACATCGGGAACAAGGAAGCCAAACCCAACGACCGGCTGCATGCCGCCATCCACGCCGTGGTCGAGAACCAAGTCGCGATGGGGGCCGGCTACCCGACGGCAGCCGTGCTCGCGCGCTTGATTGGGCAAGGCTTGGACCGGCACGACGCCGTCCATGCCATCGGCTCCCTCGTCTCCGAGCACATGTTCCGGGCGCTGCGGGACCCTTCCACCGGAGGGAGTCTGGGTGCAAACTACGAGGCCGACTTGACAGCCCTGACCGCCGAGGCTTGGAAGAAGAAATTGTCGTAGCGCAGGGCGTAAACCCAATGATCCTGCTGCTCCTAGCTGCCGCCGTACCGGTCTGCGCCGGTTGCCATCCGAAGGAAACGGCAACCCATGGAGCAGCACCCATGGCCCAAACGTTGTTCCGTGCCGCCGATTCTGATGTTTTGAAATCCAATCGGGCACTGGAGTTGCGCCGGGACGGCTTCCGCTGGTCCGTACGGAACGGCGTCTATTCCGTTACTGATGGCAAACAGACACTGGAGACACCTCTGCAGTGGGCGTTCGGGTTTGGGAATCTGGGCCAGACATGGGTTTTCGAACGCAACAATGCCTTGTACGAAACCACTGTCAGCTTCTACACCTCCTCGAAATCGATCGACATTACCCCTGGCCACCTGGGTCTTCCGCGTCGAAACCTGGAAGAAGCTTTTGGTCGGATAATCGACCCGTCCGAGGTACGCCGCTGTTTCGGATGCCACTCCTCCGGCGGGCTCCCCGAACCAAATCCGGGCGTCCAGTGCGAGCATTGCCACAAAGGAGCCCTCGGACACTCGGCTGATCTGTCGCCGATGGCCAAGCTCTCAAAGATTTCCACGGATGAGATTTCGACGCTCTGCGGCACGTGCCACCGCACTTGGGAGGACATCGCCGTGACTGGCCCCCACGACGTCCAGAATGTGCGCTTCCAGCCATACCGCCTCGCCAACAGCAAGTGCTACGACGGTGCCGACAAGCGGATTTCGTGCACAGCCTGCCACGACCCCCACAGCGCGAAACAGGCTCCCCCAAAGGTGGTTACGACGACCAAGATCAACGTGGACACCCAATGCAGGTCATGCCACGGGGCAACGGTGAAGAAGGTTTGCCCTGTCGGAAAATCGAATTGCGCCTCCTGCCACATGCCCGCCGTGGAAATTCCCGGCATCCACTCCAAGTTCCGGGACCATTGGATTCGGATTGCGAAACCCGGCGCAGCTTATCCTGACTAGAAGAACATGCTCGCACTCACACTCCTCGCATTGCTCGCCGTTCAGAGTCCGGCCGATGCCGTCGGGACCGTTCTGGACGACTGGCATCAAGCCGCCTCAGTAGCGGACGAGAACAGATATTTCAACCACTTCGCCCCCAACGGCGTCTTCATGGGCACGGACGGGACGGAACGCTGGACCGTGTCCGAGTTCCGGGTCTGGGCCAAGCCCCACTTCGATAAGAAGAAAGCTTGGAGCTTCCAGGCGCACCACAGGCATGTCGATTTTTCGGCTGACGGCAAGACTGCGTGGTTCGACGAAGCTCTAGATACACCCAACATGGGCCCGTGCCGGGGCTCGGGGGTGCTGGTGCGGATCGGGAAGGAGTGGAAGATCGCGCAATACAACTTGTCGATCCCGATCCCCAATCCCTTGGCGAACGAGGTGGTCAAGCGGATCGCGGGAGCCCCAAAATGATGCCATTCCGGTGGCCCGCCCGAATTCGTTTTTCCGATACCGATGCGTCGGGGCGCATCCACTATTCATCGCTGTTCCGCCATTTCGAGGCGGCCGAGGAGGAGTTCCTCCGGACACTTGGCTTCGACTACACGCAAATCGGGCGGGCTGAAGTTGCATGGCCCCGGGTCCATGCGGAATGCGACATCTCCGGTGCCCTGCGGCACGATGACGCAGTGGAAACCCAAGTATCCGTCGCTCGCGTCGGCCACAGTTCGTTTGCTCTGGCCTATTTGTTGGAGAACGGCGGGGTGGAATGCGCCCGGGGCAAGGTTGTCATCGTCTGCATGGACGTGGCGACCCAGAAGGCCCGCCCGCTTCCGGCGGCCTTCGCATCGATCCTTAGGCAACAGCTGGCCGCCGGGTAAGGTGGTACTAGTGTCCGATTTGATCTCAAAAGCCGACGTTCTGCCGCTGCACTCCCGAACACCCTTGGAGTGGGGCCGCGCCGTATTGGCCGATCCGGTGCCCTTGTTGGCGGACCACGCCTTTCTTGAAAAGAAGGCTGCGCAGAACGCGATGGAATTGCTGACCCGATGGCCGGGCGAGTGGCTGCCCGGCTGGGTGGAAACCATGACCGGCATCGCGCGCGACGAGGCAGCGCATTTATCCCAGGTGGTGCGCCTTCTGACCCGGCGCGGAGGTCGTTTGGGACGGAGCCACAGCAACCCCTACGCCAGCCAGCTCCGCGCTTTGGTCAGGCTGGGCGGACAGGACGAGATCATCGACCGGCTGTTCGCGTCCGCGCTGATCGAGCTGAGGTCGTGCGAGCGGTTTTCGGTTCTGGCTACGTGCGCGGCAGAGATGGAAGGCGCAGAAGATCTGGCTGCGCTGTACAAGGCCTTGTTTTCATCCGAGCTGGGACATTTCAAGGTATTCCTGAAAGCCGCACACCGCACAGCGGGCGGCGGTGTGCGCCGCAAGCTGGCAAGCATTCCCGTCGAGTTCCGATGGCAGGAGATGCTGGCAGCTGAAGCGAAAATCCTGGAGGGCCAAGCCGTCGGCCCCCGAATCCATTCAGGCGTACCCGCCTAGGCAAGCCGCCACGGAGCCCGGTAGGGACGGGTCAGGAGCTTCGATGCTTCCGCATCGCCAACAATCTGCTCCTTGGCACAGTCCCACTTGAGGGACCGTCCCAACTTGGTGGAAATATTGCCCAAGTGGCACATGATCGCGGACCGGTGGCCGTCCTCGATGTCGGCGTTCGGGCGCTTGCGGCTCTTCACACAGTCGAGGAAGTTTCTGGCGTGGGTCTGGTCCAATTCCCCGCCCTTCACGTTCATGGCGGGCATTGCGGCTTTGGCGTCGCTTTTGGAACCGATTTTCTCCGGGGTCACGGTATAGCCGTTGCGGAGAAGGGTCATCATGCCCTTGGTCCCGTAGATGTCGAGGGTGACCGGCTTGCCCTCGGCAACCTCGCTTGAGGTCCACGTAATCAACATTTTCGGGAAGCGGTAGGTGACCTGTTGGAGGTCCGGGGTTTCCCCACCGTCGGTCAGCGAGTAACGTCCACCGAAACCCGAGACTTCCGACGGCCCGTCGGCATTGGCGATCCAGCGGGCGATGTCCAGATGGTGCGCACCCCAGTTGGTCATCTGGCCCCCGGAATAGTCCCAGAACCATCGGAAATTATAGATGCAGCGGAAGGGGTCGAAATCCCGCTTCGGGGCAGGACCCAGCCACATGTCCCAGTCGAGCGCGGAGGTCAATCCCGAAGCAAGCTCAGTGGGCTTGAGGCCGGGGTAGAGGTTGCGCTGGAAACCGGCATGGATGCGGTGGACTTCCCCGATACCGCCATCCTGAATGAGCTTGACTGCCTCGGCGTAGTGGGAACCCGAACGCTGCTGGCTGCCAGTCTGGACGACACGGTTGTTCTTCCGTGCCGCATCCACCATCTTTCGGCCCTCGGTGACGAAGAGCGAAAGCGGCTTTTCGCAGTAGACATCCTTGCCCGCTTGGCAGGCCGCGATGGTGATGTAGGCGTGCCAGTGGTCCGGAGTCGCCACGATCACGGCGTCCAAGTCCTTCTGTTCCAGAAGCTTGCGGAAATCCTTGTAGGGCTTGGCCCGGCCGCCGGTCATCTCGATGCCTTGTTCACGGAAAGGATCGTAGACGTCGCAGACGGCCATCGGGTCCACGTCGGATTGCTTCACAAACTGGGACCAATCCTGTCGGCCACGGCCGCCTGAACCGATAAGTCCGACCCGGATGCGGTCATTGGCACCCATCACGCGGGAGGCTCCGAGGGCGGAGAGGGCTGAAATTGCAAACGTTCGTCGGTTCATGCTGATTCCTTACGATTTGGACGTGCACAGGCCGGGGCCGTCCAGCCCGGCAGTCGACATGTAGCCGTCCTTGACTTCGAAAATACCGGGAAAGCGCTTCTCCCAGCCCTTGCTCGCCGACGGCACGTACTCGCGGGCGTTGGCTTCGAGCGCCGAAGTTGCCGGAACGTGCGCCGCAATCCCGACCGAATGGACCAGAGCTGCGCCCGGGCAGGTCAAATCTTGGACGCAGCGAAACATTTTGTACTTCTGGGCGGCGGCGGCAAGGAGAAGCGTCTGCGACTGGCCTTTGCAGGCCTTCAGCGCGACACCCGTGTAGCCCATCTCGCGAGCCAACTGCAGCGCATCGAGACCTGTGAGAGACTCGTCGATCACCACCGGGCGCAATTTCGCCGCCTCAAACATGGTGTTCTTCCGGTCGGCCGCGAGGTCCCTGGCAGTCGGCTGTTCGATGTATTGCACCCGATCAAAGGCCGTGGGTGCAATCGCCTTCAGCCGGCGGTCGAATTCCAAGAGCTGCTGGACGTTCGGGCATTTTTCGTTGAAGTCGAGCGAGTAGATCCAGTCCTTGAACCCGCGCTTGCCCTGGGCAATGGTCGTTACACGGTCGATTGCGGCCACCCTGTCGACATCCCAGGCAAGATCCGCGCCGTTGAGCTTGATCTTGATGGCGGTAACACCGCTGTGGGGAATCCAGTCCTCCAATGTTTCCGGCAACCCGTCGTGGATTGGCTTGGTGATCTCGGCGGCCGTGAGGGGATCGGATGCCCCGGCGGAATGGTACATCCGCACCTTCGGGATCGACTTCGACGAGATGTATTGGTCCAAGTACTCGCCCTTGAATTCGAGGGTTAGGTAGTGGGCCAAATCGTGCCGGACAAACTCCTTGCCCGAAACCGAGAAGGCGTTGCGGCCATGGAGCCGCCCGAAGGCGTCGTGGATCGCGGCGTCAAACGGGCTGGCGGTAACCAAGACGCAGAGTTTCGGAATCGGAACGGCCAGATTCCGTTCCTTGGACACTGCCGCGGCGGCTTTGAGATACTCGGGCTCCAGCGTAAAGTTCGCGTCCAGCGGGTGGCCAAACTCGCGGTAGGCCTTGGTAACCTCCGCGATCTTGGCGGCCAAAGCCTTCATGGCGTCCAAAGTCACCTCGTATGGCACGCCGGGTGCGGGATAGGACCAGACGTTGCCCATCGACATGGCTGCGTGGCCCTCGGCGGACTTGCCATTCTTCCCGACGATCCGGCACGACACGTTCAGCATGGTGACGCGGTCGACTTCCTTGCCGCCGAACTTGTAGGGTGTCCGGTACAGAAAGTCTTCGAACGTGAACGAAACGTCTTCGATGCGCGCATCGGTGCTTTTGGCACCCAGAAGCAGGGCGGGCATGGCAGCTTGCGTGGCTAGGAACTGGCGGCGGGATAGGGTCATCGGAGGACTCGGATGCGGTGGTTCTCGGAATCACCGATATAGACCACGCCCTTTGAGTCTACAAAGACGCCGTGGGGCCGGGCCAGTTTGGCTTTCCTGGGATCGCCGTCGGGACCATCCCCGCGTTCCCCGGTACCGGCTACGGTTGTGATGATGCCCTTCGGATCGACCTTGCGGATGACATGGTTTTCGGTATCGGCGATGAACAGACTGCCGTCGGGACCCAAGCCAACACCCTTGGGACCGGACAGAGTTGCGAGCCGGGCGTCCCCGCCATCGCCGGTGAAGCCTTTTTGACCTGTGCCCGCGAATCGGTACATTTTGCCGGATTTGACATCCAGCCGGTAAATCGCGTTGCCTTCGCGCAAGGCGAGGTAATAGTCCCCCTTGGGCGAAATCGCGATTGCACGGGGCCCGTCCAGCGGAGTGGAGGCAAAAGGCGCGCCGTCGTCGATCTTGCCGCGCTGCCCGGTGCCCGCCCAGGTGTTCAACGTGGCTCTTGCCGGATCCGGGGCTAGATCCAATACCCGGACCCGGAAGTTGAGGATATCGCAGATCAGCAGCTTGCCATCCGGCGCGAAGGCGATGCTGTGGGGCTGTTTGAATTGTGCTTGCAATGCGGGCCCACCATCGCCGCTGAAACCTTCCTTGCCGGTACCTGCCACGGTCGTAATCAGGTGCGTTTTGTGGTCGACCCTGCGGATGTTGTGGTTTGGACGGTCGCAGAAGAACAGGTCGCCAGCCTTGTTGAAGGCTATTTCATAGGGCTCGTCCACCATTGCCGCCGTAGCGGGACCACCGTCACCGGAGTTCCCTTTCTGGCCGGTGCCCACCACGACCGTGTATTTCTTCGTCTTCAGGTCCAACCGGGAAATGCGGTGGGTGCCGATCTCGCAAATATAGAGTGCCTTGTCGGGACCAATGCCAAGCCCGTAGGGTTGGTCCATTTTCCCGTCGGTGGCACCGGCGACGCCGGTGCCGGCAATTGTCGTGATGGTCTGGGCAGTCACCAGAACTGGAAACAGCAGCAGGATGGTCTTCATTTTTCTATAGCCGCCGTCGCGAGGGCCAGAAACGCATTGATCGGATCGGAGGTGTCGCCGCCGCCGTTGGTCAACTGATAGAGGATGATGCCCACCAGATCGCGTGCCGGATCAATGAATTCATACGTCCGGTATGCGCCGCCCTTCACAATCGTCCCGACCGAATTGTAGCGGTATGTCCCGCGGGCATCGCGGATTACCTCGTACCCAAGCCCGTGGCCTGCAAACGGCGCGAACCCGGCCTTGATGTCGCCGGTCATCGACGTTCCCATCATCTCTGCCGCCGGAATTGACAAGACCCGCTTTCCGTTCAAACTTCCCTTGTTCAAGATCATCTGGTTGAAGCGGAGAAGATCGTCGGCCGTACTGAGCAGGCCCCCCTGGGGAGCCGGGATTTTGGGGCCCGTTTGCGTCTCGACCGAGGTGGCGCGCTTCAAGACCCCGTTGTCGTCGGTATAGACCGCCGCGATCCGGGACTTCTTCGCTTCATCCGGGAAGAACGAGGTGTCCTTCATCCCCAAGGGGGCAAAGACACGGTCCGCCATGAACTTCTCGTACGGCTGCTTGGAAACCACCTCGATGATCCGCCCCAGCGCCGCGTATCCCACGTTGCTGTAGTTCCAAGCGGTACCGGGTTCAAACAGCAGCATCGTCTTGCCAGCAGGCGCGACCTGCTCGGCCAGGGTCTGCGGAGGAGTGCGGGATGCCGGAAAGGCACCGGCAAGACCCGAGGTGTGCGTCATCAGGTCCAAAATATTGATGGGACGCCTTGGCACAACCGACGCGCAATCGTACCCGGCACCCGTGCCGCACCCGACGACCTTCTGGCCCTTGAATTCCGGCAGATACCGCTCCACCGGGTCCATCACGTTCAAGCGCCCCTCGTCGGCCAGCACCATGATCCCGGCGCAGGTTATGGGCTTGGTCAAAGATGCGATCCGGAAAATGGTATCCGTCCGCATCGGCGTCTTGGTTTCGAGTTCCTGGTACCCCATTGCCTCCAGCGCCGCCAGTTGCCCGTGCCGGGCCACCACGGTTACAAAACCGGCGGCCTTCCCTTCGGCCACGAACTCTTTCATCCGGGCCGGGATTCGGGCCAGGCGCGCGGGGTCCATCCCAGCCCGAACAGGATCGGGGGACTGCGCCAACAGCGGAAGCCCTACCACTAAAAATGCAACAAAGACGGAGTTCACAAGGAGATTGTATACCGCCAAAGTAATCGCTTGCTGTATCGTAAATGGGGAACTTGCCATGCGATCCGCCATCCTGCTCTGCCTCGCCTCCATTTGTTTATCGGCACAAACACCGCACAACATTAGTCCTTCCGACCTCCAAGAAGGGCAAAGATTGTTCCTGGCCCAATGCCCGTCCTGCCACGGTGCCGACGCCAAGGGCGCGCGCGGCCCGGACCTTACGTCCGGCACCTTCCGACACGGCGGCTCCGCTACAGAGATCGCGAAGAACATCCGTGAGGGCGTCGCGGGCACGGGCATGCCTGCGTTCCCCCTGCAGGGCAATGGCCCCACGCTGATCGCCGAATGGCTGCTCTCGCTCAACCGCGGTTCCGGCGACGACCGGGTCACGGGCAACGCCAGCTCCGGCCGGGAAATCTTTTTCGGAACCGGCGGATGCTCGGGGTGCCATGCCGTCCAAGGTGTCGGACGCAGTTTCGGCCCCGATCTGACGGCAATCGGCGGTCAGCGCTCGGTCCAAGCCCTGAGACAACAGATTTCACAACCCGGCCAAAATCCGCGCGGAGGAAACAAGGGCGCCGAGGTCAAGACCGTGGACGGCAAGGTGATCCGGGCCGCCATCGTCAACGAGAACACCTTCACGCTCCAGCTCCGCGACCGCGACGAAAAGCTCTACCTGCTCTCAAGATCCGACATCGCCGCCCGCCAGGATCTCAAGACCCTGATGCCGAAGGCCGCCCTATCGCCCGCACAGGTCGACGATGTTATCGCATTCCTGAAGAAACCGGAGGGAATCCAACCCGACCTCTCGGTGTGGAAACCCGCCGCGGACTTCAACGTTACGTGGCAACGCCTGAGGAACGCAGCCGCAGAGCCGCAAAACTGGCTGCACTACTGGGGCGACCTACAGGGGACCCACTTCAGCGCTCTCAAATCCATCACCCCGGCCAACGTCTCCAAACTTGCCGCCCAATGGACGTTCCAGTTCGGCGGCCCGAACGTGGAAGTCACCCCGCTGGTGGCCGACGGGCTGATGTTCGTCACCGGACCGCGTGACAATGCCGCCGCGCTGGACGCCAAAACCGGCGCACCCGTTTGGCGCTACCGCCGCCCACTGCCCGAATACCACGCCAATTGCACGGTTTCCACCAACCGCGGCTTCGCGATCCTCGGGGACCGCCTCTATCTGGGCACTCTGGACGCCCATCTTGTCGCGCTCGACGCCAAATCCGGTCGTGTGGTTTTCGATGTCGCCGTGGACGACTACAAGAAAGGTTTCTCCATCACCCACGCCCCCTTGGTGGTTGGGGACAAGATCATCATCGGCGTCACGGCCGGTGAATGCGCCCTCTACGGCTACCTCGACGCGTACGACGCCAAGACCGGGAAGCGGCTCTGGCGCGTCCACACGCTGCCCCAACCTGGCGACCCCGCCCGAGCCACATGGGCTGGCAACTCCGCCGACACGGGCGGGGCGCCCACGTGGATGACCGGCACCTACGATCCGGAAACCGACACCATCTTCTGGGGGACCGGCAATCCATCGCCCGACTACGACGGCACCCCGCGCGCGGGGGACAACCTGTATTCAGACTCGATGCTCGCCATCGACCCCGCAACCGGCCGCATGAAGTGGTACTTCCAGTTCACGCCACACGACACGCACGACTGGGACTCCAGCGAAACACCCGTCCTGGTGAACGCGCCGTACGAGGGCAAGATGCGGAAGCTCCTGCTCCACGCCGACCGCAACGGGTTCTACTACCTCCTCGACCGCGAAACGGGCAAGTTCCTGCTCGGAAAGGCGTTTACGCGTCAAACCTGGGCCAAGGGCCTCGACGCCAATGGACGCCCCATCGTGATTCCCGGAACCGATCCCACGCCGGAAGGCAACTATGTTTGCCCCGACGCCACCGGGGCCACGAACTGGAATTCGCCTTCGTACGATCCGGCTGCCAAGCTGCTGTACATTGGCGCCCGTGATTCGTGCGCGACCTATAAGAATGTGACGAAGCCGCCGGTTCCGGGGCTGCCCTATACCGGTACCGGCGACCAAGCGGATGAATCCATCGGCGGCAAGGGCGTGGTTACCGCAATTGATCCGTTCACGGGCGAGGTGAAGTGGAAATACGAGTTGAAGTATGGCTCCGCCTCGGCGGGAGTTTTGGGGACGGCGGGCGGCGTCCTGTTTTCCGCATCCAAGGAGGGATATCTGCTGGCCTTGGATTCGCGCACCGGAAAGCTGCTCTGGAGGTATCAGACGGGGTCCGAGATGCGGGCTTCGCCGATGTCGTATTCGGTTGATGGGCGGCAATATGTGGCGATTGCGAATGATTCCGCCCTTACGGTTTTTGCTTTGCAGCCGTGAGGGGGAATTGGGGCGGGGTGGTGCTGGCGCACCGAGTTGTGCGGTTATGGCCGCCTGAAAGGCTGCCGCAGCCAAGATTGGCTGCCCCACAACGGGTATGTACCGGGGAGATGGTGTACAGAATGTACCGGGGAGATGGTGGACACTTTCATGGGAAGACGATGGAGTCATGCCGTGGAAGGAATGGGGAGTGAAGGAACAGAGATTCCGGTTTATCGAGGAATGCAGGGACGAGGAGAGGAATATGGCGGAGTTGTGCCGCGATTATGGAATCTCGCGGACAACTGGATACAAGTGGTTGGTGCGGTACGAAGAGTATGGCATCGACGGTCTGGACGAGCTGTCGCGGGCACCGATGGCGCATCCCAACCGGATTGGCGATGCCATCGAGTCAAGGGTGCTGGCCGTCCGGGCCAGGCATGGCTCGTGGGGAGCGCCGAAGATCCGCGCGGTGCTGGCCAGGGAGTTGGAGCCGGGATGCCTGCCCGCGGAAAGCACCATCGGGGAGATCCTGCGCAGGCACGGCCTGACGGTGCCGGTTGGCAAGCGGCGCGAAAGGCGGCCCGGAGCCGGTCCGCTTGCCGGGGTGGTCGGGGCCAACCAAGTGTGGTGCGCCGACTACAAGGGCTGGTTCCGGACAGCGGACGGTGCGAGGATGGACCCGCTGACGGTCAGCGACGCGCACACCCGCTATCTGATCAAGTAGGGCCTGAAGTCGGCCAGTTCGGACAACACGCGGGCGGTAATGGAGGCGGCCTTCCGCGAGCACGGGTTGCCGGAACGGATCAGGACCGACAACGGAACCCCGTTCGCGGGCAACGGTGCCAGCGGGTTGAGCGCATTGTCGGTGTGGTGGATCAAGCTGGGAATTGTGCCGGAGCGCATCACGCCCGGCAAACCGCAGGAAAATGGCCGCCACGAGCGCATGCACCGGACTTTGAAAGCCGAGACAGCCTCGCCGCCGGCCAACAACTGGCGGGCGCAACAGGCCCGGTTCGACCAGTTCCGGCGGGAATACAACGAGCAACGTCCGCACGAGGCCCTCGGCATGGCGACGCTGGCCAGCGTGTACGGCGGTTCGCCGAGGAGGTATACGGGACGGCCCGGCCCTGTGGAGTACCCGTCGGACCGGGATGTCCGGATGGTGGCGCCGGGGGGACAAATCCGCTGGCACAGTGGGCATGTGTTCGTGGCCCATGCGCTGGCGGGCGAGCGGGTGTGGCTGGAGCAGATCGGGGAGCTGCGCTGGAGGGTATGGTTCAGCTTTTACGAAGTCGGGATCATGGAGTCCGGACGGCCCGGACTTCTCCCGCCGGCCGGAGGCGCGCAATGAACCGGGGCGTGGAAATTGATGGAAGGGGCCATTGCCCGAATGGGGACTCCGTCCCCAAGCCCCTGGGATTTTACGCTTTCCGGCCGGGATTCCAGATCAGGGGTGCCGGTGTCGCTGGCACCCTTGAATCCCGGCGACCGGGTCGGCGCTCGGGGTGCGTCCCCGCAGAGCCCTGTCCTCCGCCCGGTCGCACCTATATTAACAGCTCAAACAACGGGATAATTGATATCCTATTACCCTTGGATGTGTCCACCATGTGCCCGGCACAAAGTGTTCACCATGGCCCGGTACATTCAAAGACCGGACCGAGGCACTACGGTAATTGTGAAAATGCTCTAGCGGACTGAAATTGTGACGCCTGTTTGGCTCGCGACGCCCCCGATTGTGACGAGGACGGGAATGGTCGCGCCTGGCGTGAGCCCGGCTGGCACAACGGTGTTGACCTGCAACAGGCCCGCGACGACGGTCGGCACGGTGCCCGCGTAAGTGACGGTGGCGGCAAGGCCTCCGATGGTGACCGTGACCGGAAGGTTGGGCCGTTTCAATGTCGTTCCTGTGATCTCGCCGGTGACACCGGGGGGTGACGTGACGCCTTCGCCGGTTCCATAGATCTGGATGATCGACCCTCGTGCGGCGGGGTTCGACGGGCCGTTGACCGTGTTGTCCTGGTTGAGCACGGCGGCAGATCCCGCACCGTTCGTCGCCAAGGTGAAAATACCGGGAGCGGATCCGGCGACGGGGTACGTCCCGGCCTGGATCGTGGTGCCGTTGTTCACCACGGTCACGTTGGTCGACGGGCCCTGCACTTCGTAGGGAACGATGGTGTTGATCACGGTCGGGGAAACGTAGAGCAGGGGGCCCGGAACTCCGTCGAACAGAACCTTGCCGCCGATTCCCTGCCCCAAGACGGTGACGATTTCGCCCGGCGACAGGCTGCCGACATCCTGCGACGCAGCGTTCACGATAGACGATACGATCGGCACGATGTTGGCTTGGGGAACCGGCAGCGGACCGGGGGTCACGGTCATCGA
>CAIYDY010000320.1 GCA_903925015.1 uncultured Acidobacteriia bacterium
CATGAACGTCTTGGCTGAGCGATCCGGACTATCTCGCCAGATGGTGAGCTACATTGAGCAGCAAGAGCGCAATCCGACGCTCGACACGCTGTTGCGCCTGACTGCAGTTTTAGGGGTGAAGCTCGAAGACTTGCTGGCGAACGCCCGCACAGCGGCGACCAAACCAAAGAAGTAGCCAGGGTGTGGTAAAATGGAGGCATGTCTCGCACCCGTCTTCCCCGCTTCCGCCGAGTTGCCGAGATCGCTCCAATCGAGCTGACTCCCCGCGACCGGGACATCCTCCGCCAAGTGCATCGACACCGGTTTTTGCGTTCGTCGCATCTGGTCGCACTGCTAGGCGGTAGTCACCAACACGTCCTGCGACGGCTTCAGTTACTCTTCCACCATGGTTACCTGGAGCGTCCCCGCGCTCAGCTTGACCATTTCCAGCAAGGCGGCGGTTCACGAAGCCTCGTTTACGGGCTCGGGAACAAAGGATCGGCCATTCTCAAGCGAGAGTTGGGATTGCCCTTCCACAAGCTTAAGTGGGGTGCCCAAAACTGGGACACTGGCCGGTTGTATCTGGAACACACCCTCCTGATAGCTGACGTCATGGTCAGCTTGGAATTGGCGTGCCGTCGGCGTGGTGACGTGCGCCTGCTCTTCGAGGAAGAACTCCCACTGCCCGCAGCCACCCGCCGACAGCGGGAACCCTTCCGCTGGCAGGTGAGGTTGCCGCACGGGCTGCGGCTCGGCGTCGTTCCCGACCGCGTCTTCGGCCTCGAATTCACGGGTGTGGAAGGACGGACCGAACCGGCCTTCTATTTTCTGGAAGCCGATCGGGGCACCATGCCCGTGATGCGCCCGACGCTCGCGCAGTCGTCCTTCCATCGGAAGTTGCTCGCCTACGAGGCGACCTGGACTCAGGGCGTGCACCGTTCGCGGTTCGGCTGGCCCCGTTTCCGCGTGCTGGCCGTCACGGGATCGGCCGGTCGGGCCGGAAATCTGGTGATGGCGTGTCGGCGGTTGGAACGCGGGCACGGGCTGTTTCTGTTCACCGACCTGGATTCCCTGCTGCGGCTGCCCGATCCCTTCAAAGACCCGTGGCAGAACGGCCGGGGCGAGCCGGACGGACTGATGTAATGAGGTAGCGAAGGCCTCAAATGGGCGGACTGCTACGCCACGACTGTAGCACCCTGTCAATCTACCCAGACCGGATACTTCATGGTAATCTGTAAGTGTGAAGAACCCAAAACAACCTACAACCATGCCCCCAGAACAGCCCACCCAACTGGTGCGCGAATGGCTCACCACGGACCTCCATGGGCTGAACACGCTCACCATCTGTCAACGTCAGGGCCTAGGGGTATCCCAGATTGCCGCCCGTTTGCGTGCCACGGTCAACGGCTTGGTAGAGGAAGCGGTCCTTCCCGCCGATCTCAACGTGGCTCAGGTGAATTGGACGGGACTTGCGGAGGATACCCCACGGTTGATCGTGGCGGCGGTCCGCCATTTCGGCTTCTAGCCACTTCCCCCTTGGTGGCCCATCAAGGGTTCAGTCCGTGAGACAGCCACCCGCACCCTCTGGAGGGTGACCAGACTGATTTCGGGCACCTCTTCGGCAATACCGTTGGCGGCGTGAACGTGGTATCGCCCAAGATCCTCGCCGAGGAACTGGTCGAACTCGGCTGGCACTAGCCAGCCGGCCGAATCTGTGGCCCGGTGAAACCGGCCACGGCTTCCGTGGTAAGATGCGGGTTGGAGGTGTCGTGCGCGGATTTCCCGCGCCCCACCACAGCACACCACAACCAAGGAAGAACCCATGCCCAAGAACAAGCTTGTCGATTTCCGTGCCGTGCGCGAAGCCGTCACGATGGAAGATGTCCTCAGCCACTACGGTCTGTTGGACAACATGAAGCGCAGCGGGGACAGCCTGAGCGGCTGTTGCCCGATTCACACAGGGAGCAATCCCACCCAGTTCCGGGTGAGCCTCAGCAAAAACCTCTGGAACTGCTTCAGCGAATGCAAACACGGCGGCAACGTCGTGGATTTCATCTCCCGAATGGAGGACGTGAGCGCCTATGGCGCCGCGTTGAAGGCCATCGAGTGGTTCAAGCTCGATCCCGACCGGGTCTATGCCGAAGGCGAAGGAGCGTCCGAACCGACCGAACCGAGGAGTTCAAACGAAGTCCCGGCCAGGCCCAAGTCGGCCCCGCCATCGCCTCCGACGGAAGCGAAGCCAGAAGGCAACGCTCCCAATCCGCCGCTGAAGTTCCGCTTGGACAAACTCCAACGTGAACATCCCTACCTGACCGAACGTGGCCTGACGCTCGAAACCCTCGTGGATTTCGGCGTCGGCTTCTGTGCCAAGGGCATGATGGCCGGTCGCATTGCGATCCCCATCCACAACCCCGACGGCCAGGTCGTCGCCTACGCGGGACGCCATGTCGGCGAACCGCCGGAAAGCACACCCAAATACAAGCTCCCGCCCGGATTCCGGAAATCACTGGAGCTGTTCAACCTCGACCGGGCTCGGCTGGAGTCCGGCCCGCTGATCGTGGTCGAAGGATTCTTCGACGCGATGAAGCTGCATCAACTCGGTCACCGAAAGGTCGTTGCCCTCATGGGCTGCAGCTTGTCCCCGGCTCAGGAGGAACTGATCCGCCGGCACACCGACCAGCACAGCCAGATTCTGGTCATGCTGGACGAGGACGCCGCCGGCCGTTCGGCCCGCGACGAGATCGCCATCCGCTTGGCGAAGTTCGCCTTCGTGCGGATTCACGTCTTCGAGAAAGTAGACCAGCAACCGGAACACCTCACCGCCGAACAATTGGCGGAGGTCTTCGCCTGAAAGGAGACTCATCATGGATGTTCATTGCTCCACCTGCGAGGAACCGTGGGATACGCATCACCTCTGGCACGACGCCATCTTCGAGACGGGTCTGCCCGTCGAAGTGGCCGAAGCCTGGGGTGGTTTACCCCGCCCCGAAAAGCTGTCTGACCACTACCGGCAGGAGTTCCGCTCCGCCGGCTGGGAGTTCGGCCAGAGTGTCATCAACGTCGTCCGCTGCCCGTGCTGTCCCAAGGACGCCCTAGCGAACCCCGACCGGGTTCAGACCAAGGCGGCCTTGGAAGAACTCCTGGGCGACGACGAGGACGGTTTGGCCGCCACCTTCGAGGACTACCGCCTATGAGCGCCGCGAAGTTTGACCTGGGCCGGCTCGTGGCCACGCCCAACGCCTTGGCCCAAGTCTCCCACGAGGAGATTCTGGCTTCCCTGGCCCGGCACGTCCGGGGCGATTGGGGGGATTGTTGCCCCGACGACAAAGCCGCGAATGACGCCGCCCTTTCGGACGGAACCCGGCTGTTCTCGGTGTATCACACCGCCAACCAGACCAAGTTCTGGATCATCACGGAATGGGACCGGTCGGTGACGACCGTGCTCCTGCCCGAAGACTATTGATTTCACGGCCTCCCTCGATTGCGGAGGCCGCTTTTCTTTCCGCCGGTCAAAACCAAGAGGCCGTCCACGCTCCCGGCGCGAGAGACCCACACCCAGAGCTACCTGTTGTAGCAGGCGGACGGCCCGCGAGAGACATCATGGAAGAACCCGAATTGTTCAAGGTCCCAGAAGGACCAGCCAAACGAAAGAAGCCACCCAAGGAGTACAAGGTGGTGGCGCTGCGGGACTGCCCGCTGCCGGAACATTTGCTCAAATGCGATACTCCGGAGCACGCGGCCGACTATTGGCGTCGGATCATCAGCACCCTACCGAGCTATGACCCAGATAAGGAATCGTTTGTGGTGCTATTGCTCACCACACGCCGTCACGTCAAAGGACATCACCTGGTGGCAACTGGCACTCTTAACCAGGTGACCGTCCATGCCCGCGAGGTTTTCCGCGCGGCCATTGTCGCTGCCGCCCATGCGGTCGTGCTCATGCACAACTTATGTGCCGCAGCACATAAGTTGTGTTATGTGAAGCGCCGGATTATGTGATGTGACGGGTGACTTGGAACTGCGCGCTCCGGCAGCAAACCCCTCGCCTCAGGACCTCATAGAGCGGACGCAACCCTTGGATTGAGGTGGTGACCGTTCGGTGACCACTCCACATAACCGCCGCGCTCCTTTGGGGGCCGGCGGTTTTTTGCGTGCCAGCAGGGCGCGGGGTTCTCTGCAACTTCGGATCCCTTGCCCGTGTGGTTCACCCAGCCATGCTCGAGTTCTGGTTCACAGAAAAGCGCACCCTGGTCGATTTCCGGCGCGGCCTGCTCGGACCTTATGTCGACGGCTTTGCC
>CAIYDY010000321.1 GCA_903925015.1 uncultured Acidobacteriia bacterium
GCATCGACCCGAACCACATCGGAGCCTTGGGCGGCAGCGCCGGCGGCCATCTGGTGCTCATGCTCGGCCTGACCGCCGGTGTTGCGGAATTCGAGGGCTCGGGGCCCAACCGGGAGCAATCCAGCGCCGTCCAGGCCGTTGTGGACGACTACGGACCGACGGATTTCACCCAGTCCTATTCGAAGTCCGTGGATGCGGCCGAAGTGCTGCCCATGTTCCTCGGCGGCGACCTAAACCATGACCGTTTGGCCCACATCAAGTCCAGCCCATTGAACTGGGTGACACCGAATGCTGCGCCGATCCTGGCCATCCATGGCACCTTGGACCCGTACGTGGCCTATGAGCAATCGCTGTGGCTGGTCGAGCGGCTGATCGCGGCAGGTGTTCCCGCGGAATTGGAAACGATCACAGGTGCCGGGCACGGGTTCAAAGGTGCCGACGCAGAACGGGCCGACGCGCGGGCCTTCGCGTGGTTCGACAAGTACCTGAAGCCGCAGCCGGTTCAACATACCTTGCTGATCTCCGACCACGGCCCGAATGGCGAGATCGCGGAGATCGAATGGCCTTCGGCCAAGGTGTTGTGGACCGCGCCGAACGAGCACGGGCACGATGTCCAGCAGCTCCCGAACGGCCACGTGCTGTTCACCATCAATCCCAAGAAGATCGTGTCGGAACTGGACGCAAACCACAAGGAAGTCTGGAGCTATTCCGAAGGTCTGGAGCACCCGATTGCAGCACAGCGGTTGGCCAACGGCAATACTTTGATCAGCGATGCGAAGTTGGGCAAGGTGATCGAAGTTTCGCCGGACAAGAAGGTGGTCTGGAAGTACGAAAGCGCCGATATGGCCAACATGCGGTCGCGCAACGCCCATCGGACGGATGCCGGGACCACGTTGGTGGCAATCGAGGCCGAAGGCAAGATCATCGAAGTCGATAAGGCCGGCAAGATTGTCTGGCAGTGGCAGGCTCCGAATGGTAAGGACCGCCGGTTGTACATGGGTCGGCGTTTGGCCAACGGCAATACGATGGCTAGCCTCTCGAATCCGGGTGAACTTGTGGAAGTGGACCCTTCGGGAAAGATTGTGCGGTCGATTGGCGGGTTGGACCCCGCAATTCGGATGGGTTGGGTTTCGGGTTTCACGGCGCTACCGGACGGGAACCTGTTGATCAACGACTATACAGGCCGCCGGATCATTGAGGTGGATGCCAAGGGCAAGGTCGTGAACCAGTGGCGGACGGGGTCGCGGACCATTGCCAGCATTGACTTGGTGAAGTAGTGCGTGCGGGGCGGTTGCGGCCGCCCCCGTTATTTGGCCGGATGGCATTTCGGCTGGGAATCCCTGTCGCAAATCCGGCGCGTTGATTTGTTGACCGTTCCGCCGCCTTCACCCCAGCACGAGGGCGGAACAGTGTTGCAGAAGAGATCGGTCCACTCGCCGGGCACGGATGGTTCGATGACGTATATTCCATCGTCATCGATCACGCCCCAAAGGTTTCCAATCAGGACTTTAGACGTAGCCCACCGGCTTTGACGGGTCGAATCCATAGCCGTGATTGGCCCAGCAGTTCTCGACGGCGTCGAACTGAAACGGGATCGCCACGTCGCCTGAACGGTTGATGAATCCCCACTTCGACCCGGCCTTTACGGCCGCAAGTGGCTTACCGCTTCCAACGCCGTTGAATTGATAGGCGTCGTCGCAGTGGAACGGAATGATCATCTCCCCAGTTCGGACTGAGATGTAGCCCCATCGACCAAACCGCTTTGCAGCGATCAGCCCCATGCTGGGTTGACGCAGATCGTCGCCGATTGGCCCGTTTCCGTCCCATGCCGAGCTTGCAAAATCGCTTCGCTCCTTCCCTTGTTGCGCTACGCCTGCTCAGCCTCGACGGGGTCGGAGCCGCCGAGTTCCCTCTGCAGCCAAGCCTTGGCGAATTTCCAGTCCCTTCGGACCGTCCTCACGGATGTTTTCATCACTTCCGCAGTCTCTTCCTCGCTCATTCCGCCGAAATAGCGTAGCTCGACTACGCGCGCCTGTCTGGGGGCCAAGTCCGAAAAAGCGTTCAGAGAATCGTGCAGAGCCAGTATGAATTTGTCAGGTGTCGCAGCAAGCAGCGGTGTGCTGTCAAAGTGTGTTTTGACCAAGCCGCCGCCCCGCTTTTCGGAACTTCGCGAGCGGGCTGCGTCCACTAGGATGTTGCGCATAATCTGGGCGGAAATTGCAAAGAAGTGGGCTCTATGCTGCCAGTCCGTCGTTTTTACATCCACCAGCTTTAGATAGACTTCGTTGACTAATGCGGTGGCCTGCAGGGTGTTATCCCCGAACTCTTTGCGCATATGTCGGCGCGCCATGCCGTGCAATTCGCCGTGAAGCATCTGGGTCAAGCGTGCCAGTGCGTCCCGGTCGCCCGCCCCCCATGCCTTCAGAAGCCGGGTGACTTCCTCGGTTCCAAGTATTTCCATCGGTTTTCGGTCCAGATAAGAAGCTAGCATGCCGGTTCCAGCGGATGCGTTCGCCGTGCCATTATAGAATCTGTATCTTCTATGAAGGCTGACCGTTTGCAGCAGATAGAACATCTGTACCACGCGGCCAACGAGTTGTTGCCTGCGGAACGGTCGCGTTTCCTCGAAACGGCATTCGCCGGAGACTCCAATCTTCGGCGGGAGGTTGGCGAACTGCTCGCACAGGACCAGGGCGAGGGACGTCTTGAACAGCCGCTGGGGCAAGTTGCGGCCGAGCTGCTCACAGCGGAACCCGTCTCCAGATGGAAGGCGGGATCCGAAGTTGGCCCCTACCGGATTTTGGGTCTTGTGGGGTCCGGCGGCATGGGTGAGGTTTTTCGGGCCCGTGATACCCGGCTGGGCCGCGACGTAGCCATCAAGACCGCGCATCAGGCCTTTGGCGCGCGCTTCCTGAGGGAGGCCCGGGCGATTTCGGCGCTGAACCACCCCAACGTCTGCACTCTCTATGATGTCGGCCCCGACTACCTGGTAATGGAGTATGTCGAAGGCCGGAAGCTTGCCGGTCCTATCAAGCTCGAAAAGGCGGTCGAGTACGCCCTCCAAATCCTGGACGCACTGGCCGCCGCGCACGCCAAGGGAATCATCCACCGCGATTTGAAGCCAGCCAATATCATGGTTACCCGGCAAGGAATCAAGCTCTTGGATTTCGGTCTTGCCCGGCAGACTGCCAACCACGAGCTCCCCAGCGTGACACTGGGCACGCTGACCGCCGCAGGGCAAATTGCCGGCACCATCCAGTACATGTCGCCCGAGCAACTGCAGGGTCGAAAGGCGGATGCACGCAGTGACATCTTCAGTTTCGGCTGTCTGCTCTACGAAATGATTTCCGGCGAGCGCGCCTTTGCAGGATCCACCCCGGCCAGCGTCATCGCAGCGGTCTTGGAGCGGGAACCGGCACCATTGAAGATCCTTCCCCGTTTGGAACGAATTGTGCGGGCCTGTTTGTTGAAGGATCCGGAGGAACGGTTTCAAACTGTGGTCGATCTCAAGCGCGAACTGGTCTGGGCCATGGAGGCCGCGACTCCAGCACACAAAGCCCAAGTCCGCCTGCCTTGGATACTGGCGGTCGTGGCCTCCGCTTCTGCCGTTGTGTTGGGCGCATTGTATGTGGCACATCCGCTGCCGACTTCCGGCGTCACCAATGTGGAAATAACCACCAGTCCCACACTCGCTCCAGGCTCTTTTGTTGTTTCCCCGGACGGTCGCAGCATTGCCTATGTGGCATCCAGCGCCGGACGATCCGTACTTTGGGTTCGCGCCTTGGACTCCCCGGCAGGCAGCCCTCTGCCTGACACGGAGGGTGCCTTGAATCCGTTTTGGGCACCGGACAGCCGGGCGCTGGGATTTTTCGCGAACCAGAGGTTGAAATCCATCGAACTGGGTGCGAACCACTCGGAATCGTTGGCCGATGCCGATAGCACAATGGCGCAGGGGACGTGGAACGCGGCTGGGGATATTTTATTTACGTCGGGTGGTCGGATCCTGCGCCGCACGGCGGCGGGCGGGCGCTCGGTCAAAGTGCTGGAATTTGGCAATGGCGTCACCAATCTGCGCGCCCCGAGTTTCCTGCCGGACGGACGCAGCTTTCTGTTCCTTGCCATGGCAGGACGCCCCGCAATCTGGTTGGGTTCACTGGCTGGCACCCCTCCCAAGCGCGTGGCCGCCTTGGAATCCCCATCCGATTCTGCAGGGCTCTATCTGGATCCGGGCTGGCTACTCCGCGTCCGTCAAAACCTCCTTGAAGCACTGCGTCTGGATCCGGCTACGGGTGAATTGTCCGGCAATCCCATCGTACTTGCGCACGGCGTAGGAGTGGACGCCGCCATTTCCACAGGGTCGTTTTCGGTCTCCCGCACAGGTACTCTGGCATGGAGGCAGACTGCCAGCGGCCACCGTCAACTCCTATGGTTGGATCGTGCGGGCCATCGTGTCGGAACTTTTGGCGAACCTGCCGATGAGCGCCAGAGCTTTCCGGATCTCTCGCCGGATGGCCGTCGCGTGGCCGTGGCCCGTGGTTCCCTGGGAGTGCGCGACATTTGGATGCTCGAAGGCATTCATAGCAACCGGTTTACCCGGCACACAGCCGATGAGCGCTACTCGATCTGGTCTCCTGAGGGTACACAGATCGTTTTCGGCTCGAACCGCTTGGGCAAGTTTGATCTGTACCGCAAAGCTGCCGACGGTTCCGGCGAGGAGGAACTGATTCTCGGCTCGACCGAGGACAAGGCCCCGAACTCGTGGTCTCCAGACGGTCGCTACATTCTCTATGCCAGCCAACAGAACAATGGCGACCTCATGCTTCTCCCCACCACCGGTGATCGTAAGCCAGTCACGTTTCTCTCCACTCCATTCAACGAGCGCCAAGGCATGTTTTCGCCGGACGGCAAACTTGTGGCCTACCAATCCAACGAGTCCGGTCGTTTTGAAATCTACCTGCGCCCGTTCCAGGGGCCCAGCACCACCCTTCAGATCTCGGTCGGAGGCGGCAGCATGCCCCGGTGGAATCCGAATGGCCGGGAACTTTACTATTTGTCTAAAGACGGCAACATGATGGCAGTAAGTCTTTCCGGTACTCCCGGCCGCTTGGTACCAGGCCCGCCTTCGCCGCTGTTTTCTGTTCAGATCCCTGCGTCCGACAACAAGCAGGGGTATGACGTCGGCAAGGGAGGCCGGTTCCTGATCAACACCGAACTGGAAATCGCAGACGATCCCATCCGCTTGGTTTTGAACGCCCAGCTCCGTCTCAAGTAGTGGGCTCTACTGTGAGTTTCAAGCCGATGTTCCTTCGTCAAAGCAGGACATCTGGCTGCTTGGAACAAATTGACGCAGTAGTACAATTCCGATGTGCGCGATCACTAAATCAATCATGTGGTGTAAAATTCAATCTAGGTTGGAAAAGAGATGAATCGGTCTATATTCCTCGGCCTGGTTGGCATCGTTCGTACTGGAGGTATTTCATGCAATTCCCATTCGGCAATCTGATCCCCAAAGCCGTCGCCCGGCAATTCCTGTTCCCCATCATTATGCTGCTAGCCCAGGGAGGCGTCACGTCGGCCGGAGCGGACACGGGACCGTTCCGCTTCGCGGGTTCTCCATCCTACGTTCTTGACAGAACGACGGCCTCCGCCACTCTTTCCCTTGAGACGGATCAAAACGCCACATGCAAGTTCAGTACGACTGCAGGAACTTCCTACGCGGCCATGACCCTGTTTGCTACGACGGGTGCCGTCAGCCACAAGAATGCCATCAACAGCCTCACCAGCGGCGGGATCTACGCATATTACGTGAAATGCGAGGACCCGTCGGGTCTCCAGAACAGCGCCGACTACGCCATCAACTTTAGCGTCCCCAGCACAGACCTGCAAACTGTCCAAGCAGCCCCGGTCTTCGGCGTTTCGAACATCACAATCAGTAACGTCACCACAACGTCGGCCGTAGTCAGCTGGACCACCAGCGTGCCAACCACAGGCCAAGTCTTCCAAGTAGATAATACGCTTTCAGCAGAGATGAAGCGCTACCCCGATCTTCCCAGCCCTTCTTTTTCAACGAGCCACTCGGTTGCAATGACCAATCTGTATCCGGGCACCACTTACAAGATCTATGTTGTGTCCATGGACGCCGGTGGCCAAATTTATACTGATGTCCCCAGTGTTTACGCAATCCCGGCCCCTGTCTTTACGACCTTTACCACGACAGCGGCAAGCGGCGGTGCAACCTCCTCATTCCGGATCGACACGGTGGGCCCGAAAAATGTCTACGCCGGAGACGATCTGTATTTTACCTATCGACCGATCGCATTGAGTGGCTCCATTGTCGCCCCGTGGGTGTATCCGGTATACCAGGTCAGCGGCCTACCTGCCTCGATCACGCCCCACGTCATGTGCGCCTTCAACGCCGTCGCCAACAATGACGCCGCGGACAACTGGGGGAACAACGGTTGCTACGACCGGACTTGGTCCACCATCCGTCTTCGCGTTGATGCCTCCACAACTCCCGGCGCTTACACCGCCAGTTTTGTCTTTAAGGACGGAGCAAACGCCACGGCCAGCTATGCCTATTCGTTCAATGTTCTCCCGCGGCCTTCCGCCTTCACACCCACGCCACCCACTTCATTTCCCTTGATCCCGGGAGTTGAAAACTGGCAGAGCAACATGAACACCTGGGGACAGTACCACTGCGGACTCGTTATGCAATACGGGGCGGGCGTTGCGCTCGATACCAATGCCCTCAACACCTGGTGGTACTACGATGGAGGCCGGGTGTTCCTCCAGATTGCGGACTACACCGGTGACTACGCGACCTATGTTCCGTGTGCACAGCGTGTCTTCGCTGACTACGCTAACTACGTCCACTCCAACAACGGGCAAATCCCCGGCTGGCGCAAGTTTCCCCAAGGGCTGTCCATGAACTACTGGAGGTACGGCGATTCTGCGGGAGGCCAGGCAGTCGTCGACCTTTACAAGACCAGCGCGAATGTTCCCATCGAATACGGCGCATTGGCCGATCCGGGCCACGTGCGGGAACTATCCTACGGCATCGACGACATGATATACGGCGAACTGATCGGCCAGCCGCACAATCCATACCTCGAAATCTCGATCAACGCCGCCCTCGGGCTTGTGGACCAATTCTTCGTATCCAACCCGAGGCAGTCGAACCAATCTTTCTTCACGGGTAAGCTCCTTGAGGCCTTGATTTCGTATTACCAGCTAACAGGCGATTCGAGGATTCCCCCGGCCATCAAGACCGCCTTGGATTGGACTTGGAACAATTCAGTCGATCCGGTCACGCACAAGCTCGCCTACGATGCCTTCTTTGTGCCAATGCGACTGTCTATCACCGAGAGCTTCAACAATCTGGTCCTCCCGGCTTGGGCCTGGTACTGGAGCATTACGGGTGACGACACATACCGAGCCCAAGGCGACATTCTCTTCCAGTACGGCACCGACGCGGCTCGGATCGTTTACGGGAAGTGGTTCAACCAGAACTTCGCTTGGAGTTTCGACTACGTCCGCTACCGGAGCGGCTTCAACGTTTCCACCATCAGCCGCGCCGGCAATCCGGCGTTTTCCTCTTCGTCCACCGCGCCTGTCGTTTCGGCGGTAACCGTTTCCAACGTCACCGCCTCATCGGCGGATATCAGTTGGGTAACCGACCTGCCAGCCGACTCCCAGTTGGACTACGGCACTACATCCGCATACGGCCAGAGTCTGCCGTCCAACAACATCGCATCCACTCGGCACCGCTTAACGGTTTCAGGCTTGACGCAAGGAGCCACTTTCCATTTCCGGGCGCGGTCGCGCAGCCAAGGCGGTGGCATTGCCAACTCTTCCGACAGCACCTTTACGGTGACCGGAGTGCCAGCCGCCCCTTCCGCGGTTTCCGCGACAGCCCGCCCCAACGGTGCGGTCGTCTCGTTTACTCCCGCTTCCGACGGTGGGTCGTCGATCCTGGCATACAAGGTGATCTCGAACTCCGGAAACACGGTTGCCACCGGAACCGTGAGCCCGATTACCTTGACCGGCTTGACCAGCGGAGTCGCGGTTACATTCAACGTTGTCGCGGCGAATGCTGTCGGCGACTCCCTCCCATCCGCAAGCTCCAACGCGGTTATCCCGCTGCCCCCCGCTGCCCCCAATGTGACGGCCCAGTTCGGCATCGCGCTGTCGGCCGCGGCATTGAACCGGGCCACCAACAGAATGGTGCAAACGGTCACTCTTAGCAACAATGGCGCGGCACTGGCAGCTGCCGCGCTCGTGATCGATGGACTCCCTTCCGGCGTGTCCCAGTTTTCGCCGTCGGGCACCACAGCCTATTCGACGCCTGCGGGAAGTCCTTTCACCGAATTGGGTGTGGTGGCTGCGGGTGCCCAGGTCAAGATCAAGGTCGAGTACGTGAATCCGGGCAATGTCCCGTTGTCATTCAAGACTCGCGTGATTGGCGCTGGATCGCGCTAGCCCCAGTGATTTGAGCGCCTACTGGTCCTTCATATGGCGTACAAACGACAGGATGTCGAATTTCTTGACCGCCCTGCCTGGAAAGAAGCTGTTGACCGCGTCGGTCTCATCGTTGAACACCTCGAAGATCGTATCGATCTTGGTGAGCACCAGCAGTTCGAGGTTCCGCCGGTTCAGGTTGAGCAACCTTGCCGTCCCGCCGGTCTTCGTCAGGTTGGTGTAGCAGTACACCAGCGCGCCGAGGCCGGTCGAGTCGATGTAATCGACTTCGATTAGGTTCAGCACCAGTTTGACCTCCGGTGCCAAGGCGCCCAGCGCCTCACGCAGGGCGGATACCGGTTGTCCGGCGATCAGCCGTCCTTTCATGTCGAGGATCGTGATCCCTTCCCGTTCGCGCTGCGTGATTTCGAGCTGCATGTCTACCCTATAGTTTAAGTTCTTGCCGCGAAGATTTGCGCCGGAGTTAAATTTTTCGCATCAAGCAGGCAACTAGGGCATATGGTTATAGAGGGGGTAACTGTTGGGCCGCAACTGGACGGAACGGGAATGGCGTGAGCGGGACGCGCGACTTCGCGACTGGATCCGCCGCGTGTCTCAGCCCGCAAGCGCTTGGCCGCTCCTAACCGCAGGAGCCCGTGTCGTCCTGCGAAACTACAGCACTAGCTTCTTCCTCGTGACCCGTTTCCTGCCTCCAGTCAAGCGGGCCGAGGTCGAACTCGTATATGCGGCGGTCCGGTACCCGGATGAGATCGTGGACACATTCCCGCTCTCCCCTCCTGATCGGCTGAAGCATCTTGGATTCTGGCGAGACGACTACGTGCATGCGTTGGGGTCCAAAACGTGGCTGGACTGCGTGCATGGTGGAACTCCTCTCTGGGTGGCTGGTTTTGCCGAAGTGTCCCGCAGGGCAAATATTCCAGCCGCGTACTACCATTCCTTCCTCGACGCGATGGCGGCGGACGCCAATCCGCGCACCTACGCCACCTTGCAAGACCTGATCGACAATTACATCTACGGAAGCGCGATCGTTGTCGGGTATTTTCTGGCCCACATCTACGGGGCGGCCTCACCCGGCGATTGGGGCCGGACAATGGCGAGTTCCCGGAACCTCGGAATCGCTCTCCAATTAACGAATTTCTTGCGGGATGTGGCCGAGGACCAAAACCGGGGCCGCGTTTACCTGCCCCAGGACATGCTCGCCGCGGAGGGAATCCGGGTCTTGGACTGCTCCGACCCGGCCCAGGCGGAGCCCTTGAAACGGGTGTTGCGCCGACTGGTCGAAATCGCCGAGGACTACTACCGCATGAGTGAGCAGGACCTTGATGCCTTTGCGCCGGACTGCCGTTGCGCCATCCACGCCTGCATTCGGGTCTACCGGAAACTCAATGAGCGGATCGGCCTGAGCCCGAAGGGAATTTCGCACCGCGAGAGCGTTCCCATGTCGGAGAAAATGGCGGCACTGCCGCCGTCCCGCTACTGGCGCGTTCCGCTCGCGCTTCTGGGGGGCATTTGACGCGTCGAATCGGAATTATCGGGGCTGGTCTGGGCGGACTGAGCGCCGCCATTCATCTGCGGTTGGCGGGGCATGAGGTTACCATCCACGAGGCGAACCCGGAGGTTGGCGGTCGCGCCAGCCGAATTGTCGACCAAGGGTTCCAATTCGACACAGGTCCGTCCCTTCTCAACTACCCCTGGGTTTTCGAGGAATTGTTTCAGGCTGCTGGCCGACGCTTCGGCGACTATGTGGATTTGATCCCCGTGGATCCATCGGTGGAATTCCGCTGGCCGGACGGCGAGTATTTCCGCCTTTCCAGCGACATGCGTGCGCTGCTGGCCGAATCTGAGCGCGTAGATCCCGGCTCCCGCCCGGGCATGACAGCATTCTTCGCCGATGCCGCCGCCAAGTACCGTCTTTCCTTCGACAAGCTGGTGACGCGGAACGAGGACAATCCCCTCCGCTGGATAGCGGCGTTGAAGCCATCGGAAATGTGGCGCACCGGAATCTGGCGCTCTTTGGATCAGGAACTGCGCCGCTTCTTCCCCTCCCGGCGCATCCGGGAGGCATTCGGATCCTACGGAATGTATCTTGGCGGATCGCCCTACGAACTGCCAGGGGTGTTCTCCATCCTGCCTTATGGCGAATTAGCCTACGGCCTTTGGTTGCCCAAGGGTGGAATCTACGGTCTCGTCCAAGGAATCGAGCGGTTGGCTTTGGAGCTGGGGGTTGTCATTCGTACTTCCTCCAAAGTTCGTTGCATCGCCCACACTGGGGGCCGGGTGACGGGAATCGAGCTTGCGTCAGGAAAGATACTGCCCTACCAAGTAGTGGTCTCCAACGTGGATGTGCCCACCACGGACCGCGATTTAGCCCGCCAACCGTTCAAGGCTCCGAAAATGACCCCCGGCGTGCTGACCTTCTACTGGGGCGTGCGGGGAAAGGTTGAAAACATCGGTCACCACACCATCTTCCTTCCCCAGGATTACAAGGCGGCCTTCGACGATCTATGCACCGCCAAGCGCATTCCCGAGGGGCTGCCCTTTTATGTGGCTGTCCCCTCTGAATCCGACCCGAATCTGGCCCCCGCCGGGGACTCCGCCGTGTTCGTCCTCGTCCCGACGCCGCTGATCAGCGACCTTCCGGGCATGGATTGGAGCCGGACAGTTCAGGAGTTGCGTGCCAAGGTGTTGGACCGCATCGGCCTGGACCCGTCCAGAATCGTCGTCGAGCACGCATGGACGCCGGTGGAATGGCGGGATCGGTTCGGCCTGTTTGACGGGTCGGCCTTCGGCGCTGCCCATACGCTGCCCCAGATCGGCCCCCTGCGTGCCCGGAATTACTCCAGGAAGATCGCAGGCCTCTACTATGTGGGTGCTGGGACCACACCTGGAACGGGAATGCCGATGGTTGTTCTTGGCGGCAAGATGACGGCGGAAAGGATCGCAGCCCGTGAACGTTAGGAAGTACGGCCAGGGACCGCGCCATTTGCTCTGTCTGCATGGGTGGAGTGGCAGCCACACCACCTTTGCTCCATTGGCGGATCCCGAATTCACCTTGTGGTGTCCGGACCTGCCAGCAACCACGGCCGACGGAGTTGCCAACGGTTTGGCATCGTTGATACGCCGTATGCCGGGTCCAGTCGAGATCGTGGGTAACTGCAGCGGAGCCATTTATGGCCTTTTGGCTGCGCAAAGGGTGCCCGTCGCGAGGATCGTCCTCATCGACGCCTTCGCTTTTTGGCCAGCCTACTTCCAACTTTTCCTGATCCCTGTTTGGGGGCGGCTGGCATATATGTCCGCTTTCGCCAATCCCATCGGGCGCTGGATTGCCAACCGGTCGCTCGCCGGGCATCGCACGGAGGAGACGGATCTAACGGACGGATTTTCTCGCGTGGACCATGACGCCACCTACAGGCATCTCCAAATCCTCTCGTCTATCGGTCCCGCATCCCAGTTTGCCTCGGCGCGCGGCGACATCGATATTGTTTACGGTGAACGGTCTTTTGCCGCTGTCCGGAAATCCGCAGCTATCTGGAAGGGCATCTTTCCCCGAGCACGCCAGTTTCGGCTTGATGGGGCAGGCCATCTACCCATCTTGGAAGCGACGTCCCAGCTTAAGACAATTCTGATGCAGGAGGTGCCATGTCCAGTTCGGTAGCGCCTTGCGGTCCGGTGGCCAGCCTGCGGGGCTGCATTGAAATGGCTTTGGAGAAGAGCCTTCCGACCTGCACCCTGCCCGGCGGCGAGATTCTCAACGAGGCAGTCCGGTCCGCCGTCTATCCCGGTGGCAAACGCATGCGGCCACTATTCACTCTGTTGGCCGCCCAAGCCGCCCAAGTCGACGTGGAACGGGCACTTGCCGCGGCCTGCGCTGTCGAGTTGCTCCATTCCAGCTCCCTCGTCTTTGACGATCTACCTTGCATGGACGACGCCGTCCTGCGGCGGGACCGGCCGCCGTTGCACCGCGTCTACGGCGAGCCCGTGGCCCTGCTGGCCGGACTGGCGCTCCTGAACCAAGCCTACCTTCTGTTTTCGGCCTCGCCCGCGCTGGTCCGTGAGGCGGCCGAATGTATCGGGATGAACGGCATGATCGGTGGGCAGTCGCTCGATCTCCATGAAGCCAAGACCGACTTGGCCAGCCGCGACCGGAAGACCACAGCCCTAATGCGTCTAACCTTGACTGCGGGAGCGATTGCTGGCGGGGCCTCCCCGTCCGCCGTGGCCGCCTTGGCCGAATGCGGCGAGCGTTTGGGCCGAGCCTACCAGATGCTGGACGATCTGATGGACGTCCAAGAGGATGACCGCTACTCGCGTACCGCATGGAATGTTACCTTGGAACACGTGTTCACCGAACTCGCTAGTTGCCTCGACGGCTTGCAAGCGGTATTCGGTGATTCCTCGAAGCCCTTGGCATCCATGGTGGAGGCTGTTTTCAAGTCCGCGTCCGCCCGGCAGGTTGCCGCTTGACCTTGGACCAGCCACTAACGCCGGACCATCTACTTTTGGCTCTTGCCTGCTTCTTTCTGGCCATCGCCCTTGCCAATTCCCTGTTTTTTCCGTCCCTTACCCGTCGTAGCACCGCCGGTAGAGTCTCGATCCTGATTCCTGCCCGCAACGAGGAATCGAATCTTCCCGGTTGCCTGATTGCAGCCTTGGCCACGGATGCGGCGGAGGTCGTTGTCTGCGACGACCATTCAACCGACGGCACTGCGAGCGTCGTGCAGGCGTTTGCCTCCATCGACCCACGTGTCCGTCTGATCCAGGCGGGAACGCTACCCCCCGGTTGGATGGGCAAGCCCTTCGCGTGCAAGACGCTTTCGGAGTCCGCCCGCAATCCTTGGATGCTTTTCCTGGACGCCGACACGCATCTCCAGCCGGATGCCACTTCCCGGATGGTTGCCGAGTGCGTCGCTCGCAGGTTGACACTTCTTTCCTGCTGGCCCAGCTTGGAGATGGAGTCCTGGGCCGAACGGCTCTTGATGCCGACGTTGAATTTCGTAGTGTTTTCGATTTTTCCGGGCCCGCTCTCCTTATTTCTAGGATCACCAAGCCTGGGTCTGGCCCACGGTGCCTGCATCATGGTCAACCAGGAGACCTACCGCAAACTAGGTGGCCACGACTTGGTGCGAGGAGAGATCTTTGAGGACACCCGTTTGGCGCAGCTCTGGCGTCGGGCTGGCGAACGCGGCTTGTGCGTCGATGGTAGGGATGTTGTCCGCGTCCGCATGTACGATGGCTTCAGGGGGATCTGGCTGGGTTTCCAGAAGAATTTTTATCCCGCTTTCCGCCATGGTGCCAGTTTCGTCGCGTTCCTGATCCTGCACGGCGGGGTTTTCCTGGCCGCGTTTTGTTTTTCGTGGCGAGCGGCCGTTGTTATCCTGTTGACCCGCTTGGTGCTGGCCGTCCGATTCCGGCACCCCCTGTTCAGTGTCGTTGCGCATCCGGTGACCGAGATACTGCTGATCGCCCTGGGCCTCTCCTCTTGGTGGCGGTGCGCCACAGGAAGGGGCGTTGCTTGGAAGGGGCGGATTTACAAGGCAAACGCATGAAGACCAGGAATGCAGTTGTGGTTGGCGGTGGGTTGGGCGGTCTTGCGGCTGGCGTCCGGCTCCGCGCGGCTGGCTGGCAGGTCACGATCTGTGAGGCGGGGCCGACGTTCGGCGGCAAGATGAACACTTGGTCGAAGGATGGCTTCACCTTTGACACCGGCCCGTCCCTGATCACAATGCCATGGGTTTTCCGCGATACCTTCGCAGCAGCGGGGGCGCGATTGGAGGACCACGTCGAGCTGATCCCGCTCGATCCGATTTGCGAATACCGGTTCGATGACGGGATGCGTTTCGACTACGGGTCGCAACTGCCGGATTGGCTCGCCACCCTCCGGAAGATCGCGCCGGGGGATGTGGACGGCTTTTTCGCATTTCTCAACCTCGGCGCGAGGCTTTTCGAAGTATCCGAGGCGACCTTTTTCCGCAGGTCTCCGTTTGAAGCCCCGGCGCCGGGCGAGTGGCGGGCGTTGCGCCATGTTCCCTTGCGGCATGGCTGGGGAAACTACCGGAAGGCGGTGGAGCATTTCTTCCAGAGTCCGTATCTGCGCCAGCTGTATTCCCGCTATCCGACCTACGTGGGCTCTTCCCCGTACCTGTCACCCGCCACCTTGGCGGTCATTCCCTATATCGAGTACGCATTCGGAGGGTACGCTGTACGTGGGGGACTGTACGGAATCGTCGAGGGCCTGTTGTCCATCGCGCGTGAGAAGGGTGTGGAGCTGAGGTCCTCGACCCGTGTTGCTCGGATCCTCACCAGCGGCGCGAAGGCGAACGGGGTTGAATTGGAAAACGGGGAGCGGATCGCAGCCGATGTTGTGATCGTCAACGGGGATGCCGAATTCACCCAAGGACTCCTCGGAAAGCCAGTCCCTCCACCCCGGTCCCGATCCATGTCCGGTTTCGTCCAGTTGTTCGGACTGCGTCAACCATTGAAGGGGATTCGGGAGCATACCGTCTGCTTCTCTGCCGACTACCAGCGCGAGTTTTCGCAAATCTTCCACCATCAGCGCTTCCCGGACGATCCCACCGTTTATGTGAACGCCCCCGGCAATGGCACCACCCTGTTTGTGATGGCCAACGCGCCTGGCGTCGGGGATGCCTCGGCCGTATGGACCGACAGCATGGCCGCGTCCGCACGGCAGCGTGTGTTCGACCGCTTGGGTTTGGCAGGGTTTCCCGATTTCCGCGGGGACGTGGTTGTTTCCGATACTTGGACTCCGGCGCGTATTGAGAGCAGCTACCTGACTCCAGGCGGGTCCATCTACGGCTCGGATTCCCATGGCTGGCGGAACGCGTTTCTACGGCCCTCGAACCGGAACCCGGATGTCTCCGGGCTTTACCATGTCGGGGGGACTACCCATCCCGGCGGCGGTACACCCACCGTACTCATGTCGGCAGCAATCGTGGCCCGCCAGATTGGGGCACGCCAGATCGGGGCACGGAAACCTTGAAGACAATCCATATTCGGCGTGCCGCGTGGATCGTGTACGGGTTTTTATGGCTCGGAGGTGTTGCCACACGGGGTGTCGCCCCAAATACCGGCTGGGCGTCCCCGTTGTTCCTGATCGTGGCCGGATTGCTGGCCCTATCGGAAAACCCGCAAGCGTGGCGGTCGTTGACCTTGGCTGCAGGGCTCGGGTGTGGCTTTGAATTGTTGGGTGTCCACACGGGACTGCCGTTCGGGCGTTACGCATACACCCCGGCGCTGGGGCCATCGTTTTACGGAGTGCCTGTCACCATGGCCTTCGCCTGGTTGATCCTGATCGATTTCGCGCGGGCCGTCACCCCATCCCCATTTTTCGGTGCCCTCGTCATGGTGGGGGTGGATTTCGCGTTGGATCCCGTCGCGGCCGGACCACTTCAGTACTGGCAGTGGCTGGACGGGGGGGCCTACTTCGGGATCCCATGGACGAATTTCGCCGGATGGCTGGTTGCGTCATGGGCGATTCTCGCCGTTCTCCCGCAATCATCCCGCGGTACAGGGCGTGTCGGCTGGTCCGTGGTCGCATTCTTTGCCGCCTTGGCTTTCGCCCACCGACTTTGGGTTCCAGGCGCAGTTGGGCTCGCCATAGTGCTTCTTGCGGCTCTCGTCCACTGGCGGAACCATTCCATTGATCCCCAAACCGTGTACAATCAGTGATTCGACCGCTATAGACAAGTCCGCATCCACACATGCCCACCTTCGCTGAAATCGAACCGGTATCGCTGAAAGACCGCGTCATCAACGCGCTGAAAGATGCTTTTCTGGAAGGGCAGTTCAAGCCCGGTGATGCCATCGTGGAGCGGGAGCTGGCGCGTCAAATGAAGGTTGGCACTCCTGTGGTCCGCGAGGCCCTGATTTCATTGGAGGGGCAGGGATTCGTCCGCCGTGTTACCAATACCGGCACCTTTGTCACCGAATTCTCCAACGACGAGGTCCGCCAGTTGTACGCGCTCCGCATCGAGTTGGAGACTTTGGCGCTGCGCTGGGTGAAGGTCCACGCCACCGAGGCCGACCTGGCCGAAATGACCAGGTTGATCGACGACGTTGTCGATGCCGGCAAGCGCGGGGCCAAGAAGGAGTTTTTGGAGCGCGATTTCCGCTTCCACCGTTATTGCTGGAAGCTCTCCGGCAATACATTCCTGGCTGAAACCTTGGAACGGTTGATGTCCCCTCTGTTCAGCTTCGTGGTTGTCGCCAGTGGCGCACAGCTGACCGAGGCGATGGGCCGCGAGCATTATGAACTTGTCCGGGCGCTGCGGACCTTGGACGAGCCCGAGTTTTCCGCAGTGGTCAAGCGAACCTTCTCGGGATTTGCCTCGCGTTGGCTGCAGAGCGTGGCCCATGACGACTCTGCTGCGGGTTCGCAGGGGGCGTAATTTGGTCCGCCGATGGGTATTTGCCGCCGCCACGGGTGCAGCGGGTGTGTTTAGCTATTTTGGCTTGGATGAGATCGAACGCGGGATCGTGCGTTGGAAGACACCGCCGGTGGCACACGAGTCCAAGCGCCAGTTTGTGCCTCCTCCCGCCCCGGTTCCCCGCAAGGTGGAAATGCCGGAGAGCGAGCCTCCCGAGGCCCTCACGCCAGTCGTCAAGCCGCTGCCCCGGATTCCAGGCTTGGACGTAACACTCCCACCTCCACCCCCGAAACGCAAATGAAGACCGAATTCCGTAGGGTAGCGCTGCCGAAGGACCTCCGCAGCTTGGTGATCTTTGACCGCAAGGTTTTCCGGACGGACGCCTTCCACCGCGAGGACTGGCTCCAATACGAATCGTGGTGGCTGCTGGTGGACGGCGTGAAGGCGGGCTGCTGCGCATTCGAAAAGAACGTTGGCATTGGGCCGGACGGGGAAATGGTGCCGGAACCCGGCAGCCTGTACGTTGCAACCACCGGAATTCTGCCTCGTTTTCAAGGGCAGGGCTTGGGGGCGCTGATGAAATCGTGGCAGCTTTCGTACGCCCGGCGGCACGGATTTGGGCGAGTGGTTGGCACCTCGCGGGAGTCCAACGCCGCCATGATCGCGCTCAATGAGCGGTTCGGGTTCCGGGTGGTCTCGAAAATCGCGGGCTACTACCACGAGCCGCTGGAATCTGCGGTGGTGATGGTGTGGCGCTCGTAGCTTCTCCGCGACTTCTGCTATACCTGTATTGAGGTTGAAATGGAATCGCATAAACTGACGAAGCTCCTACTCCTGCCCCTGCTTCTGGCATCCGGCGTCGAAACGTCCTATGCCGGTATTGACTCTACGTCCAACAACGCCTTTTTTGCGCAGATTGTGAGCGGTGGTGGCTGGCACTCCACAATTGTTCTGCGGAATAGCACCACCAGGACCATAAGGTACCGCCTCGAATTTCGGACCCCCGTAGGGGAACAACTCAATTTGCGCTTGTCAGACGGGCAAAGCAATTGGTATACGGAGGGATCGCTTTTTGCAGGAGGCACAAAATTCGTTGAGACCGCAGACGGCGGCAAGGATTTGCAGGAAGGATATGCGCGTCTAAGCACACCGGAATGTCCCACCACTGACGCCGGAACCACTTGCGGTGCTGGGATTTCCGGCGTTACTGGTTCATTGATCTTCAAGCTTTCCGTGCCGCCCCAAGCCACTTGGGAGGTGTCGATTCCGTTGGACTCCACCAGCGCGTCAGTCAGTTTCCCGTATGACAATTCCAACGGTTATCTGACTGCATTGGCTATCCTGAATCCGTTTCCATCCAGCGGGCAACGAGTGCGGGTGCAGTTTCGATCCGAGAACGGCGGCGTGGTCTCCGAGAAATTCATCGGTTTGGGGCCTAGATCCCGCACCGTTCGACTTTCCGGTGTTGCCGGTCCTGAGGACGGCGTCCCGGGCAGCGGCATTGCCAAGGAAACTGCAGGCACCAAGGGTACGGTAACAATTAGTTCCGACAGCTTCAGCCAAATCGTCGCCTTCGGGCTCCTCGCCAATCCGTCCGGAGCGCTTTCTTCATTGCTGGCTATCAACGATCCGTTGTTCTGACTCTACTAGGGTAGTTTCTCGAAAAGCCCCGCCGCGCCCTGTCCGCCGCCTACGCACATGGTGACCACCCCATACCGCGCGCCGGGACGACGTGCCATTTCGTTGGCGAGCGTTCCCACCATTCGCGACCCCGTCATCCCAAAAGGATGGCCGATTGCGATGGAACCGCCGTTCACATTCAACTTCTCCATCGGAATCCCCAGCCGGTCGCGGCAATAGATCACTTGGGACGCGAAGGCTTCGTTCAACTCCCAAAGGTCGATGTCTGAAACCGTCAGGCCATGCCGGGCCAGCAGCCTGGGGACCGCGAAGACCGGGCCTACCCCCATCTCATCGGGATCGCAGCCAGTCACGGTGAAACCACGGAAAACCAGTGTGTACGGAATTCCAAGGGCGTCGGCATGCTCGCGGGCCATCAAAAGCGTTGCGGACGCGCCGTCCGAAAGCTGGGATGCATTGCCCGCAGTCACGGACCCTTGGCCGCTGTCGGGGTCGAAGTGGGGTTTCAGGGCGGCCAAGCCATCAAGGGTTGTGTCGGGGCGGTTGCACTCGTCGCGATCGCACAGCACCTCGCGAGTGCCCACCCTTTCTCCGGTCTTCCGGTCGAGCAGCGCCATCGTCGTCTGGATCGGCGCTATTTCGGCCTCGAAGAATCCTTCAGACTGCGCGTGCGCGGTCCGGCGTTGGCTTTCCAACGCGCATTCGTCCTGCGCCATCCGGGAGATTCCGTAACGCTTGGCCACAATCTCCGCCGTGTCCCCCATCACCATGTAGATTCCGGGCAGTTCCGTGCTCAAACGCGGATGCGGGTGGGAATCACGGGTTACCATCGAGATGCTTTCGACACCGCCCCCGATGGCGGCAAGTGCCCCTTCGGACTGGATCTGGTGCGCAGCCATCGCAACCGCCTGCAATCCCGACGAGCAGAACCGGTTCACCGTCGCGGCCGCCGTGGACGTGGGCAGACCCGCCAGCGTGGCCGCAACGCGCGCCACATTGTGGCCTTGGACACCGTGGGGTTGGCCGCAGCCGAGATACACGTCCTCCACGGTGGCCGGATCGAGCTGCGGCAGCTTCCGGATCACGTCCCGGATGCAGTGGGCGGCCAAGTCCGCCGGCAGTGTCATATTGAAGGAGCCACGGAACGATTTCGCCAACGGGGTGCGCGAACTGGCGACCACAACCGCTTCCCGACCCATCGCGCCCGGCCTCACGGCTTCAGGTACCGTCCCAGGAACTCGTCGGCGGCGGAATAGGCCTTCAGCCAGTCGGCATGGACGAGAAAGTCGTGGATTTCGTCCGGGAAGATCAGCTGTTCGAAATGCACGCCCTGCTTCCGCAGCGCCTCGGCAAGCATGATGGTGTTGGAGAATTCCACGTTGCGGTCGTCATCGCCGTGAATCAGCAGGACGGGCGATTTCCATGTGGACATGTAGGCCATCGGCGAGGATTCGAACGCCGTTTTCGCGAACGCAAGGCGCTTTTCGGGCTCGTAGTCGGGTGCGTAGTTGCGGATTTCCAGATTCCAGTCGTGCACGCCGTGCAGGTCCACACCGACGGCGTAGAGGTCGGAGGAGCGGGCCAGGCCAAGGGCCGTAAGGTAGCCGCCGTAGGAGCCTCCCCACGCCCCGATCCGGGCCGGGTCGACGTCGGCGCGGGAACGCAAATACAAAGCCGCTCCCTGGACGTCCGCGTATTCGCTGCCGCCGGTGGCACCGTAGTTTAGGGCCTCGCGGAATGCCTCACCGTAACCGGTTCCGCTGCGGTAGTTCACCGACAGCACCACATAGCCCTTCGATGCCAGGTATTGGTTGAACCCGTAGGCTTGGTGGTAATAGAACATGCTGTGCCATCCGGGGTACATCTGGCGGCGCGATCCCCCGTGGAAAAACACGACTGCCGGATGCTTCGCGGCGTTGCCGGGCGGAAGGAAGACTTGGCCGTGGAGTTTGAGGCCGTCGGCTGCGGAAATCTCCACGGTCTGGGGTTCCACCAGCGATGCCGACGGGAAATCCGGGGGCATTGAATTCGGTGCTAGGCCGCGGATAACGCCGCCTTCCAGAATCGCAGCGCGGGCGGGGATCTTGGCGTCGGACCGGAACATGGCCAGTCTGTCGGCTGCCAGCGGCGTCGGAACCCACTCGATGCCGGAACCGGTTGTGAGTCGCCGGGCAGTGCCTCCGGAGGCCGGAACGGTCCACAAGTGTCGGCGGTCCGTGTCGGCTTGGTTCGACGAGAACACGACAAAGTTGGAGTCTGTCGAAAGCGCCACATGTTCCACTTCGAAATCGCCGGGTGTGAGCTTGAGAGGTGTCCCTCCGGTTGCTGGAATCGAATATAGGTGCAGCCAGCCGTCGCCCTCCCACGGAAACACGATGCGCCCGTTGGCTGTCCAAAGCAGCTGGTTGTCGGAAACCATGTGCCAGAACACGCTGCCCATGCCCTCGTTCGACCGCCACAGCTCGCGTCCCTTGCCAGTCAGGGGATCGGCGATGCGGATCGACCACGGTTGCCCGGTGCGCTTCGGGCCCCATTGGGAGACATACCGCCCCGATGGCAACCGCACGAATGCGAGTTGCTTGCCGTCGGGCGACCATGCCGGGGACTGGTCCCGGTCCACGCTTGGGTCGAGGTACGACAGGGACTTTTCCACCGTCGAATAGACGCCGATGAAATTGTGGTCCGAACGGGTGCTGGTGAAAGCCAGGCGCTTTCCGTCGGGCGACCATGCCAGATCCTCGGCGGAACCCCGCGCGTGCACCAACTGGGTTGGTTTCGCATCCGGTGCCGTGCCGATGCCCCAAATCTGTCCACCCTGCACATACGCCGCAATGGTGCCGTCGGGCGATGGGGCGGGGGAGTGTCCGTCCACCAGCTTTCGGGCTTCCCCCGGAAGGCTGAGGATCCACACCTCCTGCTTGATCCCCGTGGGAACACTGATGGGATTGGGGATCTCGCCGCGTCCGTTGGGGCCGCCGCCACGGGTGAAGTAGATCGCCGTGCCCGCCTGGTTCCAAGCCAGCTCAGAGATTTCCTGGCCGTCATCGGCACTGAATTTGGTCGCTACCGAGGCTTGATACGCCGGTGCCCGCGCGATCCAGACGTTCCGGACTCCCTTTTCCATCTGGACCCATGCGATGGCGTCCTTGTGGGGGGATGCCGTCAGGTTTTCGGGAAAGGGCGATCCCAGAATCTGCGGAATGGTGAATGCCGGGGCGGCGGACAGCACCGCGCAGGAAAGGAAGGCCGCGAGGATCGTCCGCATCTTGTTCCACCTACATCTTGTATCGGCCGAGATCCTCGTCCCCGAGGCTCTCCAGATAACGCTTCAGCTCCGAATTCGTACTGGCCTTGTCGGACGATGTGGCGGCCTTCCGTGCCGTGCGGAGCACCGAATCATCCACGTAGATGGGGCAGTCAAGGCGCAACGCCAGGGCCAGCGCATCCGACGGGCGCGAATCGACCGAGATCAACTCGCCGTCCTTTTCCACCCAAATGATGGCGAAGAACGTGTCGTCCTTCATTTCATTCACCACCACCTTGCGCACGCCCGCGTCGAGGCCTTGGAGCAGGGTCTTGATCAGGTCGTGGGTCATCGGGCGCGGGGTCGAAACTTTCTCGATTTCCAATGCAATCGCGTTGGCCTCGTAAATTCCAACCCAAATCGGGAGGACGTGCGCGCTTGTGGAGTCCTTCAGAATGACGATGGGCATGTTTGTGTCCGGGTCCATCATCAATCCGCGGATCTTCATCTCGACTTCCATGCTTTCATTACAGCACAGGGCCGGAAAGCGTTAGTTTACGGAAAGCGCTTCGCCGACCAGCGAGTTGGGGCCGGCACGTGTAACCCGAACAGGCACGTAGCTGCCGGAGAGTGCCTCGGCATCGCGTCCCCCGAAGTTCAGGGTGCGGTTCTGCGAAGTCTTGCCCATCCATTGCTGCAGGGACTCGTGGCGGCCCTCCACGTGGACCTCCTCCACATTCCCGATCAACTCCGAATGGCGGCGGATCTGGATGGCGCGCTGGAGTTCGTTGACGATCACGATCCGGCGCGTCTTTTCCTCGTCCGGGATGTGGTCGCCCATGGCCAGCGCCGAAGTATTGGGGCGGGGCGAGTACTTGAAGGCGAAGATGGCATCGTACTGCACCTCCTCCATCAGTTGCAGTGTTTCCTCAAACTCGCGCTCTGTTTCGCCGGGGAAACCGACAATCAGGTCGGTGGTGATGGCGATATCGCGGTTGGCGTTCTTCATCCATTCGATCCGCTCCATGTACTGGTCGCGGGTGTAGAGGCGGCGCATGCCCTCCAGCACACGGGACGAGCCCGATTGAACCGGCAGGTGGACGTGGTTGCAGAGGTTGGGGTTTTCGTCGATGGCGTCGATGATCGGCTTGACGAAATCGCGGGGGTGGGATGTGGTGAACCGGACGCGGCGGAAGCCGGGGATACGCCCGACCTCGTCGAGAAGGCGGGCGAAGTCCCACTTGGAGGCCGATGGATCGCGGTAGCTGTTGACGTTCTGGCCAAGCAGCGTAACTTCGGTGATGCCCGAATCGGCCAGCCGCCGGGCTTCCTCCAGAATGCTCTCGGCCGTGCGGCTGCGCTCCGGGCCCCGCGTGAACGGCACCACGCAGTAGGCGCAGGCCTTGTCGCAACCTTCAATAATGGTAATAAAGGTACGGAACGGGTTGTCGCGGCGGGTGTACGGTGTGTCGAACGCTTCGGGCGTGTCGAAATCCAGGCCCGTCACCCGCCGGTTGCCCGATTCGATCTGGACCAGCATCTCCGGCAGCTTGGCGTAGCTGGCCGAGCCCGCCACCAGGCTCACGTGCGGTGCGCGTTCGAAAATCTTCGGACCTTCCTGCTGCGCGACGCAACCAAGCAGTGCAATCACCTTGCCCTTGCCCGAATTCTTGAAGTGCTGGAGCTTGTTGAACACCTTCTGCTCCGCCTTGTCGCGGATGCTGCAGGTGTTGTAGAAAATGTAATTGGCCTGTTCCGGGGTGGCGACCTGGTTGTAGCCTTCGTGCAGCAGCGTGCCGACGACCTTCTCCGAGTCGTGGGCGTTCATCTGGCAGCCGAAAGTTTCTATGTAAAAGGTCTTTTCCACGGTATTCCTCCATTGTATCGCGCCGAGGAAAAGGTTTTTATGTGCTGCGGAGTTCCCTACCGCCGCAGGAAGTGTGGTGTGACGTGACGCAGAGTCCGCTTGAGTTCGGGACCGAATTCGCGCAGCACGTTGACTCCGACTTCCAAGGCGAGTTGCTGGTGTCCAACCCGGATGCCATCGGTCAACGGGTTGTAACGGTCGGGATACCAGAGCGTGGAGATCATGCCGCTGCCGTAGGCGGCCGCAAACACCGGGGCGTTCGGACGGATGTTGCCCTTGTTGTCCCTCGTTACCAACGTCCACTTGAAGGCGTGTCCGGTTCGGGGGAAGAACCCCTTGCATTCGCAATTGCGGTAGCGGGGATCCAAGCCAAGTGCTGCCGCTCCCGCCTCATGGATGGCGATTTGAGCGGAGAACCGGCCAAAATTTGACGCGGCCCGTTTTGCGTAGCCGGAGCCGGTTTTGCCCCAGTCCGGGGGGTCGTTGCCGAACTGGCTGCCAATCGCCGAGCCGGTCGATGCGAAGTAGAGGCCCGGGGAGGCGAAACTCTCCTTCCAGTATCGCTCCATGCGCTCCTTGCCGGTCATGGGTTGCCATGGCTGGCTTGCGGGCGCGGCCACTGGGGCCGGCACCGTCTGCGCATGGCAAACCGCCGCAATGGAGAGTACCGCAAACGCTAGATTCCGCATCATTTCGCCACCTTTTCCAATGCCGCCTTCAGACCCGACATCTTTTCAGCATCCGCTAGGCCTTCAGCCCTCCATAGGACGGTTCCTGTCCTATCTAGGAGCATTGCGTATACCGTTTTCTCCGTTTCGATGTGCAAGGCATCCTTGAACGGTGTCTTGTCGAGGAACAGCGTTATGGTCCGGTCCCTCTGGCCCTTGTCCTTGATGCCGCTGCGCATACCGGTATCGATAAACCAGCGCGTCATCCCGTTCAGCTTGGCAATCGTGGGCAGTTCGTAGTACTTGACCTTCGGGAATGTCTCCAGCGTTTTCGGCAGAACAGCGAGCCAAGTATCCAAATCCTTCTGCTGGTCCCGCTCGAATGCAATGAGAACCACGTTGAAGTCACCCTCAAACGCTCCGGGCATGGCAAAGGATTTGCCGCTGAGATTGTTGGCCGTTACCTTCGGGAAGACTGCGGATGGTGGAGTTTGCGCGGTCATGGCGTATGCGACCGTCAAGGCTGCTGCGAGTAGACGTCGGGTCATCACCACTTGGATGCGGTAGACTCCCGGCGGCTCCAGAATTTCAGCTATTTCCCTGTGTCGATGCCGTACTTCTTCAACTCTTCCAGATAGTAGCGCTTCTGGAGGATGTCCCACTCCTCGCTGCCCTCGGGAATGTCGCGCTTCATCGACCGCACCTTGTCGCGTGCAGCCTTGTCGGCCTTGTCTTCCAGCTGCAGGATGCTCGTGAACGCCTTCACAATCTCCAGCCGGACATCATTCGCGTCGCGCTTGATGCGGACGTCGCGGGATTTGCGCAATTCCACCACCAGCTTGTGGGAAATATCCGTGATCTTGTCGCGGGAGAGCTTCATCCCGTCGTTGGCCTCGCGGCCCGACGCCCGGACGATCTTCCGCTGCGTGATCATCGTGCTCTTGATCTTGCGGAACATGTCCTGGTAGCTGACACCTTCACGCTTCATGTAGTCGCTGTACTGGTCGAGAAGCTCGCGCACCTCGTCGTTCAGCTTGTCCTCGGCGTCCATTTCGGCCGTTACGAGGGTGATCACAATCTCTGCGACACGCTCGGGAGCTGCCGTTTCAATCGTGCCGGGAATCAGCCGCCGTGCGATCTGGCGGGAGAGGTAGGTGACGAATTCGCGGGGTAGAAGCATCCTTGTATGTGGTTCGGACTGTCTTGGGCCAGTGTATCATCTAGTGTTGCCGCGTCACTTCAACTCCAGCCCAGCCAACACGGAGCGCACCTCCTGGCTTCCCGCTTTTTCCATGCTGCTGGTTTCGCTGATCAGCTATATCGACCGCAATACGCTCGCGATTCTGGCCCCGCGAATCCTGTCGGAGAACCACCTGACCGCCCAGCAGTACGGCGTGATCATCTCGTGTTTCTCGATCGCCTATATGGTGGGCAATCCGGCCTGGGGGTTGATTTTGGACCGCCTCGGACTGCGGCGCGGCATGGCGGTCGCCGTCGGAATCTGGAGCATGGCTGCGGCAGCCCATGCGTGGGCGGGCGGTTTCTTGAGTTTCTGCGTCGCCCGTGCCGTGCTTGGGGCTGGCGAGGGGGCGACCTTCCCAGGCGGATTGCGCACGGTCACCCAGACACTGCCGGTATCGAAGCGGGGAAGGGGACTGGCAATCGCCTACAGCGGCGGATCCCTCGGCGCGATGGTTACGCCGTTGATCGTCACGCCGCTGGCATTGCGCTTCGGCTGGCAGGGTGCGTTCATTGCCACGGCGTCGTTTGGCTTCCTTTGGCTGGCCCTCTGGTTTTTGGTTGGTCGCCATGTGGATTCCGCAGTGGTCGCTCCGGCTGTCAAGTCCGC
>CAIYDY010000322.1 GCA_903925015.1 uncultured Acidobacteriia bacterium
CCCAGTGCGGCACCGATTGTTGCCGAAGGTACGAACAGGCCCCCGACTCCGCCCGACCCGAACGTGAACGACGTTGCCAGCATTTTTGCGACGAAAATGATCAGGATCGCCATGAGCGTGAATTTCCCGTTCAATAGTTGGTTGGCGACGGGTAGGCCGGAATGCAGGGTTACGGGCGAGTCCACCAGTGCGTTGGCGCCGAATGCGATCAGGCTGACGATGATGCCTCCGGCGAGTGTCTTCACGAAGCGTGGCGCGCCCCATCGAGCCCAAAAGCGCTTGATCCATCCCAGGAGTCCCAGGAATGCGTGGGATGCCAGTCCCCCGGCGATTCCAAGCGGCACACAGAGCAGCAAGTCCCCGCCATCGAGTTGGTATGTGAAGTGGATGGGGAAGTACGGCGTGGCTGGACGGAAGAATATGAACGCCGCGTAGCTTGTCGCGGAAGCGACCAAGCCATGGATCAGTGCGTCGTGGGCCATGTCCCGCTTGTAGGGCGACTCGATGCCCATGATCGCACCGGTGAGCGGTGCGCGGAAGATGGCGCTGATTCCAGCTGCGGCACCGGCGATGAGTGTGGTTTCGACCCGTCCGTGCATCCACGTCAGGGCAGGGAAGCGGTTGAGGCGTGACTGGACGAAGGAACTGATGGTGCCGCCCAACCATTTGCTGGCTCCCTCCATGCCCGCGCTGGCACCGAATCCCATGGTGGCCACCGAGGCCGCCAGTTTTGGAATGGCGGATTTGTAGTCGATGCCAGCATCCGGGCTGTGGTACGCGCGCACAACCTCGTCAGCCATGGAGGACGACGGAACGCGGAAAAAGCTGAGGATCAGGCCGGTCAGAAACATCCCGGCGATGGGGAGCAGGCAAAGCGCCAAGGGTGGAAAGGTGTGGAGGAACCGCTCCCAAAGGACGACATTGACCAAGTAGTCGTAGGCTGCGATAGCTGTGCCGACCAGCGCACCAACCGGAGCTGCAACAAGCAGGACGTGCCGAGCGAGGAGGAAGTTCTCTTTGAAATTCGGCTGCTTGGAGTCCATTCGTGGGCGGATGAATTCCTGAGAGTAGCACAAGGTTGGCGAAAGCAAGGCGGCTAAGCAGGGAGTTCCACGGTAAGGAACCCCCGCCTATTCGCCAGATCGGGTCCAAAATGCCCGGGACATGTGCCCGGCGCACCCTAAACCGCGAAACGGTAAGCGATGTAGCCTAACAGGGACCCAACACCGGATCCGACGAGCACATCACTTAGAAAGTGCATACCAACGATCACGCGGGAAACCGCCACGTTTGCGGCCAGAACCAACAGGATCGGCATGATTTCGGGATAGAAGGAACCCAAGGAAAGGGCAACCGCAAAAGCCGTTGTCGAGTGGCCCGAGGGAAACGAAAACTTGTCGCGAGTGACGATGTTGGCCCAGCAATGGGGCTCGATGTCACGGGGACGCAGACGGCAGAAGATCCGCTTCACCTTGTGGAAAAGGACGACACCGCAGGCAATGGCGCAGGCACACGATTCCACGGCGCGGAAGCGGTTGGGCGCAGGCGACAGCAGTACCGCTATTCCGATTGCCGCCCAAAGCCAGCCGTCGCCAGCCTTGGTGGCGAGCATCATCCACGTGCGGAACCACTTGGGTGCGCGCCAGCGATTCACGCGGCGCATCAGATTGTGGTCCGGCGCGGAGAGCGTCGATTTTGCGCGGGCCAAGGTCACGGGATCAACTCCATAGCTGGCGATGCCAGCACGTTCGACGCTCGGTGCTTGCTGCCCCAGTGCCATGCGAAACTCAATTCCTTCGCGTAATTAACCGCGGTGGCGACGGGCACTGCGGCGAACAGAGCTGCTGCGGGTGCCATCCAAGGCTTTTCGGCAACAAAATACTTCCCGATCGCGAGAACCGCGCTAGTCAACTTCATGTAGTTGCCGGACTCGCCGCCAGGCAGAGTGTGTCCAGCTGCCAAGCCGGAGAGATACTCCTGCACGGTGGTTGCGCCCTTCACTTCCGTATACGTCTTGCCGACCCCCGCCATGGTGTGGGAGTCGCTGCCACCGATCGCCGGTTTCCGGTACCGGGCGGCGAATTCCGCAGCCATGCGGTTCGCGGTCGACAGCATTTGGCCGTTCAGCGTCTCTACGCCGTGGAAGGCGGAGGCGAACATGGCGAAATCGTCATCCGTGCGCTTTCCGGTAAGGCCGGAATATAGGTGGTTCACAGTAATGAACAGCCCACGCTCGGAAACATAGGCCAGGAGGCTCTCGACATCCGTCCTGCGGCGCTGCAGTTCAATATGGTCGTGATCGTTGATTCCGTAAACGCCGGCGTGCATCTCCGTGCCGCTCGGCGTCGTGCAGGTGACCTCTTCGCTTAGGAAGAAGTCGGGAAACCGGCGCAATTCCTCCACTGCGCCGATTGAATCGTGGTCGGTGATTGTCACCAAGTCCATGCCTCGACGTTTCGAGGTCTCGTAGACTTCGAGGGCGTCGTTATAGGATTCCCTGCAAACGCGGGAAAGCACCGGGACATTGCACATGCCGGAGTGCACTGTATGGACGTGGAGATCGCACTTCATGCGCCGCACCTCATGCAACCTTTGTAAAACTAAATCCGTTACAGAACGGTGATTGATCCGCGAAACAATTGTGAAGGACCCTGTTGCGAGTTTTTCCTGGCTCTGGAGGGTGGGATATGTTGGGTAGGGACTGGAAAAATGCCAAACGAGTTGCACAGCAGGGTGTTGAGAAGTCAGTCGTGGTGGTCGGGCAAGGAATACTACAATTTTTCGCGGCGGGCGTGGCTGCGTTCGGAGGGGTTCACCCGGGACGTTTTCGAGAATCGGCCTGTCATCGGCATTTGCAATTCCTGGAGCGAGTTGAACAATTGCAATGCGCATTTGAAAGGTGTTGCGGAGGCTGTGAAGCGCGGGGTATGGCGCGCAGGCGGGTTCCCATTGGAATTCCCGACAATCTCGCTGGGCGAAATGTTCATGAAGCCCACGTCGATGTTGTTCCGCAATTTGATGTCGATGGATGTGGAGGAATCGATCCGGGCCAATCCGGTGGACGGCGTGGTGCTGCTCTGCGGCTGCGACAAGACGACGCCAGCTCAGATCATGGGGGCGGCGAGCGCGGACCTGCCGGCAATCGTGGTCACAGGCGGGCCGATGCTGAGCGGCCAGTGGCGGGACCGGAAGCTGGGTGCCGGGACCGACGGGCGGAAGCTGTTTGACCTTTACCGCAGCGGTCGGCTCACCGAGGGCGAATTGTGCGAGATCGAGGGCGGACTGGCGCGTTCCGCTGGCCACTGCACCGTGATGGGGACGGCGAGCACGATGGCGTCCGTGGCGGAGGCGCTGGGGATGACGTTGCCCGGCTGCGCGGCCATTCCCGCACCCGATTCGCGACGCCTCACATTGGCCGAGGAGAGTGGCAAGCGCATTGTCGACATGGTTTGGGAGGACCTGAAGCCGTCCGACATCATGACGCGCGAGGCGATTGAAAAC
>CAIYDY010000323.1 GCA_903925015.1 uncultured Acidobacteriia bacterium
ACACGCCAACCTTCATGCACTGTGAAATTTGCAAATGCGTTCCTAAGAACCTCGTCGCAATCACCCCTGAGAGCAAGCCCGAATGATCTACGACGCCGCCACAAAGACGGTCGTGTACGACAGCCCCCCGCCGGAGTTCCTCGCGGGCGTGGCCGGCGCGAAGGCGCTCTACAACGGCTTTGTCGCGGCGCCCGCCAGCATCGACAACCTTCAAATGTGCGTGCGGCTCGGCCTCCCTGTCCCGCCGCTCATCGCCTACAACTACGACTGGCCGCGGCATCTCCGCCTGCACCCCAAGCCCTTTCGCGCGCAGCTTCTCACCGCCAACTTTCTAACGCTCAATCCCCGCGCGTTTGTGTTGTCCGATATGGGGTGCGTGGACGCCGACACCGAGTATTTGTCTCGGGAAGGATGGAAACGCATCGCCGATTACGAGACTGGCGACGTGGCGCAGTATCACCCCGCCGCCGAGGAGATCGAGTTCGTCGCGCCGACCGAGTTCGTCAAGCGCCCCTGCGCGGAAATGATTCGCTTCAAGACCACGCGGGGCGTGGATCAATTGCTTTCGCCCGAGCATCGGGTGCTGCTGGCGGACGGGCGTGTTATCTCCGCGGAGCACATCGCCGAAACCTACGGCCCGCAGAGCCCCTCCAAGCATTATAAATTCAGGACCACGTTCAAGGTCCGCGGCACAGCGGGGGTTGCGCTCACCGACGCGCAGATACGCCTGCAAGTCGCGGTCAACGCGGACGGGCACTGCCCCCCGAGGGTCCACAAAGCGGTCGCCTACGTGAGGTTGAAAAAGCCTCGCAAAATCGAACGTATGACAAAACTGCTGGCGGACGCGGGAGTGGCTTACAAGGTCTCTCCCTGCGCGCCCGAAGGATTTGTGTGTTTCCGATTCGCACCCCCCACGCCGAAGGGCTTCGACGCCGCGTGGTGGGCGTGCTCGCAGGCGCAACTGGAAATCGTCGCCGACGAGATCACGCATTGGGATGGGAATTTGCGCAAGGCGGGCGGGCGGAGTTTTTCATCGGCCACCCGCGCCGACGCGGATTTCGCGCAGTACGCCTATTCGGCGAGCGGTTGCCGGGCGACATTAAACACCTCGCGAAGATTCAGGCGGGGGCGGCTGGAGGCGGAGCATGTTGTTCACGCTAAAGCGGGCAATCCCGTGGTTGGCTTGTACGGGGTGACCAATGATGGCCGCGCGCGGAACAACGTGGGGCGCGAACCCTCGCCGGATGGCTTCAAATATTGCTTCGTGGTCCCGAGCGCCTTTCTAATCCTGCGCCGCAACGGCTGCGTTTTCGCGACCGGCAACACTGGAAAATCCCTCGCGGCTTTGTGGGCCGCGGACTACGTGATGCGCCAGCATCCGCCTGGCGAGTGCCGGTGCCTTATCGTCGCCCCGCTCTCGACCCTGCGCAGCGTGTGGGCGGACGCGATATTCACCGACTTCCTTGGCAAGCGGGATTGCGTCATTCTGCACGGCGACGCGAAGAAGCGGGCGAAACTGCTGGAGGAGCCTCATGACTTCTACATCATCAACCACGACGGACTTGGAGTTGGCGCTGTCGCTGGTCGAAGAAAGAGTGTTGCGCTTGAGGGATTTGCTAAAACTCTTTCAGAGCGAACCGACATCCGAATCGCCCTCGTGGACGAATGCTCTGGATATCGGGATTCGGGAACTCGAAAGAGCCACGTCGCGCGCGCGATACTCAGCCCAAAGCCTTACCTCTGGATGATGTCGGGAACGCCGACGCCCAACTCCCCGGTGGACGCCTACGGCCAGGCGCTGCTGGTCAACCGCGCGTGGGGCGAGACGCTGACGGGATACCGCTCGCGCGTCATGCAGCAGATCAGCCCGTTCAAGTGGGTGCCCCGCCGGGGCGCGGCGCAGGAGGCGGCGAAAATGCTGTCGCCGTCCATCCGGTTTTCAATTCAGGACTGCATGGACCTGCCCCCCTGCACGGTGCAGCGACGCGAAGCGCCGTTGACGCCCGAGCAGTCGCAAGCGATGGACCGGTTGAAGCGGGACTGCAAGCTCCAGTTGTCCGACACGAAGTCGATCACGGTCGCCAACGAGGGCGTGCTGCGGTGGAAATTGATTCAGGTGGCGTCCGGCGCCGTGTACGACGGCGACCATTTCGCGCACCACATGGATGTCGCGCCCCGGCTGCGGGTGCTGGAGGAACTGATCGCCGAGGCGGCGTCTAAATTTATTATATTCGCGCCCTTGACATCAACGGTTAAAATGCTTTATGACAAATTATCGGCGACGCACTCGTGCGCGCGGGTCGATGGATCGGTTTCCTACGCGGAGAGGTCGAGGATATTCCAGGACTTCCAGACGACCGACAAGCCGCGAGGCTTGATCGCGCATCCCCAGACGATGGCCCACGGGCTGACGTTGACGGAGGCGGACCTGATCGTCTGGTGGGCGCCGATCGACAAGACGGAGATTTATCTGCAAGGCAACAAGCGGATTGATCGTCCGGGGCAGAAGCGAAGCACGCGCGTCGTGCAGATTGTGGGCTCTCCCATCGAGGCCGAGATTTACCGGCGGTTGGAGAGCAACGAAACAATGCAGGGGTTGATACTCAAATGGGCAAAAGACAAGTGACAGGAGCCTGACATGCCGGAGCCAGACGTGGTAGAGTGCATCAAGCAGTACCGCTTGCTTCGCGACAAGAAAGACGCCATGGAGAAGGAGCACAAGGACGCGACGCGCCCTTACACCGAGGCCATGGACAGCATCTCGGGGCATCTAATGTCCCTGATGGAGGCCCAGGGCGTGACGAGCTTCAAGTCCGAGCACGGCA
>CAIYDY010000324.1 GCA_903925015.1 uncultured Acidobacteriia bacterium
CTTGATCAGCTGCGATCCCGCGGCATCAACGGGGAACTCGTCATTTATACGTTCCCGCGTGACATAAGTGAGTTCGGAGAACGGCTTCGCAGTTGTGCTTCCGTCACGGTGGCCGGCACCATTCCGCTGGACCAGGTTCACCATGTGCAGCAGGATGCCAACGTCCTTGTCCACGCGGAGAGTTTCGAGGAATCCGCCCGTCGTCATACCCGCTTGTCCCTGTCGACCAAAATTCCCATCTACTTCATGTCAGAACGCTGCGTGCTGGCGCACGGACCAGGCGAGATTGCCTCCGTGCGGTACATTGCCGACAGCGGCGCAGGTCCAGCCGTCACCGAAGATGACGTCCCGAAGCTGGCCGCTGAACTGGAGCGGCTCATCCTGCATCCGGAGGTGCGCCGGGCCTACGCGGCCCAGGGTCGCCGGACCGCCCTGACCCGCCACGTCGCGGCCACACAACGCGAACGCCTCCGGGATTGTTTTGTGTCTGCCGTGGAGAACGCCCGCGCCGGGAGTCCGGTCCATGGCTGATCCATCGGCTACGAATCCATCCCTTACAGAATCCGGTCGCGCGGACGGTCGGCTGGACGTCCTCTGGATCTGCGATCGCGCCACGGAAGCAGGCGGTATCGCCCTTTCCCTTTACGATATCTACCCGGCGCTGTCTTCTGTCTCCCGCATCGAATTCGTTGCTCCCCGCAATGCTTCCTTTCCGATTCTCGAAGCCCTCGGTGCCACAGTCCACAAAACCCTGCCCCGCTTCCCCAGCGTCAAAGGCTACGTCTGGAGCCTCCTCGCGTGCTTCGGCATGCTTCGCATCGCGCGTCGTCTGAAACCTTCGGTCATTGTGGCGGACCACACCAATGGTCTTTGGCTGCTGCTTTTTCTAAAAGCCATTCGCTTTCCTTTCCGCGCCATACATCGCAATCACGGGACGGAATTCCTCATTCTCCATCCCCGGCTGGCCAAACTGCTTCTCAGTGGGGTCGATCAAACGATCACAGACTCCAGGCCGGAAGCGGAGGGTCTTGCCGCTGTCACGGGCGGTCCGGTAACATCGATCCCGAACTGCCTGCCCGCCCACTGTTTGTTGCCGCTGGAGCAAATCCGGAAGTCGCCGGAAGATCCCCATGCGCCCCGGCTTGCCTATGTCGGGTGGCTGACGGAAGCGAAAGGTATCTACGCTTTCATTGAAGTAATGCGCGAGATCCGCAAAGAAATCCCCGGCGCACAGGGATTCGCGATGGGAAAAGTGCATTCAGACCACACTTCGAAAGAAGACGAGGAGACTCTTCTTTCGCTGATGAGTTCCGCCGGAGTCGTCTACAAGGGCCAGGTTCCCAGAGACGAAATCTTCCGCGACGTCGACATCCTGCTCGTCTGTTCCCGCCGGGAAAGCTTTGGGCTCACCATGGCGGAAGCTCCCTTTTTCGGGGTTCTGCCAATTGCCTTTGATAGTCCAGGCTCCAGTTACCTCTTGAGCGGAGTGGAGGGCTGCCTCATCGAGAACGGGAACACGCTGGCCATGAAGAATGCGGTAATCGCGTTCTGGCCCGATCCGGCGAGGCGGGAAGAGATCTGTCGCCGCTTGCGAGATCGCTTTCTGGACCAGTTCGATCCGAAGACTTTGGCAGATGACTTGCTTGCGTTGTCTTTCAATAAGGCGTAATATCACAGTTTCAGGCCCAGTCTCAGGTATGGCATGTTATTGAAAAGCTCTGCTCATTACACTGCGGCCCTGGATAAGCCAGGAAGTCGGGTCGGTGGCTCCGGGTCTGACCGCCCGGCGACCGAACCTGACATTGCTCTGTCAAAGGAAAACGCAGCCGACCCCAGACCGGTCATTCTCGTTTTCACCGAATTCTACAGTCCGGGCTTCAAGGCCGGCGGGCCGATCCGAAGCATCTCCAATCTCGTCGAGGCCCTC
>CAIYDY010000325.1 GCA_903925015.1 uncultured Acidobacteriia bacterium
AGGAGAAGACGAAGACGGGGTTGTCGCTGCGGGTGAAGCTTTCGGAGTAGTCGACTCTTGGAAGCTTGCCGGCCCGTGCCTCGGTGATCCTTGTCTCGGCAGCCTGTGCGGCAGTACCGGAGGCCTCAATCGCCTTGTGGGTGGTCAGGGCGATTCCTACGGCGTCCTTGAGGGACATCGGATCCGGTGCTGGAGTCTGCGGCCAAGCCTCGAAGGGGGCAAGTGCCAGCAGAAGGACGATTGTTTTCATGCTGCTTTACTGCATGATGCAATTGGGTGGCCGGGGTAACAGGCCTCCGTTGGATTTTTCCAGACCCGGGCCATGCCATGCCCTAGAATCGGAGTCTGTGCCCGACCTTACCCGCGAAATGGAAGCCGAGCTCGCCACACGATTGCTGGCTGGCGATCCGGAGGCCTTTGACCGGTTCGTGGAACACTTCCGTACGAAGATTTTCCACTACAGTTGGCTGCTGTGCGGCCAGCGCGAGGACGCCGAGGAAGTGGTTCAGGAAGCCCTGATGCGGGTGTTTGAAAATCTGGGCGATCTGCGGGAGCCCGCGCGGGTGCGTCCATGGGTTTTCCAAATTGCCAAGAATGCCTGCCTGATGAAGCGCCGCAAGAGCGTGTTTGCTCCGGCATATGAGCTTTCATTGGACGAAAGCCTGGCCGAAGCCGGCCTTCAGGTGGCGGATTTGGGCGACCTGCCCGATGCGCGGGTGATTCAGCTGCAGACGAGGGCCGTGCTCGACCAAGCGATTGCGGCATTACCCGAGAATTACCGTTGCGTGATTCTGCTGCGGGATGTGGAGGATCTGTCCACGCTCGAAACGGCGCAGATCCTCGACCTTTCCGAGGATGTGGTGAAGATGCGCCTTCACCGGGCCCGGGTGGCCGTTCGCAAGACGTTGGAAGGTACCGGCGTCGAGGCAGCAAGAAGTTGATTTGGGGAGTCCGAGGGGATTCCGTTATTGCAATACCAGTAAGACCAATCCGGCGTCTTCAGCTTTTACGATCTTTGTCACCGTTCCGTTGGGGCCGACTGCGGTCACCTGGTAGTCGCCTTGGAACACTTTTGGCGCAAATCGGCCGTCATCACCAGTTGTGCCGGCCTCATTGCTCCACCAATCCCGGAATAGCAGTTGGTTGTAGACGAGCGCGTTCTGTTTCGACGACCAGTCCGACGCGTACATCGCACCCTGCGGCAGCCAGTGGCGGTTGGCCCAGAAACCCCACATCAGGAAATCCTCCAGTTCCGGGCGGCTGAAGACCAGCGTCATGAAATCGCGGGTGAAATTGGCTTGGGCGGCCTCCTCTGAGGAATTGAAATCGAACTCTGTGACTGCCAGGGGGAGGCCAAATTTGGCGAAGCGGTCGAAAACGGTTTGCAGACGGGCCATTGTGCGGGTGCCGCCGAAATGGGCTTGGAGTCCGATGGCGTCGAGTGGGGCGCGGTTCTGCTGCATCCATTCGAGGAACTTGATGGTATAGTCCTCGTGCTGAGCCGGGCCGGCGTTCTCGAGGTTGCTGTAGTCGTTTAAGAAGAGCCGGGCGTTTGGTGCGAGAGTGCGGGCTTGCCGGTACCAGTCGAGCAGTTCGTTGTTGCCGAGCAGTCCATTGCTTTGAGGGATACCGGAGACTCCGCCGATCCGTCCCTGTATGTCGAAGTTGTCGAACGGCTCATTGACTATGTCCCACTGGTAAAGTTTGCCGACGGTGCCGGGGTCGTTGAGGACATTTTCGAAATGCATGTTGATCCGCGTGCGCAGGTTCTCGCCGGTGAGCTTTTGCAGGTCGTTTGGCAGGTTGCGGAACGACGGCCAGATCAGGTTGTGACCCCGGACTGCGATGTTGCGTTCGAGCAGCCACTGGATACCGTTGCGGGTCTGCTGCTGGTCGAAGCTGGGCTTGCAGGTTGTGCATTCCCAAGTCGGCCATTTGAGGTCGTTTTCGAGCACTGACGTGGTGAAATGGCTGGCAATGCGGGAGCGGTAGATGTCGTTGTCGGTACCCGATTGCAGCAATCCCGCCGACACAACCGCCGATCCGAAACGGTAGGCGTGGCGGAGTTGCTGCACCCGCACCTCCATATTCGGTACAGGGTTTCCATCGGCATCCGTAACAAGGACCGTCATGGGTGCCTTGCGGATTTCCTCGATGCGCTTCTTCGCGTCCGACAGAATCTGGATGGCAACAGGGTCCACGGCGGTGGCGTTGCGGCTCGGCAGCGAAGTTAGGTCGGCCAAGGTTCCGTAGTTCTTCAGTTCCACATCGGCAATTTCGAAGCGTTGCGGGCCGGCCGCGAACTGGAACTGCAGGTGTGCTGTGCCGGCCTTGTAGTTGTCGTTGGCCCGGAAGGGTGCCTGCAGCAGCTGCCATTCGTCCGTCGCAACGGGATAGGTGAATGTTAGAGACTTGTCGTACGGATCGCCATTCCGCTCGAATACGATCTGGCCTTGGACCCCGCCAGCCCCTCCCTGCAGCATCCGGACGCGGAAGCTGAGCAGGACGGCGTCGTTCTTGTTCACGGGTGCGTTGGTCGGCCAGCCCAATTGGGCGTTGTAAATGTTCGGCGACGTGCCGTTTACCTGGATTTGTACCGCGTCGCCGCCCGAGGGGGAGCCTCCAACCACCACGCGGGCCGACCCGCCGCCCACCGAATTGTCAAAATACGCGCCGTAGGTGTGGCTGCTGTCCGCGGGGATCAGGGAGCCGACAGGGTTCGGGGGTGGAGGCGGCGCACCTTTGTCCGTGAACTGCAATCCGCCGATCTCGAACGCTTGGGGCCCCAAACCGCTGCGGAACATCACCCGTAGTTCGCCTGCTTGGTAACTGCGTGGGGCGGTCACCGGGAAGGAATACTTGGCCCAAGTGTTCAGGTTGCATGGAAACACGGTGGATAGCAACGGGTCGCCGGTGTCCGACTCCAAGCTCACTGTTGCCCGAAGGTTGTAAAAATCGTCCGGCGCGATCTTACGGACCCAGAACGTGAGTGTGAGTCGGTCGCCGGTGCCGATCGGTGCCGTGTTGGTCCAAGCGAACGCGGCGTCATCCAACGAACGCCCCGGCTGCGGGGTCGAAATCCGAACAGCCTTGTCGAATCCCGGGCCGGTGGCCGACACCCGTTCGGTGACGATGCCACCCGCGGTGGCAAAGGGCATCACCGCGTCGGCGGGCAAAAGCGACTGGGCTTGGAGGGCCAGTGCGAACACGGGCAACAGGCAAATCGTCCACATCTTGTCGACTCCCATTCTATGACTTTTCGGATACTCTGTAACCGGTCCGAAATGACCTGGTCCGAAACGGACCTTCGGTTATGCTGAATCATGGCAAACGCGAAGATCGTCGTCACCCTTGGTCCCGCCAGCGAGGCCCCCGAGACTGTCGAGGCCTTGGTCCACGCCGGAGCCCGGATTTTCCGGATGAACGCCTCCCACGGCCCATGGGAGCAGCACCAGCAGCGGATCGAGACCGTCCGCGCGGCCGAAAAGGCAACGGGAACGCCGGTGGCGGTCCTGCTCGACCTTCAAGGGCCCAAGATCCGTCTCGGAAAGTTTGCCGCCGGAAAGTGCACGCTCCAAACCGGCGCGCGTTTCACGATTTCGACCGAGGAGTGTCTGGGGGACGACCAGCACGCCTGCACAACCTACGCCGAATTTGCCCAGGATGTCCGTATCGGCGACCGTGTCCTGCTGAACGACGGTGCAGTTACGCTGCGGGCGACCGGCGGCAACGGCACCCAGGTCGAATTCGACGTCGTTTCCGGCGGCGTGATCGGCAACCAGAAGGGCATCAACCTGCCCGGCGTCAAGGTGAGCGCCCCGGCCATCACGTTGAAGGATTTGGCCGATCTGAAGGCTGGTCTTGCGGCCGGAATCGATTTTGTGGCGATGTCGTTCGTGCGCTCGGCGCTGGATGTGCATGTGCTGCGGCAGCACATCGGGTCGGCGAAGATCCCGATCATTGCCAAGATTGAAAAACCGGAAGCGGTGCAGGACATCGACGCGATTTTGGACGTGGCCAATGGAATCATGGTGGCGCGCGGCGATCTGGGTGTGGAGATGTCGCTGGAGATGGTGCCGCCGATCCAAAAGCGCCTGATCCGCCGGGCCCGCCGCAAGAACCGGTTCGTGATTACGGCGACTCAGATGCTGGAGTCGATGATTGAGAATGCCAATCCGACGCGGGCCGAAGTCAGCGACGTGGCAAACGCGATTTACGACGGCACAGATGCCGTGATGCTGTCGGCGGAGACGTCCGTGGGGAAATTCCCAGTGAATGCGGTCCAGTACATGGTGCGGATTGCCGAGGAGGCCGAGCGGGCCATTGGCAAGCGCGGTTTTGTGGAATTGCCGCACATCGCGGGTGCGTCGGATTCCGATATCTTGGCGGACGCGGCGTTCAACGCGGCCCGCGCGGCCAATGCGCAGGCGATTGTGGTGTTCACCGACAGCGGTTACAGCGCACGGCTGATTTCGCGGTACCGTCCGCCGGTGGGGATTCTGGCCATGACAGCCAAGCCCGAAACGGTGCGCCGGCTGCTGGTGAACTACGGCGTGACGCCAATTCTGGCCCCGTCGGCGCTGACCACGGACGAGATGCTGGGGCAGATGGATACCCTGCTGGTGGAGCAGGGGTGGCTGAAGCACGGCGACAAGGTGGTTTTTGTGGCTGGCCAGCCGGTGGGGCGGGCAGGTTCGACGAATTTGATGAAGCTGCACAAAGTGAGCAAGTAGCGTCTTCGAAGCCTTTCATCTTTCTGATTGACTTCTAGCAGTTTGAAAAAATGGCAGATTAGAGCGCAGTGCCGAATCGGCTCCAATTCCTAACTCGATATTGAGAATAACGGGAGGATGCGAGGCAAGTGGTGGTCCAAAATGCACCTTCAGAGCTTCGCTCCGGTTGGTAAGTGCCTCCTGTTCGGTTTCACCCTGACTTGCGACATCTACCTCGATGCACTGATAAGCTGCAAGCTCGGCATTACTTGCGTAGAGCTCCTGCGTATGTCCGAATCATGCGGTAATTATCGGTGCTCGCAGCTGTCCGTGACCGTCAAAAAGTTGCATCCCCCCATGAACACTGTAAAGCTTGGAATACCGCCCTCGTCTCCATAACCCATGTTACCGAGTTACCGAGACTGAGGCTGGCAAATTCATACTTGAGGAGAATGCTTCTTGAAATTAGGATCGATTTTCGGTCTGGCCCTCTTCGGCCTTGTTTTGGTCGGCAGCATGTCTGCGGGGACCTTGCCAAGCGGCTGGAGCTGCAACACATCCGGTTGCGGAACTCTCGGTGCCGACGGCGACGTGCCGTCTACCCCGGGCGGCCACGACTACTTCTACGTCAGTTCGTACGGGGGGGCGTGGGGAGCGGGCGGGCTGTCCGGGGTGTCTCCCGGCCCGTGGGGACCGGTTCAACCCTGAAATCTCCGACGTTTACGGTGGCAGTCGGGGACACGATCAGCTTTTACGTTGACTTCGTTGTCACCGACGGAATGGAAGACTCCGCCTACGCAGCGTTGATAACGGGAACCCAGGTGGCCCCGCTGTTTAACGGTATCAGCTTGGTCACGCCGCTGCCTTTCTCAAACAACTGGAGTCCGCTGGGCGACTCGAGTGGCACCTGCGTTGGCAATTGCGGTAGTACCGGCTGGACTCACGTTACTTATGTTGTAGGTACCGCTGGCACAGCCTACCTGCAATTCGGAGCCACAAACATTTATGACGATGCCTTTGACACAGGGCTTGCTGTAGGCGATATTACGGTCCCTTCTGCCAGTTCTGCTGCCCCGGAACCAAGCACGTGGCTAATGCTTTTGGCCGGTGGCCCGGCTATCGGCCTCCTCCGCCGCAACCGCAACCGCTAGAATTTTCACAGGGACTGCTTTCCCTGGCGCCCCTCGTGCCGACACTCCGAGGGGCGTTTTTTTTGAGGCGCGCCAATCGGGGGTCCATTGCGTGGCCTTTGATACCGGACCTTTGATCCCTAACTGGCCTTGCCACTAGACTCCCCAACCTAGAAATGCACTCCCACCAGCACTTCCGCCTGGTTCAAATTCGAAATATTCGAAAACGCCGCCACGGTATCCCGCGTGTACCGGACCTCGCCGCTCACCCGGAACAGCGCCGGAATCTTCGCCTCCACCCCGGCTCCCAGCACCACCCCCGCATCCGACTGGTGCAATAACTGCCCCGGACCGCTCTTCACCGTCGAAATGAACGCCGACGAGATCCCGGTCAGGTGGTTGAACGAAAGTCCACCCTCCACGTAGGGGCGGATCAGGCCGCTTCCCAGCCTGTACTGCAGCAACACCGGAAACCGGAACTGGTGCGCCGAAACCGCACTGGACGCGCCAAGCGAGGCCAGCGAGAACGAATAGGGGCGGAACAGCACGTCCACCTCGATCCGCAGCTTCTTCGGCAACGAAACCTGCAGCGATCCACCGCCCGTCACGTTGGTGCTCTTCGCGACAGCTTGGAGGCTGGAGACCGAGGTCGCGTTGCTGACAACATCGGTCAGCGGTGCACCCGCAATGGCTCCCACCGAGATGGATTGGGCGTGTGCCGCTATGGCGGCGAGTAGGAACGGAATCAGGCGTCGCATGTGTTCAATCATAGGACGAATGGAATCGGTCCGGCGGTTGCCCGCGTGTCGTTAAACTTATCTAATGCGGGTTCCAATCCTCTCCCTATTCCTCGCGGCTGCGGCATCGGCCAGCGCGGCATCGCCCGACCCGGCTTTGACTGATCCATCCCTAGCCCGGCTCCAAAAGCAGCTGGAACTGGTGGCAAAAGGGGCAACCGACGCGGCCGTAGGCGTTTCTGCCACCCATATTGAGACCGGCCGCACCGTTTCCCTCCGCGGGGGCGACGGGTTCCCCATGGCCAGTGCGGTAAAAATCCCGTTCGCGGTCCAACTCATGTCCCTGGTGGAGGATGGCAAGGCCTCGCTGGAGCGCATGGTGCCACTCGCACCCAAGGACCTCCATCCCGGCAGCGGCACGCTGAGCGAGCTGTTTTTCCACCCCGGAGTCTCACTTTCGCTGGAAAATTACATGGAGCTGATGCTGGTGATCAGTGACAACACCGCGGCCGATGTCGTGCTGCGCGAGGGCGGCGGGCCGGAAGCGGTCACGGCGAAGATGAAGTCGCTGGGGTTGCCCGGAATCCGCGTGGACCGCAATATCGCCATCCTGATTTCCGACTGGATGGGGGCCAGGGCGATTCCGCCGGAGTCGGAATGGACCCACGACATGTGGGACAAGCTCTACAACGCCGTCCCGGAGCGCGAGCACATGCAGGCCCGCCGAGCCCAGTGGGCGGACCCACGCGACACGGCCACGCCCGACGACATGACCAAGCTCGTCACGCGCATCTGGAAGCGGAACCTGTTTTCCACGCGCAACAGCGCGGTCCTGCTGGGTATGCTGGAGCGCTGCCAGACTGGAAAATCCCGCCTGAAGGGTCTTTTGCCAGCCGGAACGCCTGTCTCGCACAAGACCGGTACCCTGGGCGGCGTGGCTGACGACGTCGGGGTAATCACACTGCCCGGTGATGCCGGACACGTGGCCATTTCGGTGTTCACCAAGGGTTCGTCGAAACCCTCGGAGGCGTCGGAAAAGGCCATCGCGGAGATCGCCCGGACAGTTTACGACTACTTCACGCTGGTTCCCGGAGGCAAAAACTAGTGGCCGAACTTTGGGACAGCTCGCTGTACGAGGATCGGCACTCGTTTGTGTGGAAGGCCGGGGCGGGCGTCTTCGATCTGCTCGACCCGAAACCCGGGGAGCGGATTCTGGATCTGGGGTGCGGCACGGGCCAGTTGACGGCGCAGATTGCCGAGCGCGGGGCGGAGGTGGTCGGACTGGACTCGTCCCCTGCCATGGTGGCCCAGGCGCGGCAGAACTACCCGAAAATGAAGTTCATGCTGGCCGACGCGCGTACCTTCACCGTTGAGGGCCAATTCGACGCAGTCTTTTCAAATGCCACACTGCACTGGGTGCTGGAGCCGGAGGCGGCCATTCTTTCCATGTCGCAGGCATTGCGCCCCGGCGGTCGACTGGCCCTCGAATTCGGCGGGCTCGGAAACGTGGCGCGGATTATGGCCGCTATTGAAGCGGTCCTGCGTCCGGCAGGGTACAAGGCGGAGCACACGTGGTATTTCCCGGCAATCGGGGAGTATGCGTTGTTGCTGGAGCGCCATGGGTTCCGCGTCCTCCTGGCCCAGAATTTCCCCCGTTGGACGAAATTGGAACACCCTGAGCGCGGTTTGCGCGAGTGGATCGAGATGTTCTGCGGGGCCTATTTCGAGAACGTGCCCGCCGGGGTGCGCGGTCCGCTCCTGCGGGAGATTGAGGAGCGCCTCCGACCGCAGCTTTACTGTGACGGGCACTGGTTTGCCGATTACCGTCGGCTGCGGGTGCACGCGGAAAAGATCGCGTAGCTATTTCTTGTTTCGGCGGGCAGTAGACGGCGGAACCACCCCAGTCACGCGCAGATATCCCACCAGGTTGCCGTAGATTTCGTTGTTGTGGACTACCGTGTGCAGGAACGAATAGCTCATTTCCGGCGTCGCCGTAACCTTGGCGTCGGTCATCGCGCCGAGAGCAGCCGTACAATACGCGAAGGAATCCTTCACCGCCTTGTTGACAGCATCCTTGCCCTTGAGCGCATTCACGGCGTCCGCCGACATCGGTCGCGGCTCCCCCTTCATCGCGGCGCAGTCCAAATAGTTGCGGTCCACGGAATGGAGCAGCCATTCGCCGAACGACATTTGGTCCGCAGTCAGCTTGTAATCGTACTTGGCGGCGGGCATGGTGTCGGCTGCGGCCTCGATATTCGTGCGCACGGGCGTGAAATACCGCTGGATCGTGGTGGTGGTCAACGTCTGCGCCGCAGCGGTGCCGACCAGGAACGCGGAACCCAAAAGAACCTTCTTGATCATCGGTGTCTCCGACCTTCAAAATACCAAGGCTGAGATAATCGGGCCAATGGATCGCCGCCAGTTTGTCTCCAACCTGACCCTCGCCGCCGGGGCCCTCGCAGTTCCAAACGCCTCCCCGCAGACTCCGGCTGTTCAACCCGACCCGGCGGTGCGAACCGTGCTCGCGATGTTCAAGTGCCACTTCGACGCTGGGTTTATCGATACCCAAGCGGCCGTTGTCCAGAAGTACTTCACCACCCACTTCCCCCGTGCCATCGAGATCGGAGAACAATTTCAAGCGGGCCAGATTCCGAATGCACCCGCCGGCTCCCGATACGTCTGGACGACGGGATCGTGGCTGCTCTACCATTACTTGGAACAGGCCAAAGGGCCGGAGCGAAAGCGCATGGAGGACGCAATCGCGGCGGGCCACATCGCCTGGCATGCCCTCCCGTTCACGTGGCAGACGGAACTGCTGGACCCCTCGTTCATCACCGGAGCCATCGGATTCTCCAAAACCCTGGACCAACGCTTCGGGCACAAGAGCACCGGGGCCAAGATGACGGACGTTCCCGGCCATTGCCGAGGCCTGATCCGCCCCCTTGCCGAGAGCGGCGTCACCTTTCTGAATATCGGCGTGAACTCCGCCAGCACCCCGCCGGATGTCCCCCCGATTTTCCAATGGAGGGATCCTGCGGGCCACTCGATCATCGTGATGTACCACCGGCTTGCGTACGGCGGTGTCATCAGAATTCCGAAGTCCGATCTCGCGGTGGCCGTTGAAATGGCCGACGACAACTATGGGCCGCACAAGCCGGAGGAAATCATCGCGTTTTACGCTGACCTCCGCCGCCAGTTTCCGAACGCTGCGATCCGGGCCGCCAGGCTCGCCGATATCGCCACCGCCGTGGAACCGCACAAGGCCGCACTGCCGGTTCTGACCCAGGAGATTGGCGACACCTGGATCTACGGGGTCGCCAGCGATCCTGTCAAGCTGGCCCGATTCCGCGAAGTCTTGCGCGCCCGTTCCGAATGGATCGCGCACGGCAAGCTGAAGGCGGGTGACGCGGCCGACTTGGCTTTCCTTTCCCAGTTTTCGCTTGCCGCCGAACACACTTGGGGGACCGACACCAAGACGTGGCTCGATTTCGACCACTACACCCCGGCGTCGCTGGCCACCATGCTGGCGCAGCCGAAATATCGGACCGTAACCAACAGCTGGGTGGAGAAGCGCGCCGACATCGACAATGGAATCGCCGCCCTGCCCCCGGCGCTGCGGGAGGAGGCCACGCGCCGTGTGTTGGCTCTGAAGCCAGTACGGCCAACCACGGACCAGATGAAAGCGCTCGAAACATCCAAGCCGTTGGAAACAGAGCATTTTACCGTGGCACTGGACCCCGATACGGGTGCCATTACCCGTCTGCGTGCCCGCCACGGTGGACGGGAGTGGGCGTCGGCCAAGCACCCGCTTGCAGGGTTCAGCTACCAAACACTCTCCAAGCAGGACTACGACCGGTTCCTAGCCAGTTACATAACCGTCCAGACCGACTGGGCGCCGAAGGATTTTGGCAAGCCGAATATCGAAAAGTTCGGAGCGGTCAGCCGGATCTGGAAGACCCGACTCATCCAAAGCCTCGTGTCGGAGGACGCAGCGGGGCACAAGTTGGTGGTCAGGCTCCAGATCGACAACGGCGGCCAACCAGCACCGGCGGTCACCGCTTGGCCCGCAGAACTGTATCTCACCCTGACGTTCCCGAAGGCGTCGCCCACGGTTGAAATGGAGCTGGCATGGTTCGGCAAGCGCGCCAACCGGTTACCCGAAGCGATTTGGTTCACCTTCAGCCCCGATGCGCCGGATGCCAAGGGCTGGCAGCTCAACAAAATCGGAGGCCCGGTTTCACCGTTCGACGTCGTCCCCGGCGGCAATCGCCACATGCACGCCGTTTCCACTGGACTTGGCTACAAGGACGCGCGCGGCACCCTGGCCATCGATACCCTCGACGCACCGCTTGTGGTGCTGGGCGAGGCATCGCCGATCCAGTTCTCCAAGGCCCAGCCGGACCTTTCCGGCGGCATCCACTTCAACCTTTTCAACAACGGCTGGGGCACGAATTACGTGCAGTGGTTTGGCGAGGATATGCGCTATCGGTTCGTCCTCACGGCCTGAGCAGTTTCGATAGTGTTAACCTTCGGAATTCAACGTGGATCAAAAAAACGACGCTACGCGTCTTCAAATCGAAAAGCTTGTATATGGCGGCGAGGGCCTCAGCCGGGTCGACGGCGAGGTGGTCTTTACACCGTTTGTCCTTCCAGGCGAGGAAGTGGAGGCCGTCCGCTCCGGCAAGAAGCACCAGGCGCAGCGGGCAGCCGTCACCAATCTGGTGACACCCTCGCCGGACCGCATCACGCCCGAATGCGGCTACTTCCAGCGTTGCGGGGGGTGCCAGTACCAGCACGCCACCTACGACGCGCAGCTCCGCTACAAACGCGAAATCCTGTCCGAAACGTTCCGCCGCGTGGGTCGATTCGAATTCGACGCCGACCGCATCGCCGTGGAATCGGCGGAACCTTTCGGCTACCGCAACCGCATCCAATTGCATTTCCACGATGGCAAGGTGGGCTACCGAGCCATGGGCTCCCACACCTTGGTGCCCGTGGAAACCTGTCCCATCGCGTCGCCGATGATCAACGATGTTCTGGACAAGCTCAACCATATGGTGGGCGACCGCCGCTGGCCCTCTTTTGTCGAATCCGTCGAGATCTTTACCAACGAAAAAGGCGTCCAGTGGAACATTTCCGAAACCACCCGTCCCGTCGCGAAGCACTTCTTCGATTGGCTCGCGCAGCATGTTCCGGAGACGGTGCCGGGTCCTCTCGATTACCAGGTCAACGATGACCTGTTCACGGTCAGCGGCACATCCTTCTTCCAGGTCAACCGCCATCTCGCGCCGCGCTTGGCACAGTTAGCGATCGGTGATGCCGAAGGCCGGACCGCTTGGGACCTCTACGCCGGAGTCGGCCTGTTTTCGCTACCACTGGCCCGTCGTTTTGACCACGTAACCGCAGTCGAATCGGGCCGCGGTGCAACCGGCGATCTCGAACGCAACGCCTCCAGGGCCGGACTTCCGATCCAATGCGTCCGCCAGTCCACCGAGCCGTTCCTATTTGAATCGGATGAAACGCCGGACTTCATTCTCGCCGACCCGCCACGCGCCGGTCTGGAAAAGGGTGCCACCGGCCGCTTGCTGGAAATCGGGGCGGAAAAGCTCGTCATCGTAGCCTGCGACCCGGCAACTCTCGCCCGCGACTTGGCGGCCTTGCAAAGTGGCTACGAAATCGAGGGCGTCACCCTGGTGGACCTCTTCCCCCAGACGTTCCACATCGAGACCATCACCCGGCTGCGGAAAAAATAGCCGGTTACTTCCCGAGCGAAAGCCTGTGTCCGAGGACCGGCGGCAGACCAGCCGCCGTGATCTTCCTCGCGACCGCCCCGAAGTCATACTCCGTCCGCCGCAGTTCCACCGTTTGCCGGTCGGAGTCATAGAGCGCCCAAGCCGCCCGGGGGTCGGAGTCCCGGGGCTGTCCCACGGAACCTGGGTTGATCAGGTAGATCGAATCCCCGTGCAGCGTCACCACCGATGAATCACGTCCAGGCGGGGGCGCACCCAAAGCTCGAATCTTGCCTTCATGCCACACGAAGCCGCCTTGGAGGTGGGTGTGGCCGAAGAACGTCAGTTGCTCCCGGAGCCACACACGCTGCGAATTGGCGTCGGACAAAGTGATTACGTATTCGTCCTCGTCGAAGGGCGAGCCATGGACCAAGCTGAATCCATCCACCGCCATGGGGCCGGAGGGCAATTCGCGCAGCCACTCCATGTGGTCCGCTGCCAGCGCCTGCAGTGTCCAGATAGCGGCTGCCTCGGCCAGTGGCGTGAATTCCAGCAGCCCGGGTAAACCGCAGCACACGCGGTCGTGGTTGCCCCGGATTTGCGACGCCACCGATTCGCGGGCCCACTGCACGATCCTGTTCGGGTCCGGCCCGTACCCGACCAAATCGCCGCAGCACAGAATCTTGTCGTAGGTCCCGTGCGCGTCCCGCAGTACCGCCTCCAAGGCGTCCCAATTCCCGTGGATGTCGCTTACCAGGAGATATCGCACGCTAGCCCTTGCCTTCCGACGGCGTCAGCCGCATCAGTGTGATTTCGGGAGCGGCACCCAGTCGGACAGGCATCCCGATGGTGCCGATCCCGGTGTTCACATAGCAGGTCCGTCCATCCAGCCGGTACAACCCTCGAACGTAAGGGGTGAAGAACCGCGCGAAATTGGCGGTTTTCGATATGATTTCCACGGTCACCTGACCGCCATGGGTGTGGCCGGCCAACATGGCGTCGAAGCCGGTCCGCACGGCGGAGGGGAATACATCCGGGTTGTGCGAAAGCAGCAGGTTGGTCACTCCGGGCACCACCAAGTGCTCGGTGCCCTTCAAGTATCCCTTGCGTTCCGAAAACCGCTGGAAATCCACGCCAGCCACATTTAGAACTCCATTGCCAAACCGGAGCTGCTGGGATTCCTTGCGTAGGAATTGGATGCCGAAACGCCGTGCCTGTTCCGTCGTATAGTCCTCGCACTCTGCATACATTTCGTGGTTGCCCAGGCAACCCAGCACTCCCGCATCGGCCTTCAGCCGGGCCAACTCCCGGATCACGGCATCCAGGGGATCTCCGATTTCCGAGATCAGGTCGCCCGTCATCACGGTCAGGTTCGGACGCAACTCGTTGGTCATGTCGATGACCCTGGCGGCTTCCCGGATGCTCAGGAACGGGCTCACGTGCAGATCGCTAATCTGCGCGATGCGGAGACCCGACAGATCGGGGTGCAGGCCACGGACGGGCAGGTCGATCTCTTTGACCTCGAAGGCCGAGCGCTCGATGAAAGTTCCGTATCCAACTGCGGCGAAAGGTGCAGCCACCGACGCGGCCGCCGCCGATTTCAATAGCAGTCGCCGACCGCCCGAGTATTGCTGGATCTTGGGACGCCACAGCACCCACGCCAACGCAGCGAGTCCCGAACTGAAACTCCAGAGAATCTCCACGCCGACCGCAAAACTGCGGATCTCCGGCGGCAAATGTGCCGCACGGTAGGGTTTTGAGAGAAAGTCCAGTACAATGCCAGTACCAACGACGATCCAGACCGCGGTCAGCACCGCCGCCGCAACCCTCGAAGTCCCTGACCCCAAGCGGGGTTTGACATCCCGGAAGTAGATCCAGCCAACCAGGATTTGGGACAGGGTTGATCCGATGCCGACAAGAAGATCCGTAGTATGAATGGGTTGCGAAGGCATTCTACGCCCGTTGGACTGCGCCAGTACGATTGTACCGGCGTCCGTTCGCGCGACGCCGAAATGGCCTATCCTTCTTCGAGGAACGTCTTCAATCTGTAACTGCGGCTCGGGTGCCGCAGTTTCCTTAGCGCTTTTGCCTCAATCTGCCGAATCCGCTCACGGGTCACCGAGAAGTCCATTCCCACTTCCTCCAAGGTGTGCTCGTTGCCGTCTTCCAGCCCGAAACGCAGCCGGATGATCTTCTCCTCGCGCGGAGACAGGCTCTTCAGCACCTCCGCCGTCTGCTCGTTCAGGTTGACGTTGATCATCTGGTCCGACGGCGAAGCCCTCCGGCGGTCGACAATGAAGTCGCCCAAATGCGAGTCGTCTTCCTCCCCCACGGGAGTTTCCAATGAAACCGGCTCCTGCGCCACCCGCAGGATCTTGCGCACCTTCTGCACCGTCAGGTCCAGCCGTTGCGCCAATTCCTCGTGCGTTGGGTCACGACCCAGTTCCTGGAGCATGGCTCGGGACGTCCGGATCAACTTGTTGATCGTCTCGATCATGTGGACCGGAATCCGGATCGTGCGTGCTTGGTCGGCAATGGACCTCGTGATCGCTTGCCGGACCCACCACGTCGCGTAAGTCGAAAACTTGTAGC
>CAIYDY010000326.1 GCA_903925015.1 uncultured Acidobacteriia bacterium
CCCTTGACGGCAAGATTGGACGCACATGGCGGCCACTGGCCGATACCGCCGTTGCTGCGCAGGTTCTCTACGCATCGCGCGGCGACTACACCGACCTACGCCGCAGCGTCGACTATTACACCGAAGGCACCCTGATCTGGCTGGAAGCGGATGTCACAATCCGGCGTCTGAGCGGCGGCAAGAAGTCCCTCGACGATTTCTGCAAGCTCTGGGCTGGCGGCCCGGGTGGAACTCCCGAGGTCAAGACCTATAACTTCGAAGATGTGGTGAAGACCTTGAATGCCACGCAAGCCTACGATTGGGCGAAGTTCCTGAACGATCGCATACAATCCACATCGCCACGGGCACCACTTGGCGGAATCACCGGCGGCGGCTACAACTTGGTGTACACAGCCGAGCCGTCGGCCTACTGGAAATCCGTCGAGGGTGTGCGGAAGGCCGTCAACATGCAGTATTCGCTCGGATTTGTGGCCAAGGCAACGGGAGAGATCGGTGATGTTCGGCTGGAGACCCCGGCAGCCAAGGCAGGCATCACCCCCGGAACCAAGATCATCGCAGTCAACGGGCGGGAGTTTTCGCCATCGGTCCTCAAGAACGCTGTCACCGATGCCGTCGAAAATACTGCTCCGATCTCGTTCATCGTGAAGGACGGGGAATTCTACCGGACGATTGCCGTCGACTACCACGGCGGGGAAAAGTACCCCCAACTGGTACGCGACAATTCAAAGCCAGATGTGCTGGGCGACATCATTGCGCCAAAGGCCAAGTAGCCCGACCCGTGCTGCCAAAACGCAATAGAAGCCTACTGTTGGATTGAAATCAAGATCCTGTATACTGATGGCACGGTGGGGAAAAACTACAGGGATCTTCGATTTTTAGCCGTGCCTGCTGCGCTCCTGCTTGGCCTAATCGTGCCAGCTGGACCGGCCTTTGCCCAAGGTTGAGTGATCTCACGCTCCGGTCTGGGGTCAGGTGGCAGTGAAGCGAGTGGATATTTGCAGCCCGGTGACTGGACGGTCACAGGTGCGTTCCGGCACGTGTATTCGCATGTGCATTTCAGTGGTCCGACAGAAAACTTTTCACGCGAGCAGCTCGGTACGCAAGTACAGTCGAAGACAAATTTGATGAGCGTGAACGTGACCTACCAGTTGACTCCCCGCTGGAGTCTGACTGGAACGATTCCGTTCCTATCGGCCAGTCGACGCAACCAATCTCAATACGGTACGCTCCATACGTCCGGATTGGGGGATGTCAGCGTCGGTGCCGGCTATTGGATCCGCAGTCCAAAGAGTGAAAGGTCGGCGTTCAACAACGCGCAAATCGGATTGAGCCTGCTGGCACCATCCGGCAACGACCACCAGACCAACTTGATCGCAACCAGCTACGGCGCTACACCAACAACCCAGTATCCCGACTACTCGGTGCAGCCCGGTGGCGGTACTTGGGGCATGGTGATGTCGGGGCAGGTTTTCCAGAACCTTGGCAGCAACACAATCTTGTTCGCCGATGGAACCTATGTGATGACCCAGGGCGGCCATCACAATTTCTGGACCTCCCACGGAGGCACAACAAACAATGCCCCGGCTCCCACCAAGGGACTGACCCAGTTCGATGCGGTTCAAGACCAGTACATGATCGAAATCGGGGCATCCCACCCCGCTCCAAAGATCAAGGGGCTTGGAATGACGCTGGCTGTCCGGGACGAGGGTGTACCGGCGAAGAACCTGATCGGTGACGACTTGGGATTCCGTCGACCAGGCTTTGGCATTTCATTGACGCCGGGCTTTATCTACACCAAGGGCAACCACATGCTGCAATTCAGCGTGGGCAAGGTCCTGATCCGAGACCGCACCAAGAGCGTGGCTGAAATCGTGAACGGCGTTCACGAAGGCGATGCGGCTTTTGCCAACTACGTCTGGATGGTAGGATACACGCTGAAGATGCCGGGCAAGCGCGATGCTGTCGGGACACCGGATCTGATTTCCTCGACTCGGAAAGTCGAGCCAGCGGCTCAGGCCTTAGCGATGAGCCCGCCAGCTGTGCGCGCGGCCGTCGTGAAGACGCCCGACACCTTCAAGCCGTTTGTACTGAGAACGTTGGATGGCAAGCGCAAGACGTTGAAGGACTACGCCAACAAGGCTACTTTGGTAAATTTCTTCTTCCCGCGCTGCCCGTACTGCAATGTGGAACTTCCGGAAGTCCAAAAGATATACGACGAGTACAAAGGCAAAGGACTCTCGGTGGTCTGGATCAACATCCTGCCCGAAGAGGTTCCCCTGATTCCCGGTTGGCAGATGGTAAAGAACTTCACTGTTCCGGTGCTGATCGGTGCGACGCAGAGCGCCTTGATGAAGGACTATCAAATCAACACCACCCCGTCCTCGTACCTGCTGGGTCCGAAAGGAGAGGTGCTTTACTACGGAGCGGGCTACAAGAAGGGCGACGAAAAGATCCTCGAGGCGAAGATCGCGGAGGCTCTCCGGGTCCAATCGGCAGGCGTGGCCGGAGTTGCCGCCACAGGCGGTAATTAGCATTTGCATTTTTGGGAGAGCATGAAAGGCCCGTCCGGTCCAATTCGGCGGGCCTTTTCGTTTTGAACCTCATATACTGGAACCATGCGGTGTTGGTCTCCCAGGTTGGCAAAGCTCGCGTTGTATGTGTTTCCCGCAGTACTCTCGGCGCAACTATTACCGCCCCCCCCTACACCTCCCACGCCTCAGGTGGGCGAACAGCAGCAGCTGCCACCGGAGGAGGACACCTCGCTCGAACCGGGAGAGCAATACAGTTTCAACCCGGTAAAGTCCAAGCGGGATGTCGAAATCGGGAACCAGTATTTCAAGAACGGAAAGCTGCTGGCTGCGGCGAACCGGTTCCGATCCGCCACAAAATGGAACGACGGCAACGTCGAAGCGTGGGTAAGGCTCGGCGACACCGAGGCCAAGCGCGGCAGCAAGAAAGCCGCGCGGGACGCCTACAATAAGGCACTGGAGCTGTCACCGGATGGCAAGATCGCCGGCGAAGTTCGCAAGAAGCTGGAGAAGCTGAAGGGATAGTCCAATCGGCAAGAATTGATGAGGCCTGAACGGTTATATAATGGCCGAGTCGATTCAAACGACAGGAGATCCCGAACATGAAACGCTATCTGGCACTGGGGCTGATCGCCCTGGCCGCTGTTGGACCCTTGGCCGCCCAAGCCCCGAAAGGATGGAAGATGCGCGTGGACCGCAGCACTTCGGCCTCCGACCCGGATGCGCCCGGCGACATCAAGTTCGCAACCATGGGTACCGGCTTCCACGCCACCAACCCCCAGGCCGCAGTGTACTGGAATCCGGCAAATTCGGGTTCCGGAACCTACACACTGAAAGGCAGCTTCGTGCTGCAAAAGCCGAGTGGACACGCCAACTACTACGGATTGGTGTTCGGCGGCAGCGATCTGGAAGGCCCCCAGCAGAATTACCTCTATTTCCTTGTGGCGCAGAACGGCACATGGCTCATCAAGCACCGCGAGGGTGACGCCACAACGACCAATGTAGTGGGACGCACGCCAAATGACGCAGTCAGGAAGCCGGATGAATCGGGCAAGTCCGCCAATAACTTGGAAGTTCGGGTCGGCACTGACAAGGTCGAGTTCGTCATCAACGGCACGGTCGTCCACAGCGCCGCCAAGAGTGCCGTTGGCAAGACCGATGGCATCGCGGGCATCCGCGTGAACCACCAACTGGAAGTGCACATCGACGGCTTTTCGCTCTCGAAATAAGGATCACAAATGGAAATCACACGACGGGACATTGGCAAGATGGCGCTGGCGGGACTCGCCGGCAGTGCCACGGGATTGGCGGCCACCAAGCCCAATTCGAATTTCGGCGGCGTTCAGGTTGGCATCAACATCCCCTACAGCCTCCACGGGATGCCCAGCAGCGCCGACGACCTGCTGGTCTACCTGGCACAGGTCAACGTAAATGCCGCGGAACTGCGGTCGCAGCCGATCGAGGCCTTCCTCGGTGCGCCGGCTGCAGCGGCCCGCGGCGTTGGTGAAGCACCGGTTGCGGGAAGAACACCACTGACGACGGAACAGGAAGCAGCTCAGAAGGCCGAGATAGCGGCCCTGAAAAAGTGGCGCCTATCGCGCTCCATGAACGAATTCAAGGCCTTCAGGAAGAAGTACGAGGACGCGGGCGTCAAAATCCAGATCGTCAAGTTCGACAAGATCGATTCCGCCAGCGACGAGGTGATCGATTACTGCTTCCAGATGTCGAAGGCGCTCGGTGCCGTTGCGATTTCCTGTGAGATTCCGGTCAGCAAGACGAAACGGCTCGGCGCATTTGCGACCAAGCATGAGTTGATGGTGGGCTACCATGGCCACGGAAACCTGACCAATCCCGAGGCATTCGGCAGGCTGGGAGCTTGGGAACAGGCTTTCTGGTACTCCAAGTACAACGGAGCCAATGTGGACATCGGGCACTTCTTCGCGTCCAACGGCTTCTCGCCTGCCGATTGGATCAAGGAAAACCACACCCGGATCACCCATGTCCACCTCAAGGACCGCAAGAAGAACATGGGCGAAGGCATGCCGTGGGGCCAGGGGGATACTCCGCTTAAGGAAATCCTACTCCTCATGAAAGCTGAGAAGTACAAATTCCAAGCAACCATCGAACTGGAGTACCCCGTACCGGAAGGTTCCAACACCTTGGCGGAAATCTCCAAGTGTGTGAAGTTCTGCAAGGACGTGCTGGAAGGGTAGTCAGTAGGGGAACGGGATTGCGCGGGCAATCCCGTTCCCCGGGGGCCTAATCGTAGACGAAATGCAGGACTTTCTTCAAGTCCTCCCAAGCCTCGCGCTTGGCGTCTTGATTGTAGGCGCGCAAAAGGTAGGACGGGTGGTAGGTGACGATGAGCGGTATATCGCGCCACTTGTGCCATTTACCCCTGAGCTTGGTGACGCCATCTTTGCCACCCAACAAGGCTTTGGCTGCCGTTGAACCCAGTGCGCAAATCGCCTTGGGCTGAAGCACGGACAATTGGCGGAACAGAAACTGCCCGCAGGTTTCCATCTCATCCGGCTCGGGGTTGCGATTTTCCGGCGGACGGCATTTCACCACATTGCAGATATAAACGTCAGCACGCTTGATTGAAATGCCTTCTTTGGCGGACGTGCCCTCAATCATTTGTGTCAACAACTGCCCCGCCCTGCCGACGAACGGCAGGCCCTGTTCATCCTCGTCCGCGCCCGGACCCTCACCCACAAACACCAGCCTCGCTGCCGGATCCCCCGAGCCAAAGACAATCTTGTTCCGACCAATATGGAGCTTGCAGCGCGTGCAATCGCCGATGTCGGAGCAGATCCGGTCCAGTGTGTCATTTTCCGGAGCCATGCCAGGCAGTTGGATGTCGATCACCTTTGGAATCTCAATCGTGGATATCGGCACTGCACGAGGCACAGAAATCGCCTCAACGGGTTTCAACAGTGGCTCGGGGACTTGGACTGCGTCGACAACTGGAACCCGAGTCGAGCGTCGGTACAGATCCTTGACGCCAAGGTCCCTATAGTACTCGAGTCGCGCACGAAGATCTTCCGTCCCCATCTACTTTCCCAATTTCACAATCTGGTCGAAAATATGGTCGGCAACCACCCGCTTGGGTGCGCGGTCCACAGGAATGGTTTCTCCGTTGCGCAACACAAGAAGAACCTCGTTGGATTCGGATTCGAACGCAGACCCGTCGCCACCAACACGGTTGGCGACGATCATATCGCAGTTCTTGCCTTCGAGCTTGCGACGGGCATAGTCGAGAAGGTTTTCTGTCTCGGCCGCGAAACCGACCAAGATGAAATTGCGGGGGCCGTCGCCCAGTTCAGCCAGGATATCCGGTACCGGAACCAGTTCCAACGTTCGGTCGGCGGAGGTCTTTTTAATTTTTTGCGCGGAGGGGGTTGCCGGACGGAAGTCAGCCACCGCGGCGCACTTGATGACGACCGTCGCCTCGAACAAGTGGGCAAACACCGCATCGCGCATTTCGGCCGCGGTCTGCACCTGCTCGACCTCCGCACGAGCCGGAGGCTGCAAGTTCACCGGACCACTCACCAGCAGCACCCTGGCGCCCCGCGCCAGGGCTGCCTCGGCAAGCGCATAGCCCATCTTCCCGCTGGAACGATTCGAGATATAGCGGACAGGATCGACGGGCTCGCGCGTTGGGCCCGCCGTGATCAGGATCGTCTGCCCGACCAAGTCGGTGCGGCGTTTCCGCAGTGCGTCTTCCACGGCAGCCACTATTTTTTCGCTTTCGGCCAAACGCCCGGGGCCAACAGTTCCGCAAGCGAGATACCCGTCGCCCGGCTCCACCAAGGCGTGTCCCCGACCCCGCAAGACAGCCACATTCTCCCGGACCGCCGCATGTGACCACATCCTATCGTTCATTGCTGGAGCAAGCACTACCGGGCCGTCAAAGGCCAAATAAAGGGTGGACAGAAAATCATCAGCCAAGCCATGGGCAAACTTTGCCAGGACGTCAGCCGTAGCGGGAGCTACCAGCAACAAATCGTGTTCGCGGGCAACCCCTATATGCTCCACCGCGCTGGACAGGGTGGCATCGGGACTGGCCGAGGAGAAGAGATCGGTGATGACCTTGCGACCCGTCAGGGAGGCAAAAGTAAGGGGGCGGATGAATTCTTCCGCCCCCTTGGTCATGACAACTGTGATTTCGTGGCCGTTCCGGACAAGTTGGCGGGCAAGTTCGGCAGCTTTGTACGCTGCGATCCCGCCGGTCACGCCCAGAACGATCCGCATGGTTTGCCGCGCCGGCTGGAAAGCCTACGCCAACTTCTCCACACTGAGATCTTCGGGCAGGACATTCGGAGCAAGGACAACCGGAATATCGTACTTGATCAGCCCACGTCTAGCTTCCTCCATCGCGATCACGGTCGACTTCCGCGAAGACGTCGGCAACACTGGGCGGTGCCCGCTCTGCAACTGGCGGGCGCGCTTGGCGGCCACAATGATAAAGCGGTAGGTGCTCTGGTCCGGGTCGTCCGGAATCGAGCAGTGCATGTTGTTGCGAATTGGTGCGTCGGTCATTATCTTTTCAACTTCCCCGGGACATTTCATCCCGCAATCCTGATGGGCCTATGTCGACCCTAGCGCCGCGTCGAAGGTCCGAAGGATGGGACGAATCCTGTCCTCCACCCGCACACGCCTAACCCGTTCGGCCCTGACAATGGACTTGAGCGTTTCCGCCGCCTCGTCGAGGTCCTGGTTGACAAGCACGTAGTCGTACCGGCTGTAATCGCGAATCTCCCGCGCCGCGTCCGCAAGTCGGCGGCGGATGGTCTCGTCGCTATCCGAACTGCGGGACCTCAACCGCTGTTCCAAGATCTCCCTCGACGGAGCGAGGATAAAAATCGTTACAGCGTCGGGAATCGTCTGTTTCAATTGTGACGCACCTTGCACGTCAATGTCGAGTACCAAGTCCAATTCCCTGTCCTCGGCAATCTTCAGAGCGCTTCGGTGGGTACCGTAGTAATTGCCGAAAACCTCGGCATGCTCCAGAAACTCGCTGTTTTGGAGACGGTCCTCGAACTCCAGGCGATCAATGAAGTGGTATGCCTCGCCATCGATTTCCCGACCGCGGGGCTTTCGGGTCGTGTAGGATACCGAGAATGTAAGGCCCGGCACTTCACTCATCAAGCGTGAAACAAGGGTAGATTTACCCGAACCCGACGGGGCGGAAATGATGAAGACTCCGGTCATTCTATATTGAGGGACTGCTCGCGGATGCGGTCGATTTCTGCTTTCGAAGCGAGGCCCAAGTCGGTCAGGGTTAGTCCCTGCTCACCCAAGCCACCCGTCTTCGAAAGAATTGTGTTGGTTTCCCGATTCATCTCCTGAAGAAGGAAATCGAGTTTTTTGCCGGTTTCGCCTGCAACACTCAGGAGGTGTTCCACTTGGACAGCATGGGTGGAGAGGCGGACCAATTCCTCGCTGATGTCGCTGCGTTCGGCCAAGAGCGCCGCTTCCTGTGCCAGCCTAGCAGGCTCGATCTGCACACCGCCGAGCAATTCCCCCAGCCGGTCACGCAGGCGGTTGTGGAATGCGGGAAGAGCTCTTGTCCGAATATCCTCCATCCCGGACACGATGTCGCGGATGGAGGCTGTGCGCGCACGGATCTCAACCTCCGTTGCCGCTCCTTCACGGAGCCGGAAGGAGTCCAGCTCCTCCAAAGCGTCGCGAGCGACCGACAATACTTCGGATTCAAACGCCGCGTCGTCGAGCGCGGCAGGGGTTGTCGGAACACCCCGTGGGTCAAGCATCCCCGGAACCCGCAAAGCCGCGTTCAGATCCGGCGTCGCGTCAATGCCAGCGATCTCCGCAGCGAGCCGGAAAGCGGCAAGCCAACCCCGGAATAGCGACTCGTTGAGAGCCACTGCCATCTGTGTGTCGGCTTGGCGTTTGAGCGAGCCCTGTACTTGGACGTGTCCCCGGCTAACGCGGGAACGTATCAGGGAGCGCAAGGCCGGTTCGACCGGATCAAAGTCGCCTGGCAGGTGGAAGTGGAGATCCAAGCCGCGATGGTTCACGGCTTTGATCGAGAGCGTCAGTTCGCCAACGGGGGTCGGGCGGGACACCCTGGCAAACCCGGTCATGCTGCGGATGGGCATGCGGAGAATTTTGATTATGACATCCGGGCAGTCTCGGCTACAGGGAACGGAGGTGGAAACCGCCGTCGGCATGGATCACTTGTCCGGCGCAGTAGTCGAGGTGGCCGTCGGCAATGGAGCGGACCACTTTGGCGATGTCGGACGGCTCGCCCATTCTGCGCTGGGGCAGCAGGCCGCCCGCGATTTTTTCGTCGTAGATTTTTTCAACCTTGGCAATCATGTCGGTCCGGATGATGCCGGGCTGGATCTCGAAAACCTGAATGCCCTCGTGTGCCAAACGCTGGGCGAACACCATGCGGGACATGCTTTCCCCGGCTTTCGAAATGCAATACTCGGCCCGGTTGACCGAGGCGGTAAAGGCGGAGATGGAGGACACGAAGATGATCCGCCCGCTGGCAGTTTCGAGCATCCATCGGGCGGCGAGCTGCGTGAGGAAGTGGGGTCCTTTCAAGTTCGTGGCCATGAGTTCGTCGAAACTCTCCTCGGTCGCATCGAGAACGTCGTGGCGCTCCCTAGGCGCGATTCCGGCGTTGTTCACCAGCAGGTCGAGTCCGTCGGGAAAAAGTTCGCGGGCCCGGTCAATCAGTGCGGCCCGGTCCGCAGGCTTGGAAATATCGCATTGGAAGATCTCGCAGCCAGTTTCGGCCTTCAGGGATTCTGCGTGGGAGAGGCTCCCGAGATAAGTGGCCAACACGTTGTGGGTCTTCGAAAGTTCCTGTGCGATTCCCCGTCCGATGCCGCGGCTTGCGCCCGTTACGATTGCGTTCACCACCCTATTCTACGGAACCGGCGCGTGCGGGTCCGAATCAGTGCCCCAGTTCGACGTCGAGTGCGTGGGCGATGTCCTCGTAGATGATTGTTTCCACAAACGATTGATTGCCGATGTACACAGTTGGAGTCTTCTTGACACCGCGTCCGGCACCGGCCTGAATGTCCTGCTCCAAAGCCGCGATCAGGCGACCGTCCGAGAGGCAGTTGGTGATCCCGTCGGGGTCCAAGTGGTTCCGCAGTGCAAACTGGCGCAGCCACGACGGCAAGCCGTGGACGGTCAGGTGGTTCTGTTCGGAAAGCACCTCGCGGCGGAACTCGATTCCAGCCTTCGGATTGCGTTCGTAAATCCAGCGCCCGGCGATGGCGGCGTCACGGGCCCACTCGTGCTTGGACAGCGGGAAGTCCCTGTGGATGAACGCTACACGCCTGCCGTATTTTGGCAACAGTTTCTGGTCGAGAATTTCTCGAAGCGTTTGGCAGTCCGAGCACTGTAAATCCTCGTACAGGAAAACCTTGACGGCGCTCGCCGGATTTCCTTCCACGATTTCCACTCGCGCTCCATGAAGACTGGGGATCATTATCATCGCAATCACGGTCGTCAGTAGCCGGACCCGGAGGAGTTCTGTTCTTCCTATTCCCATAGTTGGACCTACCCGGGGCTGGAAACCCCGCGGAGCGAACTTTGATCTACCAGTTCGGCGGCAACGTCCATTCCCTTGTCCAGCGCGTAGCCGTACGCCGCAACACGTTCCGCCTGCGTCAGCGTCTCCCCTGTTCTCCGGGCCTTGTCAACACCCAAGCCAACCACCCAGGTCGCGGCGAACGAAATGGCGGCCTTCGGGATCAGTCCCCCACCCAATGGGATTTTTCCAGCCAGTTCACGGGCGACCGCCCGCCAACCGAATGCTCCGGCAACGATTGCGGCAATCTCTACCTTGAGATCAGCGTAACCGACAGGATGGCCGTGAACCGCAGACAGCATCAGGGCCAAGCGAATTTGGTTCATGGTCAGAAATGCCGTGTCGGATGCGAATTCGCCGACCGCCCATGGCAGCTCAATAATGCTGGGAATGACGTTTGGCAGAGCCGTAACGATGGAAAACAGAGCGTTCTCGCGTGCCACACGCTGGATCAACCTTCCGACCACGGCAGTGCGGAAGGCTGGGAAAGTGCGGGCCAAGGCAAGTTCCAAGTCCTCACTTTCGGCCAAAATCAGATCCACGACGGACTCACACGAATTTTGGTCGAACAGGAAACCGTTCCTCGGCAGCGGAACTCCCGGACCACACAGGACAACGTCGTAGCGCGTGGCTGAATCGTCGACGATTCTCAAGGAGCTTTGCGCCCTGGCACGCGATTGGACTGGCAAGGTCCTTGGAACCAAGAACGATTCCATCCTGCGGTAATCGTCCGGGGAAGCTGCTATAAGACCAATCTGAACGTCCCGGAATGCCGATTCGCGGATCTGACCCGCATCGACGCGAGCGAACAACTTGCGAATGTCCTTCAAAACATTGATCGACACGCTATACCACCGTCCGGTTCGGCAACAAATCCCAGTTTACCGCCATCCAGGGTGCAACGGAGCTTCAGTGCCGAGCCCCGGAGTTGAACGTGCAATAAAAATATCGTTCGACCCAACTTCGACCCTAAACCTTTCGGCCCAGCCTGCCGATAGAGGTACATCGGGCGAAGAAAACGTCCGTGTTTCCCGGCTTCCAGGCCGGATGAAAAGTGTATTTGAGGGAAGGCTAATGACACTTCGAACGAAATTTGTTGGCGGGTTTGCCGCCTTGCTCCTGATGGTCGCAGCATTGGCGTTCACGTCGATGCGGGCGATGAGCTCATTAAACGGAGGATTGGACAGAGTGGCAAACCGTCTCGCCGCCCGGTCGGACAGAACAAGCCAGCTGGTCGAGAACTTGGTCGAGATCAGCGGGCGGCAGCGCGCAATTCTCCTGCACTCGATTCTCAGCGATACAGCCGGGGTCGAACAGGACCGGAAAGCGGTTGGGGAAATTGAAACCCGAATTGACGGTCTCTTTTCAGAACTGAACCAACTGCTGGACCAGCCTGAGGACAAGCGCCTGTCCCAAGACCTTCAGGCAAAGATGCTGGCGGTCAAGCCCGTAAGCGAACAGGTCCTGCAACTGATCCAAAAGCAACAGATGAGCGACGCTTTGAAGCTGGTTGGCGAAAAGTTGCTTCCAGCTTACGAGGATCTACAGAGGAACGCCCGCGATTTCCTCAACAACCAGCGCGAAAGGACCAAGGCCGATGCAGTGGAAGTCCAAGCAACCGCCAATTCGACCCGGCTGCTCGCGTTCATATTTCTAGCTTTGACGATTGGCTGCTCGATCCTGATCAGCATCGTGGTGAAGCAGATGGCTGCTGGCTTGGGGGGCATGGGAACCCAGGTCACCGATGGTGCCCAGGAGGTGGCCAGGGCGGCCACCCAAATGGGGTCAATCAGCCAGTCGTTGGCGCAAGGTGCATCGGAACAGGCTGTGTCACTCGAGCAAACCTCTGCGTCTGCGGAGCAAGTCAACCACATGGTCCAGCGGAATGCCAAGAGTTCCCGGGAAGCCGCGGAACATACAAACGACGCAAACCGCCTCTTGACAGAAGCCAATCAGAAGTTGGAGCAAATGCTGGTTTCAATGAGGGACATCTCAACCTCGAGCGAGAGGATCTCGAAGATTATCCGGGTCATCGACGAGATCGCGTTCCAAACCAATATTCTCTCGCTGAACGCGGCCGTCGAAGCGGCACGGGCCGGCGAGGCGGGCATGGGATTCGCAGTAGTCGCCGACGAGGTCAGAAACTTGGCTCAGCGTTGCTCCCAGGCGGCAAAGGATACTTCCGGACTGATTGAGGAATCCATCCAGCATTCCAAGACCGGCAAGGTGAGACTGGACGAGGTAGCAGCTGCAATGCGCCAAGTAACAGACAGTGCAATACAAGTACAACGGCTGTCCAACGAAGTCAACGCCGGAAGCGAGGAGCAGGCGAGGGCTATCGAGCAGATTTCGAAGGCAATCCTGCAAATCCAGCAGGTTACCCAGCAAACCGCCGCCAGCGCTGAAGAGGGCGCGAGCGCGGGCGCACAAATGTCGGCTGAGGCCGAGCATCTCCAGTCGGCCGTCCAGAAGATGCGGGCAATGCTCGGGATGGGCGATGAATCGGACGGGAAGAGGCAAAAGGCCCGTAGAAGCACAAATTCCGCTTCAGCCCAACACTACGGCGACTCCAACCGCTTCAGCGGTGGCGCTAACCACATGGCTTCGGAGAAGCATTCAGAACAGTTTGCATGGAGGTAGGAAACATGTCACAAACATACAAAGGATTTATGACTGCATTATCGGTCGCCGCTTTGGCACTAACGGCGCTCATCGGGACCAGCACCCTCAAAGCAGAGGACGTGGTTGTCCACGTGAGCCAGAACGAGGCGGTGAAGGCTGCGAAGGAAAAGGTCCAGCCCGAATACCCCGCTATGGCCAAGCAGTTGCATTTGGAAGGCACAGTGCAAGTGGAGGCCCATATCGGCAGCAGCGGAAACGTGGATGAGGTCAAACCGCTAGCTGGCAATGCCGTGCTCATGAACGCGGCAGTGCAGGCCTTGAAGCGATGGAAGTTCACGCCGTTCACCGCCGACGGGAAGCCCACCAAGGCGGTTGCCGACATGAGCTTCAGCTTCAAACTTTAAGGCTGGCTGCGGGCCGGTCAACCTACCTCCCGATTTCGCAAGGAGGAATGGCAACCGGTCCGCGGAACTGATACCAATTAGGTATGCGACAGGCCTTGAAGGCAATGCTCGCTCTCCCGCTCTTGCTACAGGCGGGAGACAACGGCAGTCGGGTCCACTATATGGGAGGGACCTTCGCCGGCATACCCAACAATTGCGAAGTTCAAGTCGATGTGCATGGCAAGGATGCCATGGAAGTGCGGTTCCTACCGCGTTCCCGCCGCCAACTCGTCACAGTGCCGTACTCCAGTATTGAAACCTTGGAGTACGGTATGAAGGTGGATAGGCGCTACATCGAAGCGGTCCTGATCTCACCTCTGTTCCTGCTGGCAAAGAGGCGGGCCCATTTCCTGACCGTGGGCTATATGGAGGGCGGACAACGGGAAGTAATCGTTTTCCAAGTGGACAAGGCGGATATTCGGGCACTGCTGGTGTCGCTCGAGGCCCGTACCGGAAAACGAGTCGAATACCAGGATGAGGAGGCTCGGCGTGCGGGCAAGGGCTAGATTCATACTGGCTGCGAGCGTTGCTCTTGCCGGAACACCTTTGTTGCCCGCGGTTGAATTGACCGGTCCGCCGGCAGGTCTGCTACAGGTCCGCCGAATTTATGTCGATCTTCTCTCGGGCGGCGAAGTCGGAGAACAAATGCGTGACATGCTGATTGCGGCAATTCAAAACACGGGCCTATTTGCTGTAACGGACAATCCTGAGAGGGCAGACGCTGTACTGAAGGGGTCTACCGACGAGCAGGTGTTCACGGACGAACACCACACCACCGATTCTCTGGGCTTCCATGTGTCCGACGGCAATGGTTCCAGTTCGAGGGCGATCCTCGGTGCCGCCACATCGAACCAAAGCAACCGGAGCGCCGGACTCACGCAGAACGAGACAAGCATCATTAAGGAACGTCGACAGGATGCACGGGCGTCAGTTCGGATGATCAACTCCGATGGGGACATCATTTGGGCGGCGATGATGGAGAGCGGTGGTGGAAAATTCCGCGGAGCCATGGTCGACGTGGCGGAAAAAATTGCGCGCAAGCTCACCGAAGACACCAAACGCTTGAGGGAGACCGCCGCGGCGGTCTCGACCACACGGCCGGCACCCGCTAAGTAACGCCATGGCTGGGGCGGATCTGTAGCCTCACACGGTTGCGCCGCAGGATCAATGAGACACTGAAGAAATGGCAGTTCCTGTCTCCCAGATGTGGACCGTCGTCACCTACGTGCTCAAACAGCAGTGGGCTGGACGAAAACAGTATCCCTTCGTTCTCATGCTGGAACCGTTGTTCCGGTGCAATTTAGCGTGCGCTGGCTGCGGCAAGATCCAATATCCGGCTCACGTCCTGAAGATGAATCTTTCGCCGGAGGACTGTTTCCGCGCCGTCGACGAATGTGGAGCCCCGATGGTCTCAATTCCCGGTGGCGAGCCCCTGATGCACCCGGAAATCGACAAAATCGTCGAAGGCTTGGTAGCACGCAAAAAGTACATTTATCTGTGCACCAATGCGCTGCTGCTCAAGGAGAAGCTCCACCTTTTCAAGCCCAGCAAATATCTCTCGTTCTCAGTGCACGTGGATGGCCAGAAGGAACACCACGACTTCTCCGTCTGCAAGGAGGGCGGGTATGAGCAGGCGATTGAAGGCATACGCGTGGCAGTCGAGGCAGGGTTCAGGGTGACGACAAACACAACGCTGTTTGACGGTGCCGACCCGAAGAGTGTCAGATCGTTCTTCGACGAAATGATGGACCTCGGGGTCGAAGGCATGATGCTTTCCCCGGGCTATTCCTACGATAAGGCCCCCGACCAACAACACTTCCTTGGACGCGGGCGCACCCGTCGGCTTTTCCGCTCGATCCTTTCCAACCGGAAGGCCTCTTGGAAGTTCAACATGTCACCGCTCTTCCTTGAATTCCTAATGGGGAAACGGCATTATGTCTGCACCCCATGGGGCATGCCAACCTACAACGTCTTCGGCTGGCAGAAACCCTGCTACTTGCTCCAGGACGGCTACACGGACACCTTCGCAGAACTCCTTGCGGAAACCAAGTGGGAGGACTACGGAACGGAGTCTGGAAATCCAAAGTGCGCCAACTGCATGGTTCACAGCGGATATGAGGCAACGGCCGTCAGCCACCAGTTCGGATCGTGGAAGGGCTTTTTTGAGCTCGTCCGTGCCAATTTCGCGCTGTACCGGGATCCCGAGGCGGCCAAGCTTCTGGAGGAACCCGTCAAACCTGTCCACGCACCCGCCGGTCTGGTGCAATTGACACTCAAGACTGAGGCCAAACATGCAACTTCCGAACTTGCAAGCCATTGAAGAACTCGAAGTTGTACCCGGTTTCGAGCATCATTTCCTGCAAGGCCAAGTATGGGCTGCCGCATCCGAGGAGGAACTCCGCGAGGGCTTGGAGAAGGCCTTCGACTATCGCGGGGATGTGACAATCTCCCTAAAATCCGGTGATTCGGTCGAGGGATACATTTTCGACCGCAAGACCGGGGCAACACTTGGCACCTCATTCGTACGGCTCTTCCCGAAGAACGAAGCCCGCAAGGTCACTGTGTCGTATTCGGAAATCCAAGGCTTGGCGTTCACAGGACGCGACACCGCCGCGGGAAAGAGTTGGGAAGCTTGGCTAAAAAAATATTGGGAGAAGAAACAGGCTGGCGAGGCCAACATTGAGCTGAAGCCCGAAACCTTGGACTAGCCCCCTGAACGACCGCTAACGGGCTTTCGGAACCTCCAAAACCATTCCTAGCCCCTCGAGAAGACTCCATGTGGCGCGTTCGTACCCAACAAACGCCTGCTGGTAGGCCACTTGGGCGTTCAAGACCGCACTCTCTGACGCCGAGAGTCGGCTCTGGGAATCCAGCAGCTCAAATGCCGAAATCGTTCCCAGCTCGTATTTCTGCTGCTCTGCCTCTACATTGCGCCGAGCCAAGTCGCGAGCAAAGGTTGCAGCCTCAATACCAGCCTTGGCGAGGTCCAAGGCATTGAGCGTCAACCGGACATCCTGGATAATCTGCTGCTGTACTTGGCGCTCGGCATATTGGTCTCGTGTCCTCGAAATCAGGGCGTCCGCCAGCTGAACCCTTGCGGCAGTACTCTTGATCGGCAAGGTCAATTGCAGAGACGCTCCGTAGGTCGGGGTATTGAATCCGAAGATCTGTCCCAGCGTGTCGGAGAGCCCACCCGAAACCGCCGGACCGGCACCGATCCCCAAGCCATTGTTCGTCACCACGTGCCGCCCAGCCAGACCCAAGCCCGAGCCTTGGACGCTTAGGTCCAGCCTTGGCGTCATCAGATTCCGGGCAATCCTAGCGTTCAAGTCATCCACGGTAACCCGCCGGTGTGCCGCATCCATCTCCGGCCGGACTCGCAGCGCTGCGGTCAAGGCTTCCTCGTAGGGCAAAATCTTCTCCCGGCCTGGCAGCACCGATGGGTCATCGCCCAGCACGATTTCCACCGCTCTGGTATCGGGCGACAAATCCGCCCCCATCAGCCGCCTCAATCCATCAAGGGACGACCGGTACGCGTACTGGGCCTGAACCAAGTCCCGCTTCCGCTCGGCCACCTGCGTTTCCGACTGCAGAATATCCAAGCTCGCCAACGCACCCAAATCCAAAGCCAGTTTGTCACGTTCGAACGACTTCTTTGCCAGTGCCAGAGTCTGTTCTAACACCTTAATATTGTCCCGTGCCCGGACAGCATCCCAATACTGGCCCGCCGCCTGCGCCACCAAATCCGCGATCCGGGCCTCACTCTGCCTCGATGTGATGACTAGCTGTGTCCGGGCAATCTGCTGTGGCCCTTGGAACTGGATCCGGTTCCGATTCTGCAGGAGGGGCTGCGTCAAGGAAAAATTCAACGCTCCCGAAATGCTGGGATTGAACAAATTGAAGGCGCTGTTGGTGGAATTCCGGGAAGTACTGAAGCCGATACTCCCGTTCTGGCCGGTCGGAAGCAGCTGTTGGAAGCTAATATTCGAATTCTGGTTCAAGCTGCTGAGAGTGGAGGCGCCCGCAATTTGGGAAAACTGCGGAGATACCGCCCGGACAGTATTGAACCCCATCGAGACCGAAGGATCAAACACCGCCGTACTTGATTTCACCGACTCGGCCGCAGTGTAGACATCCAGCCGTGTCATGTTGATGTCGGTGGAATTCCGGAGGACCAATTCAAGGAACTCACGGATCGTCAAAGCCAAGTGCCCGTCCTTGATCCGCTCGGCGATTCCGCGAACCTCCCGAACCTGAACGGTCTCGGGATGGAATCTATGATTGAGCCAGCCTGCAACTGGGGCCGGAATCAACGCCTGGAGTGGCGGTTCCGCCGCTTCCAAGCCGAATCCCACAGACAGGACGGCCGCCAAGAAGGAAATCTTACTCGTAACGAAGCGCTTCAATGGGATCAATTCTGGACGCCTTCCTAGCGGGGTAAATACCGAAAAGCACACCTACAGCCACGGACACTCCAAACGCAATGCCAATCGAGGACGGGGTTACAATCGTCTTCCACTCCGCCGCGCGGGCAATCAGCCACGAAAGAAAGTACCCAAAGCCTATCCCCACTACGCCACCCCCGATCGATATCAACACCGACTCGAACAGAAACTGCCGCACGATATCGCTCCGGCGTGCGCCAATGGAGCGGCGGATTCCAATTTCGCGCGTTCGTTCCAACACCGTCGCCAAAACAATATTCATGATGCCGATGCCGCCGACCAACAGGGAAATCGCCGCAATCGCAACCATAACGTAAGTGAAAATCGACTGTGACCGTTGCTGCTCAGCCAGCAACTCGGCCGGGATTGTGACTAAAAAGTCAGGGATCTTATGGTGCGTCGAGCTCAGAATCGCAGACACGACCTTGGCTGCGGCAACGCTGTCGGCACCTGCCTTCAACCGGATATCCACCCCGTCCAGTTCATCCTTCAAATTGCCACCCCGGTCAAAAAAACGGTACTGGAATGTGTTCAGCGGGATATAGATGACCAAATTCGGGTCTTGCGACTGGGCCGTTCCGGACCCGGAACTGACTTGGTTCTGCAAGACCCCAACCACCTGCAGCCAAGTATCGTTGACCTTGACAAACTTGCCAACGGCGGAATCATAACCCAGAATCGCCACTTTGGCGCGCTCTCCCAGCACACAGACCGCGGCACTGGCATCGTCACCCGCATCGTCGAACTGACGCCCTTCGGCGAACTTCCAGTTGTGGATTGCCGCATACGCGGGCCGGACACCGAACAATTCCGGCAAATCCGGCGTCGGTTTGGGGAACACCTGTGCAGGGTGCAACGACCGCCGCGCCGAAATCAACTCCAACTCCTCAACATTGGCTGCCAGAACACGTGCATCGCGCTGTGTCAAACCCGGCGAGGATCGCCGCCGCTGCTGCAGTTCCTGATCGCTGGAAGCCGGGCGCGCCTCGATTAGCAGATTCCGCACACCCAAGGTCTCGATAAAGCGCATCGATTCCTCGCGGGCCCCCGCCCCGATTGCGAGCATCCCAATGACAGCCCCGACACCGAAGATAATACCCAGAGCGGTGAGGACCGTGCGGGTCTTCTGCGCCCAAAGGTTTGTGGCCGCTAGGGCGAAGTCCGACATGTAGCGAACAATCATCATTTGAATTCCGCCTTGGTAAAGCCTATTTGGGTAGTGCCTGCATCGCTCCCCCTGCGGGAGCCTTCTTCTTCGCGGTTTCGGTGGGATTGGAGAGCGCCACAACCTGACCCTCCTCCAACCCGGACACCACAACCCGCATCTCGTTCCGACGCACTAGTGTGACGGCCTTGGTGGAAAATCCGCCATTCCGTTCCCTGACGTACACGAAAGACTTGCCGTCATTTTCGAAGAGTGCCTGGGCTGGCAGGGACAGAACCCCCTTCAGCCGGTCCGTCGTAATAACAATATTGGAGCTCATACCGGGCCGGAGTTCGATCGATGGATCCTGAATCGCAATTTTGCAATCAAAAACACGGTTCCACGCCGGCCCGCTGGTGCCACCCATCTCCTTCACCCGCCCCAGATATTGGCGTCCCGGTACCGCTACGATCCGAATCCCCGTACTCTGACCCACCGAAATGTGGCCTCGGTCCAGTTCGCTGATCCTAGCCGCAATTTCCCAGTTCCGAAGGTCGGGAATCTCAGCCACCGCCATGCCCGGACGGACCGTGTCGCCGATCTGATAGGTAGGCAACTGCATCCCGAAAAAGGTCATATTTTGGTTCGTGTTTTGCCTGATCGAGACGTAACCGTCGCGGTGGGCCCTGAGGGTCATCGCCTCGATATTCTCCCTTGCGGTGCCGGCCTGTGAAGCCGCCCGGCGTTTGGCAGCCTCCTGGACCGCGACCCCAGCCGAATCCGTGGCCTGGCGATTGGCGATATTGTGCTGCAACTGCGTCAACCGGTCCTTGGCCGCGTCCAACGCCAAGGTATTCTGACGAGCGGTCAACAGGGGCAGCAGGGGATTCTTGCGAACCTCCAGCTCTGCCAATGTCACATCGTCTGCTGCCTTCAACATCAGGAACCGGTCTTCCTCCTCCTGCGCCTCGTTGGATGACCGAACGTAGAGCAGCCGCTGTTCCGTTTCGGCCAAGTCGTCCTCGGCTTCGCGGAGCCTGTATTCCTGTTCGGTCGTGTCGAACTCGGCCACCACCTCCTCTGCCCGCACCTCGCTGCCGCTTTCTTTGAGCGACGTCAGGTGCATGTCGAGGCCGCCCGTCATCGGTGCGATTAAAACCTCCGGGTTTCCCCCTCTGAGTTCCCCGCGCGCGCTGACCTCCAACGTGACATCGCCGAGGAGGACCTTCGCCGTCGGAATGATTTCCGTCTTGGCACCAGTAATATCGCGCCACGCCCTCATGGCGTACAAAAATGCGGCGGATGCCAAGGCCGCCACCACAACCATCGCGAACAGCCACCTACCCCATTTCCGCCCTCCGGATGCCGCCTTTACACTCACTTGGATTCCTTGGGCGGCTCCGCCAGAGCCACAACCGCACCGCCGGAAATGCCCCGGACAGCCACCTCGTCTGGATTCCTTGCGGCAACTTCCACAAATGTCGGCACGTACTGCCCCGCAGCCTTGACGTACACTGCGGAACGTCCGTTGATCGTGAACAGCGCCTTGGCAAGGATACTGACAGCGTCCGGGATCCGCCGTTCGATCAAGTCCGCCCCTGCGTTCATGCCCGGCCGCATCCGCGCATCCGGGCTGTCCAAGGCGATGTAGGCCCGGAAGCTTCGGCTTGGAGGCCATTCATTGAAACTTTGCTCAGTCAAGGGCGTGATCCCGGAAATCCTCCCTGCCACGACCCGCTCAGGGAACGCATCGACCCGGACCAACGCCTTGGTACCCGGGGCGATCCGCCCCCGGTCCACCTCTTCGACCTTACTGTCCAATTCCAACGTGCTCATTTGCGGGATCTCGGCCAGGATCTGGCCCGCCGCCACATGATCTCCGATTTTGAAGGGCTGTGCGTTGAGAGATCCCTGCGAGTAGTTGGGCAAATAGTTCACGATGCCGTCCAAGGGGCTCTTCAGCTCCATCAGGGCAAGGTGGGCATTGGCCAAATCGAGGAGCCTCCGAGCGTTGTCGCGGGCCCGTTCCAGTGCAGAAATGCGCGAGTCGTAGGCACGTTTGTGGGTTACAACCGCAGCCTCCTGCACCCGGAACCGCTGCTGGGCGACACCCAGGTCAATCTGGCTTTCCTCGCCTTGAATCTTGCTCATGATCGCCTGTTTGGAAGCCTCCAGCTTCGCCCGTTCCACGGTGTACTTCCAAGTGGAAAGATCGAGTCGGTCCTGATCCTCCGTAATTCTCGACTGAGCGATGGCTTGTTCCAGAGTTGATAGGGCTTGTTCGAGCGTCGAAGTGCGGTCCTTGATCTCCTGTTGGGTCCTGCTGGGGTCGAACTTGATCAACGGCTGGCCTTTCTTCACTTCGCCGCCAGCCGGAGCCAGCCAGACTATCTGGAGATCGGTCACATCCAATGGAGCCGCCAACTGCTCCGAGTGGTGGGCCTGCAGTTGGCCCCGGCACCGGATCAATACCAAAAATTCGCCCTTGTGCGCGGTCGCCACTGGCAACTCCGCAGCCTGCTTGGTCTTTCGGAACTCGCGGAACGCGTAACCGGCTCCCACCAGAACCAGCACCGCAATTGCGACCCGAATCAGCCCCGCAACGCTCACGGGGTGACACCTATATCCACGGCGGCGGACAAATCCGGGAGCAACCGGGGGTCCTTTTGGTCCAACCGGAACCGGGCAATAAAGGTCTTCACGGAAATTCCAAGGGGCGATGTAGCCACGGGGCTCGCCGAGCTGAAGTGAGCCGTAAAAGTAGCATCCGGGAATGCGTCCAAATGAACAACCGCCTTGGCACCGGGCACTAAAACCGCCCCGTCCGGCTCGCCGACAGCAACCTCAACTTCCATCAAGGTCGGATCGAACAGCTTCATCAATGGACTGCCGGACCAGACCTGATCGCCCTCCTGGGCGTGCCCCATGGAGTTGTTCCGATACACATTCTGCAGCGCGACCATGCCCTTGAGAGGAGCCCGAACGGACAGCCTTTCGGAATTTCGAACCTGCCGTTCAACCGCGACTTTTTGCCGATCACGCTGGAGTTCCAGAATCCGCATCTCGGCCTTGTCAGCCTGCTCGCGCGCCTTCGTCGATTTTTGGAGACTCGCCACGTGCGCCCGCGCATCGGCTAGCCGCACCTGGTTCTTCTCCCGCTCGATGGCACTGAGCACGGGTCCCTTGCGCAACTCGATCTCCGACTTCTTGAGATCGGCTTCGGCCTGTGCAAGATCGGAAATGCGCTTTTCGGCGTTCCCGAGATGCTCCGCCTTCTTCTGTTGGATCAAATGATCCGCGTCGTCGAACCGGCTCTGGGCGTCACGAAACAGTTTCATTTCGTTGGCCCTATCAAACGAGGCCAGCAGAGCGCCCTTGTCAACCAGTGCGCCGTTTTCAACCATGCCGATCAAGGTCTGGCTCCCGCCCAGTCCCTCGATCCGGGGCACCAGAATCGTGACCGACGTGACCGCGCGGACAAGTCCTGTCGCACGCACGGTCCGCCGGGCGGGATCCGTTGCGATTGCAGGCAAAACAGCAATTGTGAATAGGAGGAACAGCCGCAGGGAGGTCTGTCCGCCAAGTCTCGTCTTCATCAAACGCTCACACCGTCACCGTTTTTCAGGTAACTTCGGTTCTTTGAAAACGAGTCTATCACGGACCCGTTTAACGTTAACGCTGTTTAAACGGTCGCCGCCTGCGTCAAACTGGCATCCAGACGAAGGATGAACTCGTCGACATCCGGTTTCCCGATGTTCATCGGCGGTGAGATGCGAATCACGTTTCCGTACAAGCCACCCTTACCGATCAAGATCCGGTTTTTCCGTGCCGCTTCCAGCAACCGGGCGGTGGCAGCGGTGGCGGGAGCCTTGGTGACACGATCCTCCACCAATTCGAGTGCCAGTAGGAGGCCCATCCCCCGGACATCGCCCACAAGCTGGTGTTTTTCCTGAAGACCCAGCAATCCTTGGCGCAGGTACCCGCCCACTTCCTCGACGTTTCGGGGAAGATTCTGCTCCTCAACGTAATCCAACACCGCCTTCGCAGCAGTTGTCACCACTGGATTGCCGCCGAAGGTCGAAATAGTCAAGCCCTTCAAGGAATCCGCCACATCGGCGCGGGCCATTGTCAGCCCGATCGGCAGACCGTTCCCCAACCCCTTTGCACTGGTGACGATTTCCGGCTCGACCCCCCAGTGTTCGATGCCGAACCATTTGCCGCCAGTGCGCCCCCACGCGGTCTGCACCTCGTCGGCGATCAGGATGCCGCCATACTTGCGCACAATTTCCGCCACGATGCCGAAGTACTCCTTGGGAGGTGTGATGAATCCGCCGACACCCTGGATGGGCTCCGCGATCAATCCGGCGATACGCCCCGAGGTGGTGGTGCGGATGACCTGTTCCACATCCGTGGCACAGCGTACGTCGCAGGAGGGATACTCCAGCCCGAACGGGCACCGGTAGCAATAGGCATTCACGGCATGCGTGATGCCGGGCTGCGGTGGACCCAATTTCCAAGCGCCTTGGCCAGTCAACCCCATTCCCAATGCGCTGCGGCCATGGTAGCCGTGCCTGAGGGCCACGATCTCCGTTGAACCGGTGTAGCAACGCGCGGCCAGAATCGCCACCTCGTTCGCCTCGGTGCCGCTGTTGGAAAAGAACGATTTTGTGGGTCCCCCGATGGGGCTGATCTGCGCCAGTTTTTGCGCCAGCGCCACTTGGGGCTGGTTGGCAAACACCGTGGACACATGTTCCAGCTTGTCGATTTGCGCGTGGACCGCCTTGTTGACGGACTCGTTGCAATGCCCCACGCTGACCGTGACAATTCCACCGAAGAAATCCAGATACTGGTTCCCATCGGCATCCCAAACGTATTGGTCCCTGGCGCGCTCCACAACCAGCGGCTCGCTGAAGTAATGGAAGACGGCCGGAAAGAGGAATTCCTTCTGGGCAAGCAGTATCTCGGATTTGGTCATGGGCTGAGCCCATTATGCCAAGTTGCTACCATCGTCTTATAAGATGATCCAGACCCTCTTCAATACCGTTCCCCAGGAGCCGTCTCTTCTTGACAAACTCCGGGACGGCGTCCAGAAGACGCGCGAAGGCCTCGTCTCGGCGATTGAGGACGTACTCGCGGGCAAGAAGCAAATCGACGCGGACCTTTTGGAGGAGCTCGAGTACACCCTCATTTCCGCCGACATCGGTGTCTCGACCACCGAGGACATCCTGGAGCGCATCCGCGAGCGCGTGAACCGGCAATTGGTCGGCGATGCCAGCGAATTGCGCGGCTTGATCCGAGAATATCTGCTGGAAATTCTTGTCGCCAACGACAGGCCTTTGGCTTGGGTGAATACCCCTCCGGCAGTGGTCATGGTTGTCGGGGTCAACGGGGCCGGCAAGACGACGACCATCGGCAAACTGGCCTCGCATCTGAAATCGGAAGGCCATTCCGTGCTCCTTTGCGCCGCAGACACATTCCGCGCCGCAGCTATTGAGCAATTGGAGGTTTGGGGAACCCGCACCGAGACCCAGGTCATCCGCCAGAACACCGGATCGGACCCGAGCGCGGTCATGTTCGACGCCCTGACAGCTGCCAAGGCACGCGGGGTCGACTACGTCATCGTCGACACCGCCGGGCGTCTCCAAACAAAAACCAACCTGATGGCAGAGTTGGAAAAGATGCGCCGGACGGCATCGCGCGTGATTGACGACGCTCCGCACGAAGTGCTGCTGGTTCTGGATGCCACCACGGGCCAGAACGGATTGGAACAAGCGCGCAAGTTCACCGAAACGTCGGGCGTCACCGGTATTGTCCTCACCAAGCTGGACGGCACCGCCAAGGGCGGCGTGGTGGTTGCCATCGCCAAGGAACTCGGGTTGCCCATCCGGTACATCGGCGTGGGCGAAAAAGTGGAGGATCTGCTCCGTTTCGACCCGGAAAAATTCATCGACTCCCTGTTTGCAACTTCAAAGCCTGCAACTTCAAAGCCTGCGACGTCAAAATAACTTATGAACCTCGTACACATGCGGGAAGCATTGGATCTGGCCAAACAGGGCGTCGCCCTCGCTACGCCCAATCCGATGGTGGGTTGTGTCCTGGTGGGTGCCGACGGCACTGTCGTAGGCCGCGGCTTCCATACGTGGGACGGCGTAAAGCACGCGGAAATCATGGCATTGGAACAGGCCGGACCAGCGGCGAAAGGCGCTACAGCTTACGTCACGTTGGAACCGTGCTCGCACGTCGGGCGAACTGGCCCCTGTGCCGATGCCCTGATCGCAGCCGGAATTGTACGGGTGGTTGCAGCCATGGGGGATGTCAACCCGTTGGTTTCCGGTGCCGGTTTCGCCAAACTGCGCGCTGCCGGGATCGCAGTGGAACCCGCCCCGGATTACCGGGCCGAGGCCGAAAAACTCAACGAGGCCTGGCTTCATTTCATCCGCACCGGCAGGCCGCTGGTGACGTTGAAGTGCGCTGTTACATTGGACGGCAAAATTGCCGCGCCCGAGGACAACAGCGGCTGGATCACCAGCAAACGGGCCCGCGCCCATGTCCAGGAATTGCGCCACGCCACCGACGCCATGGTTACGGGTATCGGCACAGCGCTGGCGGACGATCCGCTTCTCACCGACCGCAGCGGCCTGAAACGCGCCCGACCATTGCTCCGCGTAGTTCTTGACTCATTGCTGCGGCTCCCGCTGGAATCGAAACTGGTCGAGTCCGCCGACGGAGATGTTCTGGTGATTGGCACATCGGCGGCCTCGATGGAGCGGCGCAGGGCTCTCGAAGGGGCTGGCGTCGAGGTGCGGATTCTGGATGGCCCGCGCGGTCGCGTCGACATCCGCGACACCATTCGGCTGCTGGGACAGCGCAAGTGCCTCTCGGTGATGATCGAGGGCGGCAGCAAGGTCAACTGGGCCGCGCTTGAGGCCGAAGTAGTGGACAAGGTTTTCCTGTATTACGCGCCCAAGATCCTAGGTGGCATGAATTCGCTGCCGATGGCCGGAGGGACGGGCCGCCAGCGCCGGGTTGACGCGATCCGGTTGGAACGCACCACAATCCACCAGATACCCCCTGACGAATTTGCCGTTGAGGCCTACATCCGTAGGGAAGTGCCGACGGGGAGCGACTCCTAAGTGTTCACCGGAATTGTTGAGGAGCTGGGCCGGGTCGCCTCGCTCGAAAAGCATGCCTCGGGAGCCCGGCTCTCGATCGCCTGTTCCGAAGTCCTCGGAGACAGCATCATCGGATCCAGCATCGCGGTGAACGGCGTGTGCCTTACGGCGGTGGAACTGCGTCCGGACGGTTTCGCCGCGGATCTGGCACCGGAAACCCTGCTCCGCACCAACTTGGAGGACCTGCGCCCCGGTGACCCAGTGAATCTGGAGCGGCCCGTAACCCCGGTGACCCGGCTCGGCGGCCACATCGTACAGGGCCACGTGGATGGCACCGGTGTCCTCGAATCGCTGCAGCCGTTGGGAGACGGCAACTGGGAACTTGCGGTCCGGGTGCCTGACGAACTCGAACGCTTTTTTGTCTTCAAAGGCTCCATCTGCCTTGATGGCATCAGCCTTACGATAGCGGCAATTGAAGGACCCCGAATCCGGATCGCCATCATCCCGCATACCTACGAGGCAACGAATCTTTCGGCGCGAAAGCCGGGGGATCGGATCAACGTGGAGTGCGACATCCTCGCAAAGCACGTGGACCGCCTGATGAAACCGTATACAATCTCTAACTAGAGGGAACAAAAAACTATGAACAAAATCGCTGTCACACTGCTGATCGCCGGCCTGTCCACCGGAATCGCAATGGCCCAGGACAAGGCCGCTGATAAGAAGGCTGCGCCAAAGGCTGCGAGCAAGCCAGCAGCCGAAAAGAGCATCCTCCAACCCGGCATGGAGCCGACCGGCGGCTGGACTCCGGCTGGCGAACTCGGCGACAAGACCGCCGAAGCCTGGTCGAACACCACCAAGGGTGCCGCTGTCGACAATAAGCCCGTTGCGGGCAAGGTTGTCACCGTTACCGGGGAAATCCTCGACCTCTCCTGCTATCTCCAACTCGGCAAGCACGGCGACAAGCACTCCTCCTGCGGCAAGAAATGCCTGACCAACGGCCAGCCCATCGGTCTCGTGACCAAGGCTGGCGACATCTACCTGCTGATCGATGAGGAACACGACCTCCGCCGCGACGGCCAAACGACGTTCCGCGCCGCCGCCGCCGACAACTTTGCCAAGGTCATGACCGTCACCGGCACCGAGACATCGGTCAACGGCTCCAAGACCATCTTCGTGCAGGGCTATATCAAGAAGTAGCTCCGGCACAATCCGGGCAACATCCAAGGCATTATGAAGAAGGCTCTCGTAACGGCTGGCGTCCTGTCGCCAGCCGTCCTCCTGTTTGCGGCGGCCACGGTCGCCAAAGCCCCCAAGGAACCGCTCGGACTGCTCCCGATCACCTGGCCCAAGGACAACCCCTACTCCGCGGAAAAGGTCGAACTCGGCAAAGTCCTCTACTTCGACAAGCGCCTGTCCGCCGACGGCACTGTCTCCTGCGCCACCTGCCACGACCCCAAGTTCGCCTTTACCGACGGCGCACCGACGTCCACCGGCATCAATGGACAAAAGGGCGGCCGCAGCGCCCCCACCGTGATCAACCGCGCATGGAGCAATGCGCAATTCTGGGATGGTCGCGCCGCTTCCTTGGAAGCCCAGGCGCTCGGCCCTGTCCAAAACCCCATCGAGATGGGCAATTCGCTCAACAACATGGTGAAAACGCTCAACGGAATCGCGGGATACAAGCCGTTGTTCACCAAGGCTTTCGGCGATGGCGAAGCCACTGCCGCCCGCGTGGCCATGGCGATTGCAACCTTTGAACGCACCGTGGTTTCGGGGAATGCACCTTACGACAAGTGGAAGGCCGGACAGGCAACCGCGATGTCGCCTGCCGCAATCCGGGGCTACAAGGTCTTCCAGAAAGCCGAATGCGATGCATGCCATGAGGGCCAGAGCTTCACGTCGAACATGTACACCAACATCGGCGTGGGTCTCGACAAGCCCAATCCCGACCTTGGCCGCTACGTTGTCACCAAGAATGACGCCGACTGGGGCGCGTTCAAGACCCCGACCCTTCGTGAAATCGAGCATACCGGCCCCTACATGCACGACGGCAGCATGAAAACGCTGGAAGAGGTTGTCGATTACTACGACAAGGGCGGCACGCCGAACAAGAACCTTGATACGCATATCAAGAAGCGGAATCTCAGTGCTGGCGAGAAGTCCGACTTGGTGGCGTTCATGAAGGCTCTCAGCGGTACGGGTTGGCGTGGCATCGCCGCGCCGACGTCGTTCCCGCAGTAGATCCGAAGTTCATCAGGAAAAGCCGGGGGTGGGGGCCACAAGCTCCCACCCCTTTTCGCTATTTGGACGGCTCGTCGGAGTCAATCGGGTAGTATGGAAAGTGGAGGAATGGCCGAGCGGTTGATGGCGGCGGTCTTGAAAACCGTTGACGGGGAAACCCGTTCGGGGGTTCGAATCCCTCTTCCTCCGCCAACCATCCCTGGGTAGTCCCCATCCCTTCCTGTACAGACGCGAGCGCTTGCCCCATAATCCATATATGGCAAAGCGACTCCTCCTCGCCGCACTCCTCACACTTTCAGCATCCGCGCAACAATTCCCTTCCGACCTCTTCCAACCCTTGCGTTGGCGCAACATCGGACCCTTCCGGGGTGGCAGGACCCGTGCCGCCGCCGGTGTTCCCTCCCAGCCCAATGTCTTTTACGTCGGCCAGGTGAATGGCGGCGTCTGGAAGTCCGACGACTACGGCCGCACGTGGCTGCCCATATTTGACGCCCAACCCACCCAATCCATCGGAGCCATCGCCGTGGCACCTTCGGACCCCAACATTGTCTACGTTGGAAGCGGCGAGGGACTCCAACGGCCCGATCTATCGGTGGGCGACGGCATCTACCGCTCCGCCGACGCCGGACGGACCTGGACACACCTGGGCCTCCGTGACGGCCAGCAAATCCCAGCCTTGGCAGTAGACCCCCGCAATCCCAATCATGTCTACGCCGCCGTCCTGGGGCACCCCTACGGACCCAACGCCGAACGCGGGCTCTATGCCTCCTCCGACGGTGGGGCAACCTGGACCAAATCCCTCTACATCGACGAAAACACCGGAGCGTCGTCCGTGGAGATGGACCCGCTGAATCCGGACATCCTCTACGCCTCCATGTGGGAAGCACGCCAAGGCCCCTGGGAATTTAACAATGCCTACGCGGGAACGCACGGCGGCTTGTTCAAGACCACAGACGGAGGCCGCAACTGGCGCAAGGTCACTGCCGGCCTTCCAGCCATCCAGCAGGTCTACGTCGCGATCGCGCCTTCAGATCCACGCCGTGTCTACGCCGTTGCCGCTTCCGCGGGCACAGTCCAAATCTTCCGTTCCAATGATGCGGGCGAATCCTGGAGCAAGGCCACCGAGGACACCCGTCCTGCCGGACGCATCGGTGGCGGTGACCTGCCTGTCCCGAAAGTCGACCCCAAGAACCCGGATGTGGTTTACAGCACCAGCACGGTGACTTGGCGCTCCACCGACGGTGCCAAGACTTGGACCGGCATCAAGGGCGCCCCCGGTGGCGACGATTACCAGAATATTTGGATCAACCCGACCAACCCCGACGTGATCCTGCTGGTCAGCGACCAGGGTGCCGCCGTCTCCGTCAACCACGCCCGCACTTGGAGCTCCTGGTACAACCAACCCACGGCCCAGCTCTACCACGCCATTGCCACGAACGATTTCCCCTACCGCGTCTGCGGCGGACAGCAGGAAAGCGGCTCCGTCTGCGTCGCGAGCCGGGGCAATGACGGGGCCATCGGCTTCCGTGAGTGGCATCCGGTGGGCGTGATCGAGTACGGCTACGTTGCGCCCGACCCGCTGAACCCGGACATCATCTACGGTGCCGGCCGCGGCCAGGTGTCGAAGCATTTCCGCAAGACCGGCGAAGTCCAGTCCGTAACCCCAACCCCCGGACGCGACCCCAAGTTCCGTTCTGACCGCACCCAGCCAATCATGTTCTCCCCGGTTGACCCACACCTGCTCTACTATGCGGCCAATGTCGTGTTCCAGAGCACGGACGGGGCCCAGACATGGAAGCAGATCAGCCCCGACCTGGCCCGGCAGGAGCCCGGCGTTCCGGCCAGCCTCGGCCAAATGGCGGCGGCGGACCGCAATGCGGGCAAGCAGCGGGGCGTGATCTACTCGCTAGCGCTGTCTTTCCGCAACACCCAAACGATTTGGGCTGGCACGGACGAGGGCCTGATCCACCTGACCCGCGACGGCGGCCTGCACTGGAAGGACGTCTCCCCGAAGGAGCTCGAACCCTGGAGCAAGGTGACGCAGCTGGTGGCCTCGCACTTCGATGACGACACCGCTTACGCGTCTGTGAGCCGGTTCCGAGTCGACAACCAGAAGCCCTACATCCTCCGCACCCGCGACGGCGGCAAGACTTGGACCAGCATCGTCACCGGCATCACCGAGGACGCGCCAGTCAACACGGTCCGCGAGGATTCGGTGCGCAAGGGCCTGCTCTTTGCGGGAACCGAGAAATCCGTTTGGGTTTCCTTCGACGCCGGCGACCACTGGCAACCCCTCCAGCTCAACCTGCCCCACACCTCGATGCGGGACCTGTGGCTCAAGGACAACGATCTGATCGTGGGCACACATGGCCGGTCCTTCTGGATTCTGGACGACATCACGCCCCTGCGGCAGGTGACTGCGGCGACACTCGACGCCAAAGCGACTCTGTTCAAGCCCGGCAAGGCGGTGCGGGTGCGTTGGAACACCAATACCGACACTCCCCTGCCCCCGGACGAGCCGGTCGGCGAGAACCCGCCCGATGGCGTCGCCATCGATTACTTCCTCAAGGAACCGGCCAAGGGCGTGGTCACGTTGGAAATCGTTGATGCGGCGGGCAAGACCGTCCGGAAGTTCACGTCGAACGACAAAATCGTCCCGACACCGGAGGCCATCGCGCAGCTCAGCATTCCCGCCTACTGGCCGAAACGCGGGCGAACCCTGTCCTCGACCGCCGGGATGCACCGCTGGATTTGGGATCTGCACTACCGGGCACCGGATTCCTCCCGCCACGATTACCCCATCGCCGCGATTCCCTTCAACAGCCCGCGCCTACCGTACGGGCCCCGCGCGCTGCCGGGCGTCTATACGGTGAAGTTGACCGTCGACGGCGAAGTGAAGACAGCCCCGCTCACCGTCACCATGGACCCGCGTGTAACCGCAACCCCTGCGTCCATACGTCGGCTGTTCGACGCTCAAGTCAAACTGGCGGGTCTGATGAGCAGGACCACGGAGGGTGCCAACGAGGCTAGGTCCATTGAGGAGCAGGTCGCCAAGCTCACCGGTATCGACAAAGCGGAATTCGAGAGGAACGTGAAGGCCCAACTGGCTGCGCTTACAGGACTGAACGGCCAAGCGTCGGCGCTGTACAAGGATCTCGACGGAACCGACAGCGGCCCAACCGCCGCCCAGACAACCGCTATCGCAACAGTCGCCAGGAATGCGGAAAAGGCCATGGATACTTGGGAGGCAACTGCCAAAGGGGGAGTCGCCGCATTCAACGTCAGACTCAAGGCTGCAAATCTCCCCGAACTCAAGGTCGCCCAGAAAGAACTGGACGAGGAGGAGGACGGCGACGACGACGATATCGGATAGCCGTTGAAACTACCTGGGAGCGTTCTTGCGACGCTCCACCATCGTCTTCACAGCCGCCGGAAGGTCGAAACGGCCTTCCGGCACGCTCTCCTCGTAGCTGACCTTGTCAAATTTCATGGTCATGACTTGGTTCATGGCATTCATGACCATGAGAAACGGGGTTTGGACACCGGTGACCATGCGGTAGTCCCCCAGCCGCTGGTCGACGGCAATTTCCCCCATGGCCGTGGGCATCGACATCGTCATCCGCACAGGCAAGCCAGACTTCTTGTCGAGGTAAAAGATCTCCGGCTTTCCGGTGGTCGGGGTCATTTCCACCTTCCACGCCGGTTGCCCGTCCACATCCTCCTCGCCGATCGTCTTGACTGCGGTGTAGGAGTCTCGCCAACCGCTGAGCGGTGTCAGTTTGGCGCCGCGCACGCTCAAATCGCGTTCGGCCCCCTCCTTCACCCGGACCCCTTGCAGTGCGCTCATCTCCCAGGCGGTCTGGCCATCGAAGCCCTCCTCGACCTTGCCGATACCCGGCAATTCGAGTGTTGTATAGGACTTTCCGTCGGCTTGGTACATCAAAACCGTGCCGACCAAGCTGCCGCCACCCATTTCCAGCTTGCCAGACATGGTGGTCGCTTTGAATTTGGCGGTCGTCTTTTCGCCACCGGTAACCTCGAAGGCCTTCTGGATGAGGCTTTCACCCGAGGGCAGATCGGCGGCGAGGCAGGACGCTACAAATAAAAGGGACGAGAGAATGCGCATGGCGTATTCCCATCTTAGTCCCAAGCTGCAGAGCTATTTCTTGACCGGCTTTTCCCGGATCACAATCTTTTCCCTTGGAAGGAAAGGATCGAGGGGTTTGTAGTCCAGTGCCTCAGAAAGTGCCTCCACCAGACGCGTCAAGGTTTTTACCCTGGCGAAATACTTGTCGTTACCTTCCACCAACGTCCATGGAGCGGTACGTGTGCTGGTCTTCAGAAGCATTTCCTCAACAGCTTCCTCGTAGGCCGGCCATTTTTCACGGTTCCGCCAGTCCTCCTCGGTGAGCTTCCACGCCTTGTAGTGGGTGTTGCGGCGCTCCTCGAAGCGGCGCAGCTGTTCCTCGCGCGAGATGTGAAGCCAAAACTTTACCAGGATCGTCCCATAGTCGCGCATCTGCCGTTCAAAGGAATTGATCTCCCGGTAGGCGCGCTTCCACTCGGACGGTGACGCAAAACCTTCGACGCGCTCCACCAGCACCCGCCCGTACCAGCTACGGTCAAAGATGGCAAGGTGGCCGTCCTCCGGATAGCGCAGCCAAAACCGGTAGAGGTAATGCCGGGACTTCTCATCGACATTCGGCGCACTGATGGGAAACACCGAATACCCCCGGGGATCCATCTTTTCCGTAATCCGCTTGATGGCACCGCCCTTGCCCGCGGCATCCCACCCCTCGAACACAATCATCACGGAACGTTTCCGCGCATACACCTGCAGCGCGAGTTCACGCAATTGTATCTGGCGGCGTGTAATCTCGGCGACGTACTCATCCTTGGGGATGGAAAGTGATAAGTCCAGATTTTCCAGCATACGCGGCCTATGCCTCCCCACCGTCGTCGAGCGGCTCGACCGCGGTCGCGGCCTCGGCGTCGGCGGCGGCGGCCTCCTCCGGGGTCTCACGCGGAGGCACCAAACCGCCCAGACGCTGCTCCAACGCAGCGATCACAGTTCTCAAGATCTTGGTACGGGCCCAACGGCGCGAAGTTGCCTCGACAATCGTCCAGGAGGCATGCGCCTCCTCTGTCCGGTCCAGCATGTCTTCCACGGCGGCCAAGTACTCGGCGTACTTCTTATGGCGGGCCCAGTCGGCCCGCGTCACCCGCCAAGCTTCGAGGGGATCCGCTTCCAGAACCTTGAAACGCTTCTCCTGTTCCTTGCGGCTGATGTGGAGGAAAAACTTCACGATCACGGTGCCGTCATCGGCCAACGTGCGTTCAAAATCGGCAATATCGCCATAGGCGGCCCGCCAACTCCGCTCATGCACCAAGCCTTCGACGCGTTCCTCCAGAACCCGGCTGTACCAGCTCTGGTCGAAAATGGCCATCTCTCCAGCCATGGGCACCCGTAGCCAGAATCTCCGCAACCAGGGCCAGTTCAACTCGAACGGGCGCGGCAGGGACATGGCGTGCAGCTTGAATCCGCGAGGGTCCAATCGCTGCGTCAAGGTGGCGATGGAAGTGCCTTTGCCAGCCGCGTCCCAGCCTTCGAAGACGATGATCGAGGAAACCTTGTTGTCCCAGCACGTCTTTTCCAAATCGTACAGACGCCGCTGGAGGCCCGGAAGCACGCGGGCGTATTCGTCGCCCGACATCCTGCGCTTCAGATTTACATTTTCGAGCATGGTGGGTACCGGAGCAGGCTAGACGCGGGAGGCCAGTACTTCGTTCAAAGAGCCCTGCCGATAGCCCTCCAAGTCCAAGGTGACGTATTTGTAGCCCAACCCCTTGAAGATCGACGTGAACCGGGCCGCCATGGCAGGATCCAACGCCTTGGGCAGTTCCTCGCGCGCCACTTCGATCCTCACCAGTTCGCCGTGGAATCGGGTCCGGAACTGGCGGAAACCAAGCGCCTTGATTTCCTCCTCGCCCACCTCGACGGTCTTGATGTTCTGAATCGTGACGGGCGTACCGTAGGGAATCCGCGAGCTGAGGCAGGCGGCTGCGGGCCGGTCCCAAGTCGGCAACCCGGCCTGGCGGGAAAGTTCGCGGATCTCCGCCTTCGTCAGACCCGCTTCCACCAGCGGAGCCTTCACCTGGTGCAGTTGGGCCGCGCGCTGGCCGGGACGGTAGTCGCCCAGATCATCCTTGTTTACGCCGTAGACGATGTTGGAATACCCGCGTTCCAGTGCCATCCGCCCCAGGACATCGAAAAGTTCGTCCTTGCAGTGGAAACAGCGGTCCGGTCCGTTCTTCACGTAGTCGGGATTGTCGAACTCGCGCGTCTCCACATACTCGTGCCTGATGCCGTACTTCCGCACAAACTCCTCGGCATCGCGTTTGTGGGAGGCCGGAATCGAGGCGGAATCCGCAGTCACCGCCAATGCGCGGTCACCCAATTCCCGCCAGGCGATCCACGCAAGGTAAGCCGAATCGGTGCCGCCGGAATACGCCACAACCACTTGGCCCATGTCGCGAAGAAGGGCCGCCAGCAGATCCTGCTTGCGCTCCAGCCCCGATTGCGTGCTCAACTCGACCATCACCGCCATATTTCGATGATACAGGCTATTGAACGCGCATCCTATACTGAAAGCGGCCCATGGAGTTCTCCCGGAAATTGACGGCGCACGTAAAAGCGGCCGGTTGAGCGAGCAAATTGAGTCCAAAGTTGTTGGACCAAGTGCTCGGCTCGCTGCCGCGCGTCCACAATCCGAATGTCCTAGTCGGTTACGATACGTCCGACGACGCCGGAGTGTATCGTTTATCCGACGATCTCGCCCTCGTCCAGACTGTCGACTTCTTCACGCCGATTGTGGATGATCCCTTCACCTTCGGGGCCATCGCAGCGGCCAATTCGCTGAGCGACGTCTATGCGATGGGCGGCAAGCCGATCTCTTCGCTCTCGATTGTGGCGTTTCCGGGCGGGGCCGACATGGAGATCCTCGGGGAAATCCTGCGCGGCGGCTTGGAGAAGATGCGCGAGGCCGGGTGCGCAATCCTCGGCGGCCATTCCGTCAACGACCCCGAGATCAAGTTCGGCTACGCGGTCACCGGCACCATCCACCCCGGAAAAATCAAAGCCAATACCGGGGCGCGCGTGGGCGACGCGCTCGTCTTCACGAAGGCGATCGGCACGGGCGTAATCGGAACGGCTCTCAAGCGCGGCATCGCGTCGGAGGAGTCCGTCGCAGCCGCCACCGCGTCCATGCTCGGCCTGAACAAGGCCGCGTGCGAGGCGATGCTGGCATACGACGTCCATGGCTGCACGGATATTACCGGTTTTGGTCTGGCCGGTCATGCGAGGGAGATGGCGGTGGGCAGCAATGTCACGTTGGAAATCGACACCGCCCGTGTGCCCCTGCTGCCCGGTGCGCTCCAAGCGGTGGAAGCCGGGGCTGTTCCCGGTGGTTTGCGCAACAACCGGGACTTCGCCGAATGCTCCGTGGAATCGGCACAGGGAATCCCGGAGGCGCTGTTGACGCTGATGTTCGACCCCCAGACTTCAGGGGGTCTTCTGATTTCCCTGCCCGAACCCGATGCGGACGCACTCTGCGAGGACCTGCCAGCCGCCCGCAAGATCGGCAGGGTGGTGGCGCGCGAAAATAAACCCATAAGATTTTTATGAACCACGACCCGCTGATTGTCGCCCTCGATCTCGATTCCGCAGCAGAGGCCGACGCCCTTGTCGGCGCGCTCGGGGATTCCGCAACCTTCTACAAGGTCGGCATGGAGCTCTACGCCGCCGCCGGCATGGATTATGTCCGCTCCCTGATTGCCCGGAACAAGAAGGTATTCCTCGACCTGAAGTATTACGATATCGGCGAAACCGTGAAGCGGGCCGTCGCGGTGGCTTGCAAGTCGGGCGCGACGTTTTTGACGGTTCACGCGGTCGGCCAGGTGATGCGCGCAGCGGTGGAGGGCCGTGGCGATTCCGACACCAAGCTTCTGGCCGTGACCGTGCTCACCAGCTTCGACCAGAAGGATTTGGTTGAAATGGGCCATGATTGCACCGTCAGCGAACTGGTGGCCAAACGTGTTCGACAGGCCATGGCTTCGGGAATCGACGGTATCGTGGCCTCGCCGCTGGAAGCCAGCGCGATCCGCTCCATCGCGGGTCCGGACGCATGCATCGTTACGCCCGGCGTGCGCTCCGCGGGCACGGACAAGGGCGACCAGAAGCGGGTGGCGACTCCCGCCGACGCTCTCCGCGACGGAGCCGACTACCTGGTGATCGGCCGCCAGGTGACACGCGCGAAGGATCCGGTTGCCGCCATCGCGGCCATCCGGGAAGAGATTGCGAACTTGCCGGAAATCGCTTGATCGAGCTTTTTCTCACCCAGTACGGCTATCTGGCGATCTTCCTGCTCCTGATACTGGGGATCGTCGGTCCGCTGATTCCCGACGACACGATTCTGGTGCTTTCCGGTCTTGCCGCCAGCAGGGGCACCTTGGATCTGTTCACGGCAATCGCTGTGGCCTACGCCGGAAGTTTGTGCGGGATCACTCTGAGCTATGTCCTCGGCAGAACGGGTGCGGTTTATGTTCTGGAGCGTTTCGGGCCGACGCGCTCGTTGCTGGATTCGCACCTGCCCAAGGTGGAGCAATGGTTTGAGAAGTACGGCAAGTGGACGCTGTTTTTCGGCTATTTCTTTGCCGGAATCCGCCATTTCACAGCGCTGGCGGCTGGAATCAGCAAGGTGCCGTTCCGTATCTTCGCCATCTATGCCTACCCCGGCGGCCTGGTCTGGGTGGCGTCGTTTGTATGCCTTGGATACACGGTCGGCGCGCAGTGGGAGAGGCTGAAACCGCTGATTGAGCGGGGTGCGACCGGCATTGGAATGGCGGTTGTCATCATCGGACTGGGAATTTGGTGGTATCGACGGAAGCACCCCCGACCGTTACCATAGAGTCTGGATACCGGAGGAAATACCGCATTGACCCGTCATCTCGTCCTATGGCTGCTACTGACCACCTGCCCTCTCGGGGCACAAGCCCAAGGCGGGCGGGTCCCGCTCGACCTAGGCTTGAAGGCCCTCCAGGAACCACTCCAAACCCTATCCACGGGTGACCGCCAGGTGGTCGACACTGTCATCGGCCTTATCAAGGAGAGCAAGCACACGCAGGCATTCGCCTACCTCACAACCCTCACAACGAACAATCCGATGAATTCCTCGGTGCGCGTCCTCAGGGCCTACGTGATGCTGGAATTGGGCAACCTGACCGGGGCGCTGGATGACGCCAAGTCAGCCGAAGACTCCGGCACGCATTCGGCGTACCGTTGCTGGTTCCTCGCCCAGGTCGCATACGTGGCGGGGGACAAATCGGTTTGCCTGCGGGAAATCAAGCACTTGGACGGCAGCGCGGAGTACGGCGCGCAAGCGCAGCAACTTGGCAGGAAGCTGAACGGCACAAAGTAAAACAGGCTCAGCCGCTCCGGGGGTGGGCCTTGTCATAAACCTTCATCAAATCCGTTAACGACACCTGCGTGTACTTCTGCGTGGTCGACAACCGGGCATGCCCCAGCAGTTCCTGAATCGCCCTCAGGTCCGCCCCCGCGCTCAGCAAGTGCGTCGCGAAAGCATGCCGCAGGGTATGTGGATGAATCGTCGAATCCCCCACCGTCCACCGCGCATAGAACTTCACGATTCCCCTCGCCCCTCGGTCGGACAGCCGTTCCCCCTCGTGGTTTAGGAAAAGCGCGCCGGAATGCGCACCGGGCTCGCGCTCGGCCAAATACCCCGCCAGCGCATCCGCCGCCTTGCCCCCGTACGGCACCTGGCGCTCCTTGCGCCCCTTGCCTCGCACCCGCAGCCACTGCTCGGCCCGGTCCAAATCCTGCAAATCCAGTCCGACCGCCTCGCTGACTCGCAGCCCGCATCCGTACAGCAGCTCGAGCAGCAACCTGTCGCGCTTGGGGTGGGGCCGCTCGATGGAAACGGGAAGTTCGCCGTCCACCACCGCGTTCGTGGTCTCCTCGTTGGGCACGTCCGGCAAAGCTTTGGGGGATTTTGGCAGTCTCAGCAACCGCGCGGGGTCTACCGCCACCCAGCCTTCGCGCGACAGGAACCGGAAAAAAGACCGCACCGACGCCAGCTTCCGACGGATCGTTGCCGGCAGGTGCTCCCGGTCATACAGACTGCCCAGCCACTCCCGCATCAAGGGAAGGTCGAAATTGTCCAACTCCGCAGTAGTTCCGCCGGGCGGCGTGAAGTACCGCTCGAAATCCCGCAGGTCGGCCTCGTAGTTGCGCAAGGTGTGGGGAGATTCGTTGGACCGGGTCAATTCACCCAAATAGGCGTCGATGGACTCCGCAAGCGTCATCTCAGACCAGATCTCAGCCCAGGTACTCTTCCAGCTTCGCCAAAGCGATGCGGCAGGTCTCGGTCTGCCGTTCGCGCCGGTCCTTGAGAGGAGGATCCAGCGCCGGGAACAAATCGAAGGCGATGTTGGCTGGCTGGTAGTGCTTGGGGTCGGCGTGCGAAATGTAGTGGCACAACGAGCCCAGCGCAGTCTCGCGCGGGAAGGCCCGCACTTCCCTGCCCTCCAACCGCGCAGCCATCAGCCGTCCGGCCAGAAGACCGGTCGCGATGGACTCCACATAGCCCTCAACCCCCGAAATCTGTCCGGCAAAGAATACCTCCGGATGTTCGCGCAGATGCAAGGTATCGGTCAACAGTAACGGCGCGTTGATGTACGTATTGCGGTGGATCTGACCGAAACGCAGGAATTCGGCGTTCTCCAGCCCGGGAATCAGGCGCATGATCCGTTTCTGCTCGCCGAACTTCAGATGGTTCTGGAAACCGACCAGGTTGTAGCTGTCCGCCCGCAAATTCTCCTGGCGCAGCTGAACGGCCGCATAGGGGCGCCGACCGGTCCTCGGATCCGTCAATCCCATAGGCTTCATGGGGCCGAAGCGCAGAGTGTCGCGGCCCCGGCGAGCAATCTCCTCGATCGGCAGGCACGATTCAAAATACGGCACATCGTTCGGAACGTGGGCCTCGACTGCGTGCGCTGCGAGCAGTTCGTCGACAAAACGCTCATACTCAACCTTGTTGAAAGGGCAGTTCAGGTAG